>NZ_POTY01000090.1 GCF_003236315.1 Micromonospora craterilacus
CCCCCATGCAGGGCTACCTCCGCCCGGCTTCGGAGGGCATCGACGCGGACTTCGCGCACCGGGACCCGCGCACCCGGGGCGCCGGAATCCGGATCGTCGACCTGGAGTACGACTGGAACCCGTTCCACGAGGATCTCCAGCTCGACTGGTCCACGGACCTCGGTGGCACCGCGTTCCCACGGGTCACCACGTTCGCCGACGAACACGGGACCGCCGTCTTCGGCCAACTGGTCGCCCGCGACAACGGGTACGGCATCACCGGCGGGGTGCCGGACGCCACGATGTACGGCATGTCCCCGGTCCGGCAGGTCACTCCCAGCCGGACGAGCTGGGTGCCCGCCGAGGCGATGGTGTACGCGTCGCAGTTCCTTGAGCCGGGCGACGCGCTGCTCATCGAGCAGCAGACCGTCGGCCCGAACGGGGGTACCCGGTACGTGCCGATCGAATGGATGCAGTCCGCGTTCGACGCCACCGTGCTGCTCACACAGCTCGGGGTCACGGTGGTTGCCACCGGCGGCAACGGGGGCGAGAACCTGGACGGCCCGGAGTTCCTCGGGCGCTTCAACCGGAGCGTCCGCGACTCGGGCGCGATCATCGTCGGCGCCGGCAGCAACACCACCCGGGAACGGTTGAGCTTCTCCGTCTACGGCTCGCGCGTCGACCTGCAGGGCTGGGGCCAGAACATCACCACCACCGGCAGCAACGGCAACCTCCAGGGCGGGACCACTCCGGCCAACATCAACATCCGGTACACCCGGTCGTTCGGTGGCACCTCCGGCGCCGGACCGATCGTCACCAGCGCGGTCGTGGCCATCCAGTCCTACCTGAAGGCCACCGACCAGGAGGTCTGGAGCGCCGCGCAGATCGCCGAGCTGCTCAAGGAAACCGGGACCCCGCAGGGCGGCAACACCGTTCAGCAGATCGGCCCGCTGCCCAACCTCCGCTCCGCCCTGAAGAAGATCGAGGTCGACGCACCCACGTCGACCATCGAGTTGACGCAGGACCCGCCGAGGCAGGGTGACTGGTACGTCAATCCGACCGTCCGGCTCTCGGCGGAGGACGGCTGGGGCTCCGGTGTGAACCGGATCGAGTACCGGCTGAACAGCGGCCCGTGGGAGACCTATGACGAGCCGTTCCCGGTGCTGACCGCGGGCCAACACACGATCAGCTACCGCGCGACCGACCACAACGGCAACGTCGAAGAGGCGAACGACCTCACCTTCCGGAACCTCGGCCAGCCGGTGACGGCCACCGCCCAGGCGCGGTGCGTCGCCGGTAAGGCGTACGTCGCGGTGCAGGCCCGCAACGACCACGACGGGCCGGTGACCATCGCCCTGGAGACGACGTACGGCGACAAGTCCTTCACCAACGTCGCGCCGACCGGAAACGCCTACCAGCAGTTCGCCACCCGGACGGCCTCGCTCGCGGCCGGCACGGTGACCGTCCGCGCCACCGGTTCCGTCAACGGCGCGGACATGTCGACCGTCTTCACCGCGCAACACCCGGGCGTCAACTGCGCCAACTGATCCCCCGGAACAACGACGACGAGTGACGACGGGGCATCGAAAAGAGAGACCGTCAATAGGGCGCGGCACAGCCCGCCAGCCCTATTGACGGTCTCTCTGAACACGGAATCGCAAGACGTTTTCCCCGGATGGCCCGACAACTGTCGATGCAGAAGGAGACGTCGTGACAGACGAGTACCTCCCGAAACCCACCCCCTGGCGGCGCAGGTTGCGATATCTGGTGGCCGCGGCCAGCGCCCTGACTCTGCTGGCGACGCCGGCGATGCCCGGGCACGCCGCGCCGCCGGTGAACCCGCCGAACGCGCTCCAGCCCGTCGACCCGCAGAACTGGAAGAACCAGTACGACATGACGTGGGATGACTGGAACGACATCCCGAACACGAACTGGAACGATCCGAACATCAAGCCGTCAGTACGGGGTCTGCGCATCGCGCTGGTGGCGGTCGACTTCCCCGACCAGCCGTTCGTCATGACCCAGCCGAAGAAGAGCGACCTGTTCGGCAACCCGCAGATCGACCCGATCTCCCGCAACGCCGTCCCGGAGTTCTACCGCGACTACTACATGAACCCCGGCGAACTCAACCACGGGCGCACCATCCACGAGTACTGGATGGAGCAGAGCCGTGGCCAGTTCGGGGTGAGTGAGCTCGACGCGTTCGGCCCCTACCGGATGCCGCGCAACCTCTTCGAGTACGGGCTGAACGAGTTCAACCAGCAGTCGGCCTGCCCGAGGGGCTTCACCTGCAACGGGAACCTCAACAACGATGCGGCCAACGCCTGGCGGGCCGACCGCGGCTGTACCGGCAACTGTGGGTACGACGTCATCCTGCGGGTCTACGCCGGTTACGACGAGACCAGCATCTGGCAGGAGTTCGGCGAGATGATGTTCCTCAACAAGGAGGACATCCCCGACGAGTGGGGCCCGAAGCACATCCCCGGCTCCGAGAGCATGCCCAACTGGGCCCCCACCCGCTACGTCGAGTGGACGTCCTGGAAGGCGGCGGCCCAGCACTGGGGGCAGGCGTCGATCCGGCAGGGTGAGAGCTCCGGCACCATCACCCACGAGATGGGCCACTTCTTCTTCAGCATGGGCGACAACAACAACAACCCGTTCTCCCATCGGGAGAACCCGCCGTCGCCCTTCCACCGGGTCGGTTCGGCGCCCTGGGACATGATGGACCGCGGTTCGTTCAACGGTCCCGGCGGCCACCACATGCGCTGGGTCGTCCCGCCGAACCAGGGCGGCTGGAGCCCGGCCGGCTTGATGCTGCGCAACAGGATAACGATGAACATCGTGCCGGCGGCGAACGTGCTCCGGCTCAGCCGGCAGGCGCTGGCCGACTCCGGCGTCGTGGTCGCCGAGGTCACCGCGCGTGCGGTCGACCCGGGGCCCGAGGGGGTCTCCGGCGTACGGATCGGCCTGGACGGCACCGGTCGTCCCGACCGGACTCCCGACTGCACCATCAACACGGATCCGTACTGCCACGGCAACACCGGCTGGGACGACTACACCGTCGAGGTCGTGGACCGGATGGGCTTCGACTCGTTCACCCCCGACAACGGCGTCCTGATCGCCAAGAACAAGACCCGCGAGGGCAACACCTGCGGTTACAACTGCTTCAACTGGGTGGTCGACGCCAACCCGCAGGACATCGAGATGGTCGACTACTACGCGCCGGACGGCAGCCCGGTGATGGCCACCATCGCCGACCACCGGCAGCTCAACGACGCGCTGTTCCACGCCGGCACCGACTCCGGTTCGAAGTACGAGTACGTCGACGAGGCCAACCGGCTGCACGTCTACGTGCTGGACCTGCGTCGGGACGCCGACGGCGTGCTGTCGTACACGGTGGCCGTCCGGTCGTTGGACGGGGCCGGGCCGAACGCGCGTGGCGTCGCGGTGGGCCAGCCGGTGAAGGACGGCGTGCAGCCGTCGCGGACGGCGCGGTGCGCCTTCCCGCTGACCAACACCGGAGCGGCGGGCGTCACCGCCGGGCATCCGCGCGACGTGTCGACGTACGTCGACTCCGACGTGTATCGGCTCTCGGCGAACTCCGTTGGCGAGGGCTGGACGGCCTGGATGCCGTACGAGGTCGTCTCGGCGAAGGCCGGCGGCACCGTCGACGTGCCGGTCTACGCCAGCCGGAACCCGGGATCGGCCAACCAGACCACGGTCACCCTGACCGCGACCTCGGAGAGCGACCCGAGCAAGTCGACCAGCGTGACCTGCGACGTGCACGTCCGGGACACCACGCCGCGCGAGGTGTCCGTCACGGCCACCGCCCAGGCCCGGTGCGTCGCCGGTAAGGCGTACGTCGCGGTGCAGGCCCGCAACGACCACGACGGGCCGGTGACCATCGCCCTGGAGACGACCTACGGCGACAAGTCCTTCACCAACGTCGCACCGACCGGGAACGCCTACCAGCAGTTCGCCACCCGATCGACCTCGATCGCGGCCGGCACGGCGACCGTCCGCGCCACCGGTTCCATCAACGGCGAGCAGGTGACGTCCGTGGTCACCGCGCAACACCCGGCCATCGACTGCGCCAACTGATCCCGGAACGACAACGACGAGTGATAGCGGAGGATCGAAGTGAATACATGGAATCGTAAGCGGCTGTTCGCGGCGGGTGCCGCGGGTGCCATGTTGGCCGGTTCGGTGGCGATCGGGTCGCCGGCTCTGGCCGAGCCTGGTGACGAGTCGGATGTGCGGGTGACGGTGGATATCGAGCCGATCAGGGAGCCGGGTGTGTTGGCGATGTCGATCGCCGGTGACTCGGTCGCGCTGGCCGAGGACGGCTCGACCCTGCTGGTCCGTCAGTTTGTCGGCACCCTGCCGACGGTGACGGTGACGGACACGCGTACGGCGGATGAGGTGCCGGCGGGTGCGGCGTGGGCGGTGCTGGGTAGCGCGACCGACTTCGTCGGTAGTGCCGGTCAGGCGCCGATCGGTGCCGGGCACCTGGGCTGGAAGCCGCGTCTGATCGACGGCGGCGACACCGGCCTGGTGTCCGAGGGCGAAGAGGTCGTGACCGTCCTCGACGAGGCGACCCAGCCGGGTAACAACGTGGGTCTGGTCGACCAGGAACTCCTCGTCTCGACCTTCGACTCCGGCGCGGTCGCCGGTGACGCCTACTCGGTCAACGCCGACCTGTTCCTGCGGACCCCGGCGGACGTCGCCGCGGGTGCGTACACCTCGACGCTGACCCTGTCCCTGTTCGAGTAATGGACCGGTGGGGGGCCACGGCGACGTGGCCCCCCACCCCTTTGCGTCGGAGGACTCCGCCATGATCCGAACCGTGCCGGGCCTGCCGGTGCCGTGGGGAGAGATGCCACGATGACCCGACCACAAGTCCTCCTGCTCGGCGTCGTCGCGCTCAGCGTGACGCTCGGCAGCGGCTGCTCCGGCAACGCCGATCCACCCGCCGCTCCCGCGAAAACCCAGGTGGTCCGGCTGACCATTCCCGACTGGAGCCTGCGCCCGGCCGGCACCAGTTGCGCCGGGGCCGGGCCGTACCGCTTCGCCCACGCCGAGGCGCCGTTCGTCATCCAGGATGACGAGGGCCGCGAGATCGCTCGGGGCACGCTCCCCTCCGGGACCTCCGAGAAGGCGATGGACGTCGACTTCAACAGCAACGTCCGGCGGGAGCCGACCCTGTGCGTGATGCGGCTCGAGGTCGAAGCCGAAGAGCAGGTCGAAGGGCACCTCCTGGTGCTCGACGGGCGGCCGGGCGTACCGATCAAGAAGAGCGAGACCGCCGAGTTCGCGGGCGAGGTGGTGGTGTCATGAGGCGCTCTGTTCTTCCATCGGCGATGCTGGTCGTCGCCCTGGCGCTCGGCGGCTGCACCGGTTCGGCCGGCGACGCCAGCCAGCCTCCGTCGGCGGTCCTCCCGGGCCCGGTACCCGACGGCGTCACCTTCGTCGCGCCGCCCACCAGCGCTCCGCGCGCCCCCGGATTCGCCCTGGAACTGCTCGACGGCGCCGTCCTGAACATGTCGGAACAATGGGACCGCCGACCGGTCGTCCTGGTCTTCCTCGAACCCTGGTGCACGCTCTGCACCGAGCAGCAGCGGGAGATCAACCAGCTCGTCGAGGACTACCGGGATGCGATCCTCTTCGTCGGCGTGGGCAACGACGCGACCGTCGAGCGGATGAGCGAGTACGTCCGCGACAACGGGGTCAAGCATCCGGTGGGGATCGACCGGAGCGGACAGATCTGGCAGAAGTACCGGGTCGAGGAGCCGCCGCTGATCGCGCTGGTGAGCAAGGGCGGCAAACTGCTACGGGGCTGGCCCGGCGGCACCGACACGCTGCGCGCGCAGATGAACGACCTGGTCACCAGGTAGGAACTGGTCGGCAGTAGGAACGAGAAACCGGCGGCGGCCCGTGCGGGCCGCCGCCGGTTTCGTCTACCGGAACCCTAACTAGCGGCAGTTGCCCGCGCCGTACGGCGCCTCGATCTGCCCGGTCACCGGCGCTCCGTCGAGCGTCCCGGTGACCTTCACGGTCGCCGTGCCAGCCGGTATCGACCCACCTCGCGTGTTGAACGCCTGGTAGGCGGCCTTGCCCGGGGCGATGCCGGTCGCCGTCCGCGAGCCGTACGGCGTGATCAGCTCCACGGTGAGCGGCACGTCGTCGCCGTTACGGGCGTTGACCGAGACGTAGGCGTTGGCGCCGATGCACTGCGCACGAGCCTCGACCTCGACGTCCCAGGTGGGCGTCGGGTCGGGGGTGACCGTGCAGGTGCCGGTCGACCGAGCGGTCGGATCACTCTCGGAGACCGCGCTCAACGTCACCGTCGTCTCGTTCGCCGCCCCGGGACCGTGCATGACGTGCACCGGCACGGTCACGCTCTGCCCGAACTGGGCGGTGGCGAGTTCGTTGTAGAGTTCCGCGCGCCAGCCCGACCCGGACGACTCGACCGACAGCCGGTACACGTCGGCCCGTACCTTGTCGCCGACGTCGCTGGGGTGCAGTCCACGGTCGACGGCGGCTGCCGCGCCCGTGTTGTTCAGGCGGAACGTGCAGGTGGCGGCCGTTCCGGAGGGGTTCGGCTCAGCCCTGCCGGGATCGACCCGGACGCCGCGCTCGTGCGGCCCGGCGCCGTCGAGGGACCGTACGGCCACCGTGTAGGTCCGGATGCCGTCGGCGTCGACCACGAGATCGATGATGTAGAAGTGCAGCCGGTTGTGCGGGTCCACCCACTCGTACTCGGTGCCCGAGTTGGTCCCCACGTTGAACGTCGCGTCGTTGAGCTGCCGGGGATCACCCGGCACCACCATGCGCGGTGTGCCGTCCGGCTGGTAGAAGTCGACCATGCCGATGTCCTCGGGCTTCGGGTCAATGGTCCAGGCGAAGCACGAGGCGGTGCCGCAGTTGGTGGCCTGCGGTTTCGTCTTGTTGATGATCACCCCGTTGCCGGGTACGAAGGAGTCGACGCCGATCTGCTGCACGGTCTCGATGGTGTAGTGCCGGTAGTCGCTGTTTCCCGCGCAGTTCAGCCCGCCGGTGGACGGGTGACACGACGGTGTCCGGTCGAGCGGTGCCGCACCGTCGAGGGCGATCCGCACGCCGAGCAGTTCGTCCGCCTTCGGGCCGACCGCTCGGGCCCGCACCTTGGCGACGACGACTCCCGAACCTGCCAGCCCGTTCCTGTTGAGGTCCACGATGTCCGCCGTGGTGGCCAGGCCGAGCTGGAGCTTGTTCCGGATGTTGTGGTGTGGTCCGACCGTTGATCCCCCGTCGGCCGGCACCCGCCAGCGGGTGTGCATACCGGTGGGGCCGTTCCAGGATCCCTGGCTCATCATGTCCCACTGCCCGGTGAAGGTCCGCTGCGCGGGTACCGCGAATGCACCGTTGTAGTTGTCGCCGATGCCGAGAATGTGGCTGAACTCGTGCGCGTACCCGGCGGTGCCGGACGACTCGGCCATGTTGGCGGATCGGTTCCCCGCGCTGGCCCAGGTGAACGAACCGGCCGCCCACGAGGTCCACGGGATGTACCGGGTCGGCATCCAGTTGGTCATCGTGCCGTCCGGGTCGAACTCCCGCGGCGGCCCGAACTCGTCCGGTACGTCCTCGGGCGAGGCGAACATCATCTCACCGAAGACCTGCCAGGCGGTCGACTCGTCGAGGCCGGCGCCCATGTAGAAGACCTGGTCGTACGAGTTGGCGACGGCCGTGCCGACGTCGGCGACCCACAGGTTACGGGCGTCCTGGGCAAAGTTTCCGTTGCAGGTGAAGCGGGGCGGGCAGCTGCTCGCGTTGCCGTACGGGGAGTTGCCGTACTCGAAGTGGTTGCGGGGCAGCTGGTAGGAGCCGAAGGCATCGAGGTCGACGCCGTACTTGCCGTACGAGACCTCCATCCAGTAGGAGTTCAGCGTCTGCCGGTGGTTCAACGGTCCGGGCTTGTTGAGCAGGTCGCGGTAGAACGCCGCGACGCCGTCGCGCGGCACGTTCCCGACCCCGATGGGGTTGCCGAATACCGTCGAGCCCGGCGCCTGGGTGATCTGGAACGGCATGTTGGGGTAGTCGAGGACGACGAGCGCGGCCTTCCAACGCCGCACCGACGGCGTGCGCTGCGGGTCGGTCCAGTCGACTCCGGGCACGGGCGTGAAGTCGTCCCAGGTGAGGTCGTACTGGTTGTCCCAGTTCTGCGGATCGAGCGGCACGAGCTCCGGTGTGGACGCCGGCGGTTGAGCGCTGGCGGCTTGTGGTGCGACGAGCGCACTCGCGGCGAGCACGGCGAGCACGAGCGCCGCCCAGCGCCGTCGGTTTGTTCCCGGTCTCCAGGACACAGTGTCCTCCCTGCGGTGAGTCGGTGGGTTCCGCCGCACCAGCGATGGCACAGAAGCAGGCCACTCGATACCGTCGCCGCTCCTCGCCCTGCGGCGAGTGCATGTCGTGGTACGGCGGGGGTCGCTTGTGGATGTGGGGGTCGCTCGGTGGGTCGGGTGGCCGCCCGGGCAGATGGGTGCCGTTCGTCGCGGTCCGTGCGGTGGGGTGTCCCGCTCCGGGGTCACGATTGGAACACGAGGTTGCAATTGTACATTGCACCAGCCGTTAACGGTGGTTAGTCTGCCTGGCAAAGCTGACCCTCACGGAGGTGCACCGCACCCCCGCCCAGGTATGCGATGAGCAACCCGTTCGCCACGCCTCACGTCCACCCCGGATCTCGGCGTCCCACCGGCAACCGTCCCGGCCCGGGCTCGTGCGGAGATCCACAAGGGATGGCCGACCGTGCTCAGCGGTTCGCGCGACGGACAGCCAAGGAGGATGACATGCGTGTGTACGGCAGAGTTGGGCGACTGGTCGCCCTGTCGGCCGCTGCGGGGCTGCTCGCCGCAGCCGCCGGTTGCAGTGGCACCACTTCGAGCGGGGACGGAGACCGGAAGACCTTCGTCTTCGGCGCCTCCGACGACCCCAAGACCCTGGACCCGGCGTACGTCTCCGACGGGGAGTCGTTCCGGGTCATCTTCCAGGTTTACGAGACGCTGGTTGCCCTGAAGCCGGGAACGACCGACGTCGTCCCGTCGCTGGCAACCGACTGGACGGTCAGCGACGACGGATTGACCTACACCTTCAATCTGGCGAAGGACGTCACCTTCCACGACGGAGAGCCGTTCAACGCCAAGGCGGTCTGTTACAACTTCGACCGGTGGTACAACTTCAAGGGCCCGCAACAGAACGGCGACATCTCGTACTACTGGCAGACCATCTTCGGCGGCTTCGCCACCCAGGACACCGAGTCGGCGCCGAAGACCAGCCGCTACGCCGCCTGTGAGGCCACCGAGGACTCGGTGGCCACGCTGCGCCTGACCCAGCCGTCGTCCGCGCTGCTGTCCGGCCTGGTGCTGCCCGCCTTCGCCATCGCCAGCCCGAAGGCGATCGCGGACGGCGGGACCGACCTCACGGTCAGCGGTGACTCGATCGCCTACAGCGGCGGCTTCGGCACCAAGGTGGTGGCCGGCACCGGCCCGTTCAAGTTCGTCAGCTGGGAGCGGGGCGAGCGGCTGATCCTGGAGGCGAACCCGAACTACCGCGAGGGCAGGCCCGCGCTGGACGAGATCATCTTCCGGCCGATCGCCGACGCGACCGCCCGCATGCAGGCGTTGCAGGCCGGCGAGATCGACGCCTACGAGGGCGTCGCGGCAGCCGACATCGAGGCCGTGCGCAGCGTCGGCCAGGTGGTCGAGCGGCCGGCCTTCAACGTCGGGTACGTCGGCATGAACCAGAAGGTGCCGCTGCTGAAGAACCAGAAGATCCGGCAGGCGATCGCCCACGCCCTCAACCGCCAGGGTCTGCTCTCCGCGGCGTACCCGGAAGGCGCCGAGGTGGCCAACCAGTTCCTGCCGCCGTCGCAGTGGGGCTACAACCCCGGCATCGCGGGCTACGAGTACAACCCCGACCGGGCCAAGCAGCTCATCGCCGAGTCCGGCGAGAAGGACCTGAAGCTGGAGTTCTGGTACCCGGCCAACGTCTCTCGCCCGTACATGCCGAACCCCCAGGCGGTGTACGAGTCGTTCGCCGCGGACCTGGAGAAGGTCGGGTTCACCATCGTCCCGAAGACCGTCCCGTGGACGCCGGACTACCTGCAGGGCATCCAGGGCGACGGCAAGGGCCAGCTCTTCCTGCTGGGCTGGAGCGGTGACTACGCCGACCCGGACAACTTCGTGGGCACCTTCTTCCGCGAGACCACTCCCCAGTTCAACCTGACCGACCCCGGCATCCAGGGGCTGCTCAACAAGGCGCTGGCGGAGACCGACCAGGCCACCCGGCAGAAGCAGTACGAGGAAGCCAACCAGCTCATCTTCGACTACATCCCCGGCGTGCCCTTCGTCCACAACCGGCCGCTACTGGCCCTGGGCAAGAACGTGGTCGGCTACCAGCCGTCCCCGGTCAGCCTCGAATACTTCAAGATCGTCAACATCGAAGGCTGACATCTCGTGCTTCGCTTTGTGGTTCGGCGGCTGCTTCAGCTGATTCCGATCCTGCTGGGGTTGTCGATCCTCCTGTTCGCCTGGGTACGCGCGCTACCCGGCGGGCCCGCCCAGGCCCTGCTCGGGGAACGGGCCACACCGGAGGCCGTCGCACAGATCGAGGCGCAGCTCGGCCTGGACCGCCCGCTCTGGGAACAGTACGTTCAGTTCCTCGGGCGGGCGGTCCGGCTGGACTTCGGCGCGTCCCTGCAGACCGGCCAGCCGGTCATCGAGGAGATGGCGCGCCGTTTCCCGGCCACCATCGAGCTGGCCGTCGCCGCGCTCCTCATCGCTGTCGCGGTGGGCATCCCGCTGGGCTACCTGGCCGCCCGCCGGTACGGGACCTGGCTGGACAGCGCGCTGGTGTCGGCGTCCCTGCTCGGGGTGACCGTGCCGATCTTCTTCCTGGCCTACCTGCTCAAGCTCGTCTTCGCCGTTCAGCTCGGCTGGCTGCCGACCGCCGGCCGGGCCGATGCGCGGGCGCGAACCGAACATCCCACCGGTTTCTACGTCCTGGACGGAATCCTCACCGGCGACCTGAATGCGAGTTGGGACGCCCTGACCCACCTGATCCTGCCCGCGATCGCGTTGGCCTCGATCCCGCTGGCCGTGATCGTCCGGATGACCCGCGCCTCGGTGCTCAACGTCCTGCACGAGGACTACGTCCGGACCGCCGAGGCCAAGGGCCTGCTGCCCGGCACGGTCGTACGCCGGCACGTGCTGCGGAACTCGATGCTGCCGGTGACCACCGTCATCGGCCTGCAGATGGGCGTACTGCTCGCCGGCGCCGTGCTGACCGAGACCGTATTCGCCTTCGCCGGCGTGGGGAAGTTCATGGCCGACGGCATCGTCCAACGCGATTTCCCGACCATTCAAGGGTTCATCCTGGTGATCGCCGTGAGTTACGTACTCATCAACATGATCGTCGACATCATCTACGGGCTGCTCGACCCCCGGGTGAGGGTCTCATGAGCGAGCGGCAGCGAGCGAATCATCAACGCCGTGAAAATGCCGGCCCGCAGCGCAGCGGAGGGGCGGCATGAGCGAGCGGCAGCGAGCGAATCATCAACGCCGTGAAAATGCCGGCCCGCAGCGCAGCGGAGGGGCGGCATGAGCGTGGAGGAACAGGTCGGCGCGGCCCGGCCGGGTGACGAAGTGGTCAAAGAGGCACGGCCGACGCGCGGCCTGCGCGGTGAGGCCATGCGGCGGCTGCTGCGGAACCCGATGGCCATCGTCGGTTTCGTGTTGATCCTGGTGTTCGTCGCGGTCGCCGTCTTCGCGCCATGGATCGCGCCGTACTCGCCGAAGGACAACTCCTGGCTGTCCGAGGTCCGCCCCGGCGTCTATCCCGGACCGTCCGCCGAGCACTGGCTGGGCATCGATCCGCTGGGCCGGGACGTCTTCTCCCGGCTCGTGTACGGCGCCCGGCAGTCGCTGCTGATCGGCGTGGTCTCGCTGGCCATCGGCGCCACCGTCGGGGTGTCCATCGGGCTGCTCGCGGGCGCCTTCGGTGGCTGGGTCGACGCGCTCGTCATGCGCCTGGTGGACATCATGCTGTCCGTACCGGGCCTACTCTTCGCCATCGCGATCGCCGCGATGCTGGGGCAGAGCCTCACCTCGGTGATGATCGCCATCGCGGTCGTCAACATCCCGATCTTCGCGCGCCTGCTCCGGGGGGAGATGCTCGGGCAACGCGCCGCCGACTACGTGCTGGCGGCGCGTTCGCTGGGCATCTCCCGGGCCGGGATCGTCTTCCGGCACGTGCTGCCGAACTCCTTCACCCCGGTGATCGTGCAGGGCACGCTGACCCTAGCGCTGGCGATCGTGGAGGCGGCCGGGCTGGCCTTCCTCGGCCTGTCCGGCAGCGATCCGTCGGCGCCGGAATGGGGGCGGATGTTGACCGACGCCCAAGTCGCGTTGACCTCCGCCCCGCAACTGGCGCTGTACCCGGGGCTGGCGATCGTCCTCGCCGCGCTCGGCTTCACCCTCGTCGGGGAGTCGCTGCGCGAAGCCCTCGACCCCAAGCTGCGGCGGTGAGCTGATGAGTTTTCTGCGCGTACGGGACCTCACGGTCACGTTCAGCCGGCCCGGAAAGCCGCCGGTGCGGGCGGTCGACGGCGTGAGCTTCGACGTGGCGTCGGGCCAGACGGTGGGGATCGTCGGCGAGTCCGGCTCCGGCAAGTCGGTCACCTCACTGGCCGTCATGCGGTTGCTGCCCGCCCGCAACGTGCGGGTCACCGGCAGCATCATGCTCGGTGACCAGGAGCTGCTGACGCTGCCCGCGCGGCAGATGCGCGACGTCCGCGGCCGGGACGTCGCGATGATCTTCCAGGATCCGATGACCTCTCTCAACCCGGTGGTCACCGTGGGGCGGCAGCTCGTCGAGGTGATCGTCCGACACGACCGCAAGTCGACCACGGCGGCCAGACACGACGCGATCGCACTGCTCGACCGGGTCGGGATCCCCGATCCGGTACGCCGGCTGCGCGAGTACCCGCACCAGCTCTCCGGCGGCATGCGGCAACGGGTGATGATCGCCATGGCGATCGCCTGCCGGCCGCGGCTGCTCATCGCCGACGAGCCCACCACGGCGCTCGACGTGACCATCCAGGCACAGATCCTCGACCTGCTGCGCGATCTGGTCGAGGAGAGCGGGTCCGCGCTGGTGATGATCACGCACGACCTGGGGGTCGTGGCCGGCCTGTGCGAACAGGTGCACGTCATGTACTCCGGCCGGATCGTGGAATCCGCCCCGGCGGCCGGCCTCTTCGCGCGGCCCGCCCACCCGTACACCGACGGTCTGCTGCGCTCGATCCCGCGTATCGACGACGACCATCACGGCCGGTTGCACACGATCCGAGGTTCGGTGCGCGACGTGGTGGCCTGGGAGCACGGCTGCGCGTTCCAGCCCCGCTGCGACCACGCGGTCGACGCCTGCCTGGGCGGCCCGCCCCCGGTGCTGGATCTCAGCGACGGGCCACCCCGACAGGTCCGCTGCCCCCGACCGATGAACCAGCCGGCGCCCGCCCCCGGCACCGACCGGCGCGAGGTGAGTGCGTGATGAGCCTGCTCCAGGTACGCGATCTCAAGGTGCACTTCCCGATCAAGGCGGGCAACCTGTTCACCCGACAGCACGGCTCGGTGCAGGCGGTGGACGGGGTGGACCTGGACGTGGCGGCCGGTACCACCTTCGGGCTGGTCGGCGAGTCCGGCTGCGGCAAGTCCACCCTTGCCCGCGCCATCATGCGGTTGGTCGAGCCGACCGCCGGCAGCGTCGCCCTCGACGGCCAGGATCTCCTCGGGCTCAGCGAGCGCAGGCTGCGCCCGATGCGCCGCGACTTCCAGATGGTGTTCCAGGACCCGATGGCGAGCCTGGATCCCCGGCAGAACGTGGAGTCGCTGCTCACCGAGCCGCTGCGCGCCCACAAGATCCCCGGTGGGCCGGTGGAACACGCGCGGCGGATCCGGGAGCTGCTGGAGGTGGTGGGCCTGCCGGCGACGGCACTGGAACGCTACCCGCACGAGTTCTCCGGCGGTCAACGACAGCGGATCGGCATCGCCCGGGCCCTGGTGCTGAGCCCCAAGCTGATCGTCGCCGACGAGCCGGTGTCCGCACTGGACGTCTCCGTCCAGGCGCAGGTGATCAACCTGCTCAAGGAGTTGCAGGAGAGGTTCTCGCTGACCTATCTGGTCATCGCCCACGACCTCGCCGTGGTCCGGCACATCAGCGACACCGTGGCGGTCATGTACCTGGGGTCGATCATCGAGCAGGCGCCCGCCGACCAGCTCTACCGGAGCCCGACCCACCCGTACACGAAGGCCCTGATGGGGGCGGTACCGGTGCCGGACCCCGCGGTCGAGGTGGGCCGCAACCGGATCCTGCTCCAGGGCGACCTGCCGTCCCCGGCCAATCCACCCGCCGGCTGCCGCTTCCACACCCGCTGCCCGTGGCGGCAGGCCAGCCGTTGTGCGGAGGAGCGGCCGGCGCTGCGGACGCTGACCGGCGGGCACCAGGTCGCCTGCCACTACGCGGAGGACATCGCGGCTGGCCGGATCCAGCCGTCGACCACCGCCGCGCCGAGATCCACGGCGACGGTCAGCCAGCACGAGCCCGCCGAGCTGCTGGATTCCAGGCGGTCCCCGGGTGGGCGGTGACCTCGACCCGGGCATCGCTCATCTGCGCGCCGGTGGCGTCAGCATCGTCGTCGACGCCCGTGGTCCGGGGCTGCCGGTGGTGCGGCACTGGGGCGCCGAACTCGGCGACGCGGACGCCCGCCACGTCGGGCCGGGCTTCGGCGAGGCGCTGACGGTCAACTCGCCGGATCCGGCGGTGCCGCTGGCGATGTTGCCCGAGGCGAGCACGGGCCACATGGGCCGCCCCGGGCTGCGGGGACACCGCGCGGGTGCGCACTGGTCGTCGGCCTTCGCGCTGGCCGACGTCACGGTCGGTCCCGGTACGGCGAGGTTCACCGCGGTGGACGGGCGCGCCGAGGTGGAGCTGGTGACCGAGGTGGAGTTGACGCCGTCGGGGCTGGCACGGGTACGCCATCAGCTGACGAACATCGCCACCACCCCGTACGTCCTGGACGGACTCGAGGTGGCCCTGCCGGTGCCCCCGCACGCCGAGGAACTGCTCGACTTCACCGGCCGGTGGGCGCGCGAACGCCACCCGCAGCGCCGGCCCTTCGACCGGGGTGCCTGGGTACGCGAGAACCGGCGCGGCCGTACCGGGCACGACGCCACGATCGGACTGGTCGCCGGCGTCCGCGGCTTCGGGTTCGGTGGTGGCGAGGTGTGGGCGGTCCACGTCGCGTGGAGCGGCAACCACGTCACGTACGCCCAGCGAACCCCCGATGGCCGGTCGACGCTGGGCGGTGGCGAGCTGCTGCTCAGCGGTGAGGTGATCCTGGCTGCGGGGCAGACGTACCGGTCGCCCTGGCTCTACGCCGGCTACAGCGCCGGCGGCTTGGACGGCCTGAGTGCCGGCTTTCATCAGTGGCTACGGGCGCGGGCACACCATCCCGGGCCGACCCGGCCGAGACCGGTCGTGCTGAACACCTGGGAGGCCGTCTACTTCGATCATGACCACGACCGGCTGCGCGCACTGGCCGACGCAGCGGCCGAGGTCGGCGTGGAGCGGTTCGTGCTGGACGACGGCTGGTTCCTCGGGCGCCGCCACAGCGGCGCCGGCCTGGGCGATTGGTCGGTCGATCCGGCGGTCTGGCCGGACGGCCTGGCGCCGCTGATCGACCACGTCGAGGCGTTGGGCATGGAGTTCGGACTGTGGGTCGAGCCGGAGATGGTCAACCCGGATTCCGACCTGTTCCGGTCGCACCCGGACTGGGTGCTCGGCCCGGCACCCGGGGCCATGCCGGTCACCGTCCGCCGCCAGCAGGTCCTCAACCTGGCGCACCCGGCGGCCTACCGATACATCCTGGACCGGCTCGACCATCTGTTGCGGGACCACCACATCGACTATCTCAAGTGGGACCACAACCGCGACCTGGTCGACGCCGGCCAGGACGGCCGGGCCTCGGTACGCGAGCAGACGCTCGCGGTGTACCGGCTGCTCGCCGAATTGCGGGCCCGGCACCCTGGGGTGGAGATCGAGAGCTGTTCCTCCGGCGGTGCCCGGATCGACCTGCAGATCCTGGAGCACACCGACCGGGTGTGGGCGAGCGACTGCAACGACGCGCTCGAGCGCCAGGCGATCCAGCGCTGGACCGGTCTGTTCCTTCCCCCGGAACTGATCGGTTCCCATGTCGGGCCGCCGCGGTCGCACACCACATCACGCACCCACGACCTGTCGTTCCGGCTGGCAACCGCGATCTTCTGCCACTTCGGCCTGGAGTGGGACATCTCCACCGCCACCGAGGAGGAGCGTCGGCAGCTGCGCCGGGCGATCGGTCTGTACCGGGATCTGCGGCCGCTGCTGCACACCGGCTCGGTGGTCCGCGTCGACCACCCGGACCCGTCGGCCTGGGCGCACGGGGTGGTGTCGGCGGACCGTTCGGCGGCCGTGTTCGCGTACGCGCAGCTCGCCACCGCCGTCGACGCGGTGCCAGCCCCGTGGCGGATGCCGGGCCTCGACCCGCACCGGTCGTACCGGGTCACGCTCGTCGACCGGATCGAGCGGCCCGCCATGGCCGGCCGGGCCGAGCCGGCTTGGTTCGCCTCGGGCACGATCGAGGTGAGCGGCCGGGTGCTCGGCGTGGTCGGGCTGCCGCCCCCGGTGCTGGCCCCCGAACAGGCCATGCTGGTCCGTCTGGACGTCGTCGGCGAGCCCTAGGCGCTATCCGCCGTCACCGGCCGGGGGCTCGTCGCCGGGCCACGTCGCCAGCTGACCGAGGGGCGTGGGCGCGGCGATCACCCGGTCCGCGAAGGCCCGCAGGTCCGCCTCGGCGACGGGCCGGCCGGCGTGCCGGGCGGTCAGGCAGGCGGTGGCGAATCCGCACACCCGGCCCTGGCACCAACCCATGCCGGGCCGGGCGAGCAGCTTGACGATGCGGGCCTCGGTCGCGCCCAGCTCCACCACGGCCCGCCGGATTGTGCCCGCGTCCACCTCTTCGCACCGGCAGACCAGGGTCTCGTCGGAGCACCGCTCCAGCATGACCTGCGGGATCGGATAGACCTGGTGCATGGCGGACGCGAAACCGCGCAGCGAGGTCCGCCGTCGGCGCAGCGCCCGGTCGTCGCCGACCTCGTCGGCGCCGAATGACGCGGCCGCCGCGAGGCCGGCGAGCCGGCCCTCGACCGTGGCGAGGTCGGCGCCACCGACGCCGGTTGCCTCGCCGGCCGCCCACACCCCGGCGACGCTGGTCGCCTGGTCCTCGTCGACGGTCACCACCAGGCTGCCGTCGACGTCCACCCGGGTCGCGCAACCGAGTTGGAGCGGCAGCTCCAGCTGCGGGGTGAAGCCCCAGCCGACGGCGAGCACGTCGCAGGCGATCTCCCGCTCGGTGCCGGCCCGCACCCGTCCGGCCCGGTCCAGCTTGCCGACCAGCACGCCGGTCAGCCGGTCCGTACCGAGGGCGCGGAGCACGACGTGCCGGTGACGCACGGCGACCCGGTGCCGCAGCAGCCGCCCGGCGTACCCGGTCGCCTCGCCGAGCTTGCCGGTCGCGCCGAGCACCGCACGCGGAAAACGGGCGAAGGCGAGCGGGCTGTTCGCCTCGATGACCGCGGCCACCCGGGCGCCGTACCGGGCGAGCCCGTCGGCCACCGGCAGCAGGAACGGCCCGGTGCCGGCGACCACCACGGTCTGACCGGCCACCACGAGGTTCCCCTTGAGCAGTGCCTGTCCCCCACCGGCGGTGATCACGCCGGGCAGGTCCCAGCCGGGGAACGGCAGTTGCCGGTCGTACGCGCCGGTGGCGATGACGAGCCGCCGGGCATGCACGGTGACGGGTGCGGGTGTGCCGTGCTGCCGGGGCTCGGCGCCCAGCACGCAGTGCACCGACCACTCGTCGCCGGCCGGCAGGATGGACCACACGTGGTGCCCGGCCAGCCGGAGCACCCGGCCGGTGCCGGCCAGTTCGGTCAGCCGGGTGTCGGTCGAGGTAAACCGGCGCCACCCGTGGTGCAGGGTGGCCGGCCGGAACGGGCCGGCACCGGGGGCCGGAGACCGCCAGTACTGCCCGCCGGGGCGTACGCCGGCGTCGATGACCGCCACTCGCGTCCCCGCCTCGGCCGCGGCCAGGGCGGCCGCCATACCGGCCGGTCCGGCACCGATGACGGCGAGGTCCACGCGATGCTCGGTCACCGTGCCGTTCCTTCCTGGGTGCGGACGTCGTCGCCCGGGTTGGCGGGCACGAGGCAGGCCCGCAGTGAGGGTTGGCCGTTGACGGTGACCAGGCAGTCGAAGCAGATCCCGATGCCGCAGAACAGGCCGCGGGGCCGCTGGCCGTGGCGGGTGGTCCGCCAGGACCGCACCCCGGCGGCGGTCAGCGCCGCGCCGATCGTCCAGCCGTCCCGGCAGGGCAGCGGCGTGCCGTCGAACAGGATCTCGAACTCGTGGGGGCGGCTCACCGGGGCACCTCCGGGCCGAAGCGGTCGGGGCGGAACGGGTGCAGGTCGATCTCGGGCGGTTCGCCGATCAGGCTCTGGGCGACCAGTCGCGCGGTACCCAGCGACAGGCCGATGCCGGCACCCTCGTGGCCGCAGGCGTGGTGCAGCCCTGGTGCGCGCCGGTCCGGCCCGATCACCGGAAGGTGGTCGGGGCAGTACGGCCGGAACCCGCGGTACGCCCGGATCACCGCCACGTCGCGCAGGACCGGGAAGAGCCGTACCGCGCCGGCGGCGAGTTGCCGCAGGGCGGGTAGCGAGATCGTCCGGTCGAATCCGACGCGCTCCCGGCTGGCGCCGATGAGCACCGTGCCGGCACCAGTCCCCTCCACCACCGTCGAGGTCTGCAGGGCGGCCGAGTCGCTGGCCACGTCGGCCACGTAGTCCGCGAGGTACACCTTGTGCCGGATGATCGGCGGGAGCGGCTCGGTGACCAGGATGTAGCCGCGCCGGGGCGCGACCGGGACCCGGACGCCGGCCAGGGCGGCGATCTCGCCGGCCCAGGTGCCGGCGGCGTTGAGCACGGCACCGGCGGGGATGTCGCGTCGCGGGGTGCGTACCCCGGTCACCCGCTCGCCGTCCCGGAGCAAGCCGGTGACCGGCTCGTGGGTCAGCACAGTGGCGCCGGCCCGGCGGGCCAGGCGCAGCAGGTGTGCGGCCGCGAGCATCGGCTGCACCTGCATGTCCTGGGGGTACCGGTAGCCGCCGGCGACGTCGTCGGTCAGGTGCGGCTCGAAGTCCGGCAGCCGGTCCCCGGGCACGGCGATGGCCTCGACCCCGAGTTCCCGCTGCTGCGCCGCGAGCCGGGTCAGGCCGGCCAGGGCCGCCGGGCCGGTGGCGACCACCAGGCCACCCTTGGTCTCCAGCTCCACCGCCCGGCCGAACGTGGTGCCGTCCAGCGGCAGGTCGGCCAGGCTCCGCCACTGCCGGTTGGACAGCAGCGCGAGGTCGAGTTCGGGACCGGGCTCCTTGTCGGAGAGCAGTATGTTGCCCTCGCCCGCCCCGGTCGTCCCGCCGGTGATCGGTCCGCTGTCGACCACGGTCACCGACAGGCCGACTCGGGTGGCGTGGTAGGCGCAGGCCGCGCCTACGATTCCTGCACCGACCACGACGAGATCGGAGGTGGTCGAGGTCGGTGTGCGCGGAGGCCGGTCAGGCATGGTTCGACCGCCCGGGCCGTCGGTTCGCAGTGGCATCCGGCCAGGCCGGCGGCACGGGAGCGGGGTCGGGCATGTGCACCTCGGGGCGGCGATGCGGCTGGAAGCGTTTGCTTGCGCTGTTGTAGTGTGACATTGTACGCCCTCGCCTGCGGTACCTTCCGCTGTGACGGCGGCCGACGTCCACGTTCGGCTCGACTGGGCCCATTGGGACCGGAGGATAAGGAGCACTCGATGCGCGCGCGATTGAAGCCATGGCACGGCGTGCTGGTGGCGACGACGGTGCCGTTGGACGACCGCCTGGCGGTCGACTTCGACCGGTACGCCGAGCACGTCGGATGGCTGGCAGCCGAGGGCTGCGACGGGGTGACTCCGAACGGTTCACTCGGCGAGTATCAGACCCTCACCGAGAAGGAACGGAGCGCACTGGTCCGTGTCGCGGTCGATGCCGCCCCGGAGGGCTTCACCGTGATGCCCGGCATCGCGGCGTACGGCGCGCTGGAGGCACGGCGCTGGGCCGAGGACGCCGCCGAGGCCGGCTGCGCGGCGGTGATGCTGCTGCCGCCGAACGCCTACCGGGCCGACGAGCGGGCCGTGCTCGAGCACTACCGGGAGGTCGCGAAGGTCGGCGTGCCGGTGGTGGCGTACAACAACCCGATCGACACCAAGGTCGACCTCAGCCCGGCCATGCTCGCCCGCCTGCACGGCGAGGGGCTCATCGTCGGCGTCAAGGAATTCACCGGCGACGTCCGGCGCAGCTACGAGATCGCCGAGGTGGCGCCCGACCTGGACGTGCTCGCCGGCTCCGACGACGTCACGCTGGAGCTTGCCATCGCCGGCGCGCCCGGCTGGATCGCCGGTTACGTCAACGCCCTGCCGCGCGCCAGCGTGCAACTGTTCAACGCCGCCGCAAGCGGTGACCTGGCCACCGCGCTGCCGCTCTACCGGGCGCTGCACCCGCTGCTGCGGTGGGACTCGAAGACCGAGTTCGTGCAGGCCATCAAGCTCTCGATGGACATCGTCGGACGGTACGGCGGACCGTGCCGCCCGCCCCGGGTACCGCTCACCGAGGCGCAGGCGAGCATCGTCCGGGAAGCCACCGAGAAGGCGGTAGCGGCCGGCGGCCGGTGACGGAAGGGCGATAGTAGATGCGCAGTAACCGGGTCTTCCACGCGGTCGACTCGCACACCGAGGGCATGCCGACCCGGGTGATAACCGGCGGCATCGGTGTCATCCCCGGCGACTCGATGGCCGAACGTCGCCGGCATTTCATCACCCACCTCGACCACATCCGTACCCTGCTGATGTCCGAGCCCCGCGGGCACGCGGCGATGAGCGGGGCGATCCTGCAGCCGCCGACCCGGCCGGACGCCGACTGGGGGGTGCTCTACATCGAGGTGAGCGGGTGCCTGCCGATGTGCGGGCACGGCACCATCGGGGTGGCCACGGTCCTCGTGGAGACCGGCATGGTGACCGTCACCGAGCCGGTGACCGTGATCCGGCTCGACACCCCCGCCGGGCTGGTCACGGCCGAGGTGGCGGTACGCGACGGGCGCGCCGAGTCGGTGACGCTGCGCAACGTACCGGCCTTCGTGCAGGAGTTGGACGCGACGGTCGAGGTGCCCGGGCTCGGCCCGGTCACCCTTGACCTCGCCTTCGGCGGCAACTTCTACGCCATCCTCGGCCTCGACCAGTTGGGCATCCCCTTCACGCCGAGCGACGCCCGCGTCCGGCAACGCATGCTCGACGCCGGACTGGCCATCATGGACGCGGTGACCGAACAGATCAAGCCGGTCCATCCGGAGGACTCCAAGATCGCCGGCTGCCACCACGTCTACCTCGCGGCGCCCGGGTCGGACGCCGGGCACTCCCGGCACGCGATGGCCATCCACCCGGGCTGGTTCGACCGCTCCCCCTGCGGCACCGGCACATCCGCCCGGATGGCCCAGCTGCACGCCCGGGGCGAGCTGGCGTTGCACGCCGACTTCGTCAACGAATCGATCATCGGTAGCCGGTTCGTCGGCCGGCTGATCGACCGCACCACCGTCGGCGACCGGCCGGCCGTGATCCCGACGGTCACCGGCCGGGCCTGGATCACCGGCACCGCGCAGTACTTCCTCGATCCCACCGACCCGTTCCCCACCGGTTTCCTGCTCTGACCAGCGCTGGAGTTCCCATGTCCGTCGTGCAGTCCGTCTCCCCCCAGAACCCGGACGATGTCGTCGTGTCGGTCCCCGCCGCGACCGCCGGAGATGTCGGGAAGGCCGCCGCGGCCGCCCGAGCGGCGCAGCCCGGCTGGGCCGCGGCGCCGCCCGCGGAACGGGCGGCCGCCCTGCACGCGGCCGCCGACGCGGTGGCCGGCGCCTCGGCCGAACTGGTGGAGTTGACCGTGCGTGAGGTGGGCAAGCCGGTCACCGAGGCACGCGGCGAGGTGGCCCGGTCGATGGCGCTGCTGCGGTACTACGCCCAGCAGGTGTACGACCCGACCGGTGCGGTGCACGATCCGAGCGGCGGCCGGGGGTTGGCGTACACCCGGCGTCGCCCGCGCGGGGTCGCGGGTCTGATCACCCCGTGGAACTTCCCGCTGGCCATCCCACTGTGGAAGGCCGCGCCGGCACTGGCCTTCGGCAACGCCGTGCTGCTCAAGCCGGCACCGCAGGCGACCGCGTGCGCGCTGCGGCTGGCCGAGCTGATCACGCCGTACCTGCCCGAGGGGCTCCTGGCGGTGCTGCCCGGTGACGCCGAGGCGGGCCAGGCGGTCGTCGCGGCGGGTGACGTCATCTCGTTCACCGGCTCCGCCGCGGTGGGCGGCACCGTCGGGTCCGCCGCGGTGGCCCGGGGCGTGCCGGTGCAGTGCGAGATGGGCGGCCACAGCCCGGCCGTGGTCCTGCCGGACGTCGACGTCGAATCCGTCGCCCGGCAGGTCGCCTACGCGGCGTTCGGGTACGCGGGGCAGAAGTGCACCGCCACCAAGCGGATCATCGTGGTCGGTGACCCGACCGACTTCACCGACGCGCTGGTCGCCGCCGCCTCGGCGTTGGCGTGCGGCGATCCCGCGGCACCGGACACCGTCGTGGGGCCGGTCATCGAGCCGGCCGCGCGGGCCCGGGTGCTCGACGCGGTGGACAGCGGCGTCGCCGCCGGTGGCCGGGTACTCACCGGCGGCCGGGCGATCGAGCGGCCGGGCTGGTTCGTGGGCCCGACGGTGCTGACCGACCTGCCGACGGACCACCTGCTCAACCGGGAGGAGGTGTTCGGGCCGATCTGCACGTTGAGCCGGGTCGACACCGTCGACGCGGCGCTGCACGCCGCCAACGACGTCCGGTACGGGCTCGCCGCCTCGGTCTTCACCGCCGACCTGGACGCCGCGCTGCGGTTCGCCGACGGGCTGGCGGCGGGACAGATCAAGGTCAATGCGCCGACCGCGGGCGTAGACTTCTACCTGCCGTTCGGCGGCGAGCGGGACTCCAGCTTCGGCGGCCGCGAGCAGGGCAAGGCAGCCCAGGACTTCTACACCGCCCTGCACACCGTGACCGTCGTTCCGGCGGGAAGTTGACCCTCATGGCGCCGGCGTTCGGCCAAGCGGCGTATGCCGGGTTCGGCGGCTTCGCATACCATGCCCGACTATAGAGAATTGGGGCATGAATGACTGAATCGTTGGAGTTGCCGGCGCTGGGGGCACGAATGAGCGTGCGCGGGCAGGTCGCCCACGCCCTCCGGGCGGCGCTCGTGGCCGGCCAGATGCGCCCCGGCGAGGTCTATTCCGCGCCCACCCTCGCCGCCCAGTTCGGCGTCTCCGCCACGCCGGTTCGGGAGGCGATGCTCGACCTGGTCAAGGAGGGCCTGGTCGAGACGGTACGCAACAAGGGTTTCCGGGTCACCGAGCTGTCCGAGCAGGAACTCGACAACCTCACCGAGATCCGGCAGCTGATCGAGGTGCCGACCACCGTCCGGGTGATCGACGTGGCCACCGCTGCGGATCTGGCCCGGCTGCGGCCGATCGCGCAACGGATCGTCGACGCGGCCGAGGACAAGGACCTGATCGCGTACATCGAGCACGACCGGCAGTTCCACCTGGAGTTGCTTTCCCTGATGGGCAACAGCCATCTGGTCTCGCTGGTCGGTGAGCTGCGGGCGAAGTCACGGCTGTTCGGGCTCACCCGCCTCGCCGAGACCGGGAAGCTGGTGCCCTCCGCGCAGGAGCACATCGAGATGCTCGACCTGATCGAGGCCGGCGACCGGCGTGGCCTGGAAGGGCTGATGCGGGCCCACATCGGGCACGTGCGGGGCCGTTGGGCGGGCCGGGCGGAGCGCCCCGAGGAATGAGGAAGGACGTGGATCGCGTGACCGAGTCGAGCCGGCTCACCATCGTCAACGCGACGGTCTTCGACGGCGTCTCCGGCGAGTTGACCGAGGGCCCGATCCAGATCGTGGACGGGACCATCGTGGCGATCGGCGAGGCCGACCGGTCGGTGGACCGGGTCATCGACGCGCGGGGCGGCACGGTGATTCCCGGGCTCATCGACGCGCATTTCCATGCGTACGGGACCGAGCTTGACCTGCTCGCGCTGGAATCCAGCCCGCTCAGTTACCTCGCCCTGGCCGGCGCACAGCGACTGGGAGCCGCCCTGCGGCGCGGGTTCACCACCGTACGCGACGTCGCCGGCGGTGACCCGGGGCTGGCGAAGGCGATCGCGCGTGGCCTGATTCCGGCTCCGCGCTACCTCTACACCGGACCGGCGCTGTCGCAGACCGGTGGGCACGGTGACCCCCGTCCGGGCGACGCCGACCTGTGTGCCTGCGGCGCTCACACCGGCGAGGTCGTGGACGGCGTGGACGCGCTGCGCCGAGCGGTCCGCGACCGGTTCCGGCGCGGCGCCCACGCCATCAAGATCATGGCGTCCGGCGGAGTCATCTCGCACACCGATCCGATCCGGATGCCGCAGTACTCGCCGGAGGAGATCCGCGCGGTCACCGACGAAGCCGCCCGGCGGGAGAGCTACGTCGCCGCGCACGCGTACTCCCCCGCGGCGATCGCCCACGCCGTCAGCAACGGGGTCCGCACCATCGAGCACGGCAACCTGCTCGACGAGTCCACCGCGCAGCTGATGGCCGCGCACTCCGCCTTCCTGGTGCCCACCCTCGCGGCCTACGACGCCATGGAGCGCCGGGGCGCGGACTTCGGGTTGAGCCGGACCGGCCGCGAGAAGAACCGTGAGGTGCTCGACGCGGGCCGGGGGGCGATCAAGATCGCGCGCCGGGCCGGAGTGCCGATCGGTTTCGGTACCGACCTGATGGGCCCGCTCGAGGACGAGCAGCTGATCGGGTTGCGGTTGCAGGTCGAGGTCGAGGGTGCTTTCGCCACGCTGTGCTCCGCCACCGCCGTGAACGCCGAGATCATCGGCCGGCCGGACCTCGGTCGGGTCGCGGTCGGCGCCACCGCCGACCTGGTGATCCTGTCCGGCGACCCGTTCGCCGATCCGACCGTGCTCTGGGCCGGGCCGGATCGGCGGACGGTGATCCAGGGCGGTCACCCGGTCTGACCGGCCCGCGACGCATCCAGATCGGCGCCGCGGCGTTCCGCGCGGCCTTCGTCCCGGGCGCGGGCGAGCAGCTGCGCGAGTCGCTGCCGGCGTCGCCGGGTGATGAACCGGACGGTGAGGACGAGCGCCACGAGGATGACGGCGAGGGCCAGTTGGGACCAGGGGAAGGTCCAGACCGTGACGGTGGTCGTGGTCTGCCGGATGTCGGCGT
>NZ_POTY01000091.1 GCF_003236315.1 Micromonospora craterilacus
GTTCCAGCGGGTGGGGTCGCCGCGGAAGGTGGGGTCGGAGCTGCCGGCGATCGGTGGGGCGCCGTCGGTGGTGACGTCGTGGTCGCGGCGGTAGTCGCGGTAGCCGCTGGTGCCGGTGCCGAGGTTGCCGGTCCAGGTGACGGTGGTGGCGTAGCGGTGGGCGCGGGTCATCGGGTCAGCCCTTCGGTGGGGTGTGGTGGGTGAGAAGGATATGCGGTGGTTGCCTGTTCGGCCGCCGCCGATCGCCGTCGGGCGCGGTGTGTGCGTCCGATGGGGTATTTGGTCGGCAACGTTGCCGCAGGTGGGTGCCCGATCGGGGACGGTGGGCTTGTCCCGCCGCTGCGGGGACCCCTCTCGTTGCACGACCACCCCCTCTCGCTTGTCGGATCGAGACAGACGCGCCACCCGGCCGGGATCGGGGCAGCGTCAGTAGGGGGATGACGTGCGCGAAGGCAGTCGTGTCCGGCCGCGGCTTCAGGCGTTCGCGTTGACGCTTCTGCTCGTCGGGACGCTGATTCCGGCGCGCGGGATTCCGGTGGTGACGCTGACGGCCGCGATGCTGGTTCCGGTCCTGTTGTGGGCGGTCGTCACCGGGCTGCCGGTGGTGCACCGGGCGGTGCGGTTCGCGGTGGTCCTCGCTGCGGTGGTGGCTGTCCCGGCGTTTGTCACGCCACCCACCAACGACTACGGCAGCACGAAGGTGAGCAGCTTCTTCCTGTTCACGGTGCCGACTGCGGTGGCGGTGATGTTGCTGCGCGATCGGCGGGACGTCACCACCTGGGCGAAGGTGTGGGTGGTCTCCGGCTGTTTGCTGGCGATCTTCGCTCTGGTCGGCGGAGTCGACCCGGCCGGTCGCGCTGTCGGAAGCGACGGCGCCAGCAACCCGATCTGGCTGGCCAGGGCGATCGGCTCCCCCGCGGTGGCGCTGCTGTGGTTGACCTATCGTCGGGCCCTGCCCCGGCCGGTGGTGATCGGCGCTGCGGTGCTGCTCGTCGCGGGTCTGTACGCGACCGGTTCGCGGGGGCCGGTGCTGGCCCTGGCCATCGCCACCCTCGTCGTCATCACCCTGGCGTCGCCTGCGGCCCGGGCGAGCCGCGCGGCGGTCGTCGGGCTCGCCGCCGGCATCGGCGGGTACTTCGCGGTCGTGTTCCAGTGGATTCCCGCGGCGTCCCGGTTCGGTGCGGCGCTCTACGACCCGCAGGGCGAGTTGGAGGCGTCGCAGCGTGTCGAACTCGCTCGGCCGACGATCGACCTGATCATGGCGAACCCGGGTGGGGTCGGTTTCGGCCACTGGGCCGACCACGCGGCGATCGTGGTGTACCGCTATCCGCACAACCTGTTCCTGGAGGTGTTCGCCGAGGCCGGCTGGATACCTGGTGCGGTCCTCGTCGCGCTGCTGCTGTGGGTGGTGGTTCGGCTCTGGCGCAGCGCCCGGGTGGAGCCTGCGGCGGTGCTCACCCTGGCGTTGCTCGCCTTCGAGACGATGTGCGTCAGCGTGTCCGGCGACCTCAACGCCCGTACCTTCTTCGCTGTCCTCACCCTCGGCTACGTGGTGAGCCACTGGCCGGTCGCCTCGGCCCGGCCGGTGGCGCCTGACCTGTCCCGGTCCGGGTGGGCGGCGATGCCGGTGGGCGCGTCGGGTACCCGCCGGTGACCCGGCCGGCCCGGCCGTCTCAGTGCTGGGGGATGTGGGCCACGCCGATGCGCTTGCGGAACACCCAGTACGTCCAGCCCTGGTAGGCCAGCACGATCGGGGTGAAGAACACCGCCACCCAGGTCATGATCTTCAGGGTGTAGGGGGTGGAGGCGGCGTTGGTGGCGGTCAGCGTGCCGGCCGGGTCCAGGGTGGACGGCAGCACGTTGGGGAACAGCGCGGCGAACAGGGTCGCCACGGCCAGGGCGATCGCCACGGCGGTGCCGGTGAACGCCCAGCCTTCCCGGCGTACCTTGGCGGCGGCGAGACCGCCGAGCAGCGCGAGGGCGGCCCCGACGGCGAGCACGACGGCGGCGGTGCTGGAGCGGATGGTCAGCGTCCAGGTCAGGAACGCCACCGCGAGGACGGCGGCGGCCACGCCGAGGCGTACCGCCAGGGCGGCGGCGCGGTCCCGGATGTCGCCGACGGTCTTGAGGGCGACGAACACGGCGCCGTGGGTGAGGAACAGGGCCGCGGTGGTCGCGCCGCCGAGCAGGGCGTACGGGTGCAGCAGGTCGAGCAGGCCGCCGGCGTACTCGTGGTCGGCGGCAAGGGGTACGCCGCGCAGGATGTTGGCGAACGCGACGCCCCACAGGATCGCCGGGATGAGTGAGCCGAAGAAGATGGCGGCGTCCCAGCGGCGTTTCCAGGCGGCCTCGGGGCGCTTGTGGCGGTACTCGAAGGCGACGCCGCGGGCGATCAGGGCCAGCAGGATGAGCAGCAGGGGCAGGTAGAAGCCGGAGAAGAGGGTGGCGTACCACTCGGGGAAGGCGGCGAACATGGCGCCGCCGGCGGTGATCAGCCAGACCTCGTTGCCGTCCCAGACCGGCCCGATGGTGTTGATCATTACGCGGCGTTCGCGGTCGTCGCGGCCGAGTACGGGCAGCAGCATGCCGACGCCGAAGTCGAAGCCCTCGAGGATGAAGTAGCCGGTGAACAGCACGGCGACGAGGAGAAACCAGATGGTGGTCAGTTCCACGGTGGGGCTCCGGGTCAGTAGGCGAAGGCGAGCGGGCGCTCGGCGTCGTCGGTGTCGTCGGGTTCGGGGTCGGGGGTGACGTCGGGTACGCCGGCCTTGGCGTAGCGGATCAGCAGTTTCACCTCGATGACGGCGAGGGTGGCGTAGATGAGGGTGAAGGCGGCGAAGGAGGTGAGCACCTCGGCGAGGGAGACGCTGCGGGACACGCCGTCGCGGGTGAGCATCTCGCCGAAGACGATCCAGGGTTGGCGGCCCATCTCGGTGAAGATCCAGCCGAAGGAGTTGGCCAGCAGCGGCAGGACGGGCATGGCCAGGCCGGCGCGCAGCAGCCATTTGCTGGTCGGGGTGCGGCCCTTGCGTTGGGTCCAGAGCACCAGCAGGGCGATGGCGGCGGCGGCGAGCCCGAATCCGATCATGAAGCGGAAGCTCCAGTAGGTGACCGGGATGATCGGGGTGTAGCTGCCGGGGCCGTACTGGGCGGTGTAGGCGGCCTGGAGGTCGTTGATGCCGTGCACGGTGCCGTTGGGGTCGCCGGTGCCCAGGTAGGACAGCAGGTACGGGATCTTGATGGCGAACAGTTCCCGGGTGCCGTCGAGGCTGCCGACGGTGAGTACGGAGAACGAGGCGGGGCTCTCGGTGGTGTAGAGGCCCTCGGCAGCGGCCATCTTCATCGGCTGCACCTGCGTCATGATCTTGCCTTGGATGTCGCCGGTGATCACGACGGCGGCGGCCGAGATAAGGGTGACCCAGGAGCCGAAGCGGGCGGCGAACCGGTACGCGGGGGTGTCGGCGCTGTCGCGGTTGCGGATCAGGTGCCACAGGGCGACCGCCACCAGCAGGGATCCGGCGACCAGGAAGGCGCCGGCGATGGTGTGCGGGAAGGTGATCAGGGCGACCTTGTTGGTGAGCACGGCGACGAAGTCGGTCAGCTCGGCCCGGCCGGTCTCCGGGTTGACCCAGTAGCCGACCGGGTTCTGCATGAACGAGTTGGCGGCGAGGATGAAGTACGCGGACAGGTTGGTGCCGATCGCGGCGGCCCAGATGCTGGCCAGGTGCAGGCGTTTGGGCAGCCGGTCCCAGCCGAAGATCCACAGGCCGATGAAGGTGGATTCGAGGAAGAAGGCGACCAGGGCCTCGATGGCCAGGGGTGCGCCGAAGATGTCGCCGACGAAGCGGGAGTAGTCGCTCCAGTTCATGCCGAACTGGAATTCCTGCACGATGCCGGTGACCACGCCCATGGCAAAGTTGATCAGGAAGAGCTTGCCGTAGAACTTGGTGAGTTTGAGGTACTTCTCGTCGCCGGTGCGGTGCCAGAGGGTCTGCAGGATGGCGACCAGGACGGACAGGCCGATGGTCAGCGGTACGAAGAGAAAGTGGTAGACGGTGGTGACACCGAACTGCCAGCGGGCGACGTCCAATGCGTCCACCTGCGAACCCCCAGCCAGTCGTACTACGAGACGTAGTAAATACTACAGCCCGTCGTACGTCGTTTTGCAGAGGCGGGCGGCCCGAACCGGCCCGGGACCAATGACCCTGATCACCTCTGCCGTACGCCCCGCCCTGACCCCCGCCGGTGACCCCGGCCGTGCGACCATGACCGGCTGATGGACACGGCCCACTCCCCCTGGCAGCCGCCGCTGATCTGGCGTGCCGCGCAGCTGCTCGCCCGCCTGGTCGTCGGGCTGCTGGCCCGGCTGGAGGTCACCGGCGGCATCCCCGCCCCGCTGCGCGGCGGGCCCCTGATCCTGGCCGCCAACCACATCAGCCCGTTCGACCCGATCGTGCTGGCCGCCGCCTGCCGGGCCCGCCGGGTGGCCCCCCGGATCATGGCCACCGGCGGGCTGTTCCGCGCCCCGGTGATCGGCGCCGCCATGCGCCGCGCCGGGCACATCCGCGTTGACCGGGGCACCAGCGGCGTACACCGGGCCCTGGACGACGCGGCCGCGGCGGCCGCCGGCGGCGCGCCGATCCTGGTCTACCCGGAGGGACGCATCGGCCTGGATCCGGGCCTGTGGCCCGAACGCGGCAAGACCGGCACCGCCCGGCTCGCGCTGTCCTGCGGCGCCCCCGTCATCCCGGTCGCCCAGTGGGGCTCCCACGAGGTGCTGCCCTACCGGGCGCCCAAGGGACTGCTGCGGGGCGTCGCCCGCGCACTCGTGCGGCGCCCCACCGTACGGGTGCACTTCGGCGACCCGGTGGACCTGTCCGACCTGACCCACGGCGTACCCGGCGCGGCCCGGCTGGCCACCGACCGGATCATCGACGCTCTCACCGACACCCTCGCCCCGCTGCGCCCCGACGAGCCCGGCCGGCCCCGGCACGTCGACCCCGGCCGGCCGGCCGACACCAGCCGCTCCCACCGTCGCCGACCCGCCACCGGCTGACCGGGCACCGATCCCGAACACCGGCGGCGGGCAGCCCGGTCGGCCTCAGCTCGCCTGCTGCACCGCGCGCAGCACCTCGGTGACCGCCGAGGCGACCGGCGCCACCGGTGCGGCCAGGGCCGCCAGCCGCTGCAACAGCGCCGTCACCCGGGCCGGTTCCGGATTCTGCCGGGCCAGTTGGAGACGCAGCTCCGCGGCCACCGCCCGGGTCGCGTCCGGCAGCTCGTCGCGGTGCCGGTCGAGCACCTCGACGAGCCGGGCGACCAGGGCCGGCACGTCGACGCCGGGCGCCGTGGCCCACAAGGCACCCCCGACCGCGTGCGCCCCCGGACCGACCGCCTGGTTACCGACCTGACTGACCCCACCTGACTGCTGGATGCCGTAGTTCGCCGATGCCTCCGACATGTCTCTCACCCCTGCTCTCACGCTGGGCGTGGCCGCTCGCCGCCGGTTGCCGGTTGGCCGTGTTGTTCGGCCCGGGCGCCGGTGCCCACGGCCTGGTTGCCGACCACGCTGAGGCCACCGGTCTGGACCACCCCGTGGTTGAGGATCGTCATCTGCCGGTTGCGGAACTCGGCGGTGTCCAGGCCCCGGTCGTCGAGGAAGTCCACGATCGCCGCGAGGACGTGTCGCTCCACCACCTTCAGGTGCTTGGCGGCGTCCAGCACCTGGAAGTAGTTGTGGTAGTCGGCGCCGGCTGCCAGCTCCCGCACCCCCACCCGGGCGCCGTAGTCGTGGCCGAGGTCCTCGCGGGCCAGCCGGCGCAGCCGTGCCTGTCGAGGTCCGTGGCGCAGCGCCTGCACCAGGTCGTCGATCAGCCGGCCCGGGGCGCCGAACGCGGTGGGCAGCAGCCGGGCGGTGGCGGTGGCGAGCAGGTGCACGAGGTGGCGCGACGGCAGCCACTCGGTCAGCCGGTCCACGTCGTGATAGGCCAACCGGGGTGGCTCCAGCACCGTCCGGGCGCACTCCAGGTAGAGCAGCCGCCCGTCGGTGGAGAAGTGCAGGAAGGTGCTCGCCACCACCTCCGCACCCCAGGACGGCACCTGGGCGCACAGGTAGTGCCGGGCCGCCCCCTGCGGGTTGGCGGCGACCTGGCGTACCTCCCCGTCGGACCAGCGGTGCCGTGGCATGCGCTCCCGGTGCGGCAGCAGCCGCGGGTCACCGGTCAGCAGCCGACCGCCGACGAAGACGCGGTCCGCCACGGTCAGCCCGGCCAGCCGGTCCGGTCCCGCCGCGGCGTCCAGCGCCGTCAGACGCTGCCGAACATGGTCGATCAGTTCGAGGACGGTGAACGGCGCCGACGCGTCGTCCTCGGCGGGGCGGCCCGCCCCGCCGACCTGCTCGGCCGGCCGGATCGGCAGGGCGAACGACCAGCCGGCCACCGGCGTGCCGTGCCCGACGAACGGGACGTACCCGCCGTAGATGGTGACGTTGCCGCGTTGCGCCTCGGAGACGGCGGCCAGCCGGTCGGCGTACGACCGTGGCAGCGGCACGTCGTCGGGTGCCGTCGCGTCGAACCGGTTACCGCGCAGCCGGGTCACCAGCAGTTGCCGGGTGCCGTGCAGGTGCAGCACGAGCACCAGGAACGCGGCGATGCCCAGCGGCAGCGCCAGCCAGGGCCGGCCGATCAGCCAGCCGGGCAGGCCGCCGTCGGCGTCGACACGGGTGAGTTGGCTCAGCAGCAGGAGAGCGAGCAGCGCGACGGAAACCATCGCCAGCAGCGGACCGAGCAGGCTCTGCCGGGTCGGGCGGGCCGAGGCCAGCGTGGCCCCGACCCGCATCGCGACGCCGGCCAACACGGTCCACAGCGGAGCGGCCAGCAGCGCGAAGCCCCCGAGGACGAGCAGCCGCAGGTCGCGGCGGCGGCGCCGGTGACGGGCGGTCAGGCAGTGCCGCAGCACCGGCGCGAGGTCGAAGCCCACCGAGGGGGCCACCGCGCGCAGCTCGTCGCCGAACACCTCGTCGAGTACCCGGTCGGCGAACCGCTCGTCGGTGTGCGCGGCGGCGCACAGGTATCGGGTGGCCTCGCTGTCGACCGGCCGGCGCGGCGGGCGTTGTGCCGGCACGGCGGTGGGGTTCGACGGCATGGTCATCTCGTACGTCCCCCGTCATCGCGGCGGTCGCCCGCGCCGCGTCGGGTCGTGGCCCACCAGGCCAGCAGCGGGCCGTAGGCCAGGCTGGCGAGGAACGCGCCGAAAACGGCGCTCGGCAGCCACGACTCCGGGGCGCCGCGGAGAATGGGGTCGTCGGTGACGAGCAGGACGGCGGCGGCGCCGCCGAGCACGGCGGCCAGCGCGCTCACCGTGACCGCGCCGAACACCGCGAACGCCTGGTAGGCCCGCGACGGCGCGGGTCGGGCGGCCAGCCGGCTCAGCAGCCACACCGTGATCCCGAGGAACAGCAGGGTGCGTACGTTGTCCGGCAGCCGGTACTCGATGAGTTCGAGGTTCCACCGCGGCCACACCAACCCGCGCAGGAGCATCCCGGTGAGCTCCGACGCCATACCGGCCAGGCCCCCGGCCCGGGGCAGGTCGTTGACCCAGCCCAGGATCAGCAGCTGACCCCACCGGCTGCCTGCGGCCAGCGCCATCGGCACGAACACCCAGGTGCCGGGCGGCAGGCGGCGGGCCGGTGCCGACACGGCCGGTGGGGTGATCCGGGGTGGCAGCGGATTCACCGGGTGCGCGGTCAACGCCACCGGGGGCGTGGCCGACCGCGCGGGCTGCTCGGGCGGCGGCCATGGCATCACCGACACATGGTGCCGGTGACGGACCGAATGACGATGGTCACTGTCCGGTATCCGCCACCGGCCGTGTCGGCACCGGCCCGCCGCCTGCCGCCCGGTCGCCCGCCGGTCACCGAAGCCGGGCATACTGCGCAGCGTGCCATCTGGTCATCCGTATCTCGACGCCCCGGCGCCACTGGCGTTCGCCCACCGTGGCGGCGCCGCCGACGGCGACGAGAACACCGCCGCGGCCTTCGCCCGCGCCGTCGACCTGGGCTACCGGTACGTGGAGACCGACGTGCACGGCACCGCCGACGGCGTCGCGGTGATCTTCCACGACGACACGTTGGAACGGCTGACCGGGCAGCGCGGTCGGCTGGCCGCGCTGCGCTGGGCCGACCTGGCCTCGGTACGCGTCGGCGGCTCCGCCGTGGTGCCCCGCCTCGACGAGGTGCTCGACGCGTGGCCGCAGGTCCGGTTCAACATCGACGTCAAGTCCGACCGGGGCGTGGCGCCGACAGTGGCCACGGTGGCCCGGGCCGGCGCCGGCGACCGGGTGCTGCTGGCCTCGTTCAGCGACGGCCGGCTGGCCCGGCTGCGGGCCCTCACCCACCATCGGGTGGCGACCAGCCTCGGGGTACGCGGGGTGGCCCGGCTGCGGTGGGCCTCGCTGACCGGCCGGCCGGTGCGGCTGCCGCCGTCGGTGGTGGCCGCGCAGGTGCCGGTGCGCTACGGCCGGGTGCCGGTGGTCGACCGCCGGTTCCTGCGGATGGCCCACCGGCTCGGGTTGCAGGTGCACGTCTGGACGATCGACGAACCTGCCGAGATGCACGAGTTACTTGATCTCGGTGTTGATGGCATCATGACCGACCACGTCGGCGTGCTGCGCGACGTCTACCGCAGCCGCGGCCACTGGGCCGCCTGATCACCCGGGCAAGGACCCCACATGGCCGAGACGGTGACCCCCGCCGCGCAGGACGACACCCCACCCCCCACCAGCACCCGCCGTGAGCGGACCGGCTGGTACTTCTACGACTGGGCCAACTCGGCCTTCCAGACCACGGTCATCACGGTGTTCCTCGGGCCGTTCCTGACCAGCGTGGCCAAGATCGCCGCCGGGTGCGAGCTGGGTGCCAGCGACTGCACCGGGTACGTCTACCCGCTGGGCATCAAGGTGGCCGCCGGCTCGTACTACCCGTACCTGATCTCGCTGTCGGTGCTGCTGACGGTCTTCGTCCTGCCGGTGATTGGGGCGATCGCCGACCGGTCGCTGCACAAGAAGCGGCTGCTGGCCGGTGCCGCGTTCACCGGCGCCGGCGCCACCATGGGGATGCTGTTCGTCACCGGTGACCGGTACCTGCTCGGCGGGGCGCTGTTCATGGTGGCCAACATCAGCTTCGGTGCGGCGATCGTGGTCTACAACTCGTTCCTGCCCCAGCTGGGCGGGCCGGACGAACGCGACGCCATCTCCAGCCGGGGCTGGGCGCTGGGCTACCTCGGCGGTGGTCTGCTGCTGGCGTTGAACCTCGTCGCCGTGCAGTCGTTCGACAACGGCACGCCCGAGCGGACCCTCGACCTGGCCCGCTGGTCGATCGTCTCGGCCGGCCTGTGGTGGGCGGCGTTCACCCTGGTGCCGCTGCGCTGGCTGCGGGAGCACCCGACCGCCGCCGCGCTCGCCGCCGGTGGCCGCGGCAACGTGCTCACCGACGGGTTCCGGCAGCTCGGCCGCACCCTGCGGGAGGTCAAGGCGTACCCGCTGACGCTGTTCTTCCTGCTGGCGTTCCTGGTCTACAACGACGGCATCCAGACCGTCATCACCCTGGCCAGCGTGTACGGCACCGAGGAGCTGCGGCTCGGGCAGAGCACCCTGATCGTGACGATCCTGCTGGTGCAGTTCCTGGCCTTCGGCGGCGCGTTGGGGCTCGGCGCCCTGGCCGGTCGGATCGGCGCGTGGAAGACGGTCCTGCTGAGCCTGGTGCTGTGGACGGCGGTGATCGTCGCGGCGTTCCGGCTGCCCGCCGAGGCGCCGCTGCCGTTCATGGTGCTCGGCGCGGGCATCGGCCTGGTCCTCGGCGGTAGTCAGGCGCTGAGCCGGTCGCTGTTCAGCCAGCTGATCCCGGCCGGCAAGGAGGGCGAGTACTACGGCTTCTACGAGATCAGCGACAAGGGCACCAGCTGGCTGGGGCCGGCGGCGTTCGGCCTGGTGTTCCAGCTGACCAGCTCGTACCGGGTGGGCCTGGTCTCCCTGTTGATCTTCTTCGTGGTCGGCTTCCTGCTGCTGCTGGCCGTCCCGATGCGCCGGGCGATCGTGGCCGCCGGAAACACCCCGCCGCGGGTGCTCTGACCCACATCGCCGACCCGCCGATGATCGGCTCGGGGACGCCGATCGACTAGGCTGCCCGTCCGTGACGACCGCTGACGACGCCGTACCGACCTGCCTGGCCCGACCTCCGCTGGCCGGGCCGGGCGACAACCCGGCCGGGTGCGTCGCCGCCCGCGGCGTCGACGGGCGGCCGGCGCACGCCGCCGCGCTGCGGTTCTACTGGGGGCCGATGGACTGCGGCAAGTCCACGATGGCGCTGCAGATGAATTACAACCACTCTCGGCAGGGCCGCCGCGGCCTGGTCACCACCCGCATCGACCGTTCGCTCGGCCCGCAGGTCACCACCCGCATCGGGCTGGCCCACGAGGCGATCGAGGTCACCGACTCGCTCGACCTGCGCGCCCTGGTCCACGACGCCTGGGCCGACGGGGTACGGGTGGACTACCTGATCTGCGACGAGGCCAGCTTCTACTCGGTCGAGCACGTGGAGCAGATGGCCGAGCTGGTCGACAGCTACGACGTCGACGTGTACGCCTTCGGCCTGGCCACCGACTTCCGGTCCTGCCTGTTCCCCGCCGCGCAGCGGCTGTTCGAGCTCGCCGACTCGGTGGCCCGCATCCAGGTCGAGGTGCTCTGCTGGTGCGGGCGGGAGGGTCTGCTCAACGCCCGGGTCGCGGGTGGACGCGTGGTCCGCGAGGGCGAGCAGGTCGTCATCGGCGACACGGTCGACACCGGCGAGGTCCGATACCAGGTGCTCTGCCGGCGGCACCACCGCGCCGGCGACCTCGGCCCCGGATAACGAAACGATCACTGCTGCGAACCTTTCCCGGTGGCCCGCCACTTCTGGTGCATGACGACATGGCGACCAGGGGCCGCACCCGGCCCGAGAACCGGCGGGGGTACAGGACGAATGAGGTTCGCGTTGCGGCGCGCCCGCGGCACGAAGGGGCTGCTGCTCGCCGCGGCCGGGGCGGCACTGGTGGCGACCGTCGCCCTCACCGGGCTGGCCGCGTACAACCGGGACGTGGTCGACTCGGGCACCCGTAACGTGCTCGCCGCGGCCACCGCCCAGGAACGGTCGGTCCTGGTGCGGGCCTCCGCCGGGCGTACCGACGAGGCCCTGCGGGAGCGCGACACCGCCCTACGGGACCGGCTGCGGACCGACCTGGACGGGCTGGCCGCCCAGGTCACCACCGCCGGATACGCGGCCGGTCGGCAGTTGCGTGGCGACACCGGCGACGCCGTCGCCGACCGCACCGGCAAGATCTACGCGTCGGTGATGTTCCTCGACGACCTGCCCGCGCACGCCCAGCTCACCGCCGGCGCCTGGCCCGAGGCCGACGCGACCCCGGTGCAGACCGCGCTGGCCGCACCGGCCGCCGCGGCGCTGCGGGTGGGCGTCGGCGACCGCATCCCGATCACCGACGGGCTCACCGAGCGGGTCACCGAGGTGACCGTGGTGGGTGTGTTCACCCCCGTGGACCCCGATGCCGCGTACTGGCGGCTCGCACCCGAGGCGGCGACCGGTTCGCTGCCGCAGGCGGCCACCTACGGCCCGATCACCGTGCACCGCGACGACTTCGTCACCCACTTCCTGGCCAACGCCTCCGCCGGCTGGCTGGTCGAGCCCGACCTCTCCGTGATCAACACCACCAGCGAGCTGGACCGGCTGGCCGAGGTCGCCACCCGGATCATCACCACCACCCCGGCGGCGGCCGGCCTCGGTGACTCGGCATTGGCCACCAGCGACCTCGTCAGCCTGGTGCCCCGGTTGCAGCAGGCCACCCTCGTCGGCCGGTCTGCGCTGGTCACCCCGATGCTGCTGGTGGTGGTGCTCGGCGGGTACGCGCTGCTGCTGGTCGCCATCCTGCTCACCGAGCACCGCCGTGGCGAGACCGCGCTGCTGCGCGCCCGGGGTGCCAGTCGCTGGCAGCTGGCCGGGCTGACCGCCCGGGAGGCCACCCTGGTGGTCCTGCCCGCCGCGGCCCTGGCCCCGCTGATCGTCGCCGAGCTGCTCGGCTCCGCCGGCCGGCTACCCGGGCTCGCCGCCGTGTCGTTGCGCCCGGACGTCTCACCCGACTCGATGGTCTGGCTGGTGGCCGGGGCCGCGGCCGCCGGTTGCGCGCTGGCGATGATCGGGCCGAGCCTGCGTCGCGGCGGAAGCTACGTCGCCGACCTGGCCAGCCGGTCCCGACCGAGCCGGCGCGGCATGGCGCAGCGGGCCGGGCTGGACATCGTGCTGGTCGGCCTGGCCCTGCTCGCCTGGTACCAGCTCAGCCGATACTCCTCACCGCTGGCCCGCTCCCGCGGCGGGGAGCTGGGCATCGACCCGCTGCTCGCTGCCGCACCCACGCTCGGGGTACTGGCCGGGGCGGTGCTCGCCCTGCGGCTGCTGCCCCCGCTGATCCGACTCGCCGAACGCTGGGTGGACCGCAAACCGTGGACCGCCACCATGCTCGGCACCTGGCAGGCCGGCCGGCGACCGCACGCCGGGCCGGTGCTGCTGCTCGCCCTCGCCGTCGCGGTCGGCACCCTCGCCTGGTCCCTCGCCGGCACCTCCCGACGGTCCCTCGACGACCAGGCCGCCCACCAGGTCGGCGCCGACCTGCGACTGACCGAGGTCAACGGTTCCGCCCCCGACGACCGGGCCGACCAGCTCGCCGATCTGTCCGGCGCGGCGTCGGTCCTGGCGGCCTGGCGGGACCGCCTGCGTGTCGGGCCGGACTCCGAGCCGGTCACCGTGCTGGCGGTGGACGCCGAGACCGCCGACCAGGTGGTGCGGATCCGCCCCGACCTGGCCGGCGGCTCCACCGAGAAGCTGTTCGATCGCCTCGCCGACGCGCGTGTGACGGCGCCGGACACTCCGCTGCCGCCCGGCACCCGGCGGCTGACCGGGCAACTACTCACCAAGGTCACCTCCCCCTTCGGCGTCGTCGCGCCGGTACGCCACCACGTGGTGCTCGCCGGGCCGCGAGACGGACACCGGCGGCTGCTGCTGGGCGCCACCCAGAACGGCGAACCGCTGCGCTTCTCCGTCGAGCTGCCGACCGGGGACGCGTGGCGGTTGGCCGGGTTCACCACCGAGACCGTCGGCAGCGATCGGATGACGTTCGACTGGCGGCTGACCGACCTGCGGGCCAGTCCGGACGCCTCGCCCGGCCATCCGGTCGACCTGGCGGCCGACGGGCCGTGGCGGATGGTCGACCGGTCCGGCCAGGTGGCGTCGCCGACGGCCACCGGCAGCGCCCTGGCGGTCAGCTACCGCGGCGAGACGTCGGACTTCTACGCCAGCGGCAAGAGCCTGCAACTGGGCATCTCCCGGCCGGCTGCCAGCGGCCTGGTGCCGGCGGTGGCCACCCCGCAGGCGCTCGCCGCGCTGCGCCGCGACGTCGGCACGCAGACCCAGATGTTCCTCGGTGGTGCCGACGTCAACATCACCCTGGTCGACACCGTGGCCGCGGTGCCCGGCGACGCCGAGGACGCCGCACTGCTGGTCGATCTGCCGTCGCTGAGCACCCGGATCTTCCATGACAGCGGCATCGTCCGTTCGCCCGAGGAGTGGTGGCTGGCCGCCCGGCCGGGGCAGGCGGAGCAGGCGGCCACCGCCGCTGCCGCGCTCGGCGGGCTGACCGTGCTGGACCGCGAGGACGTCGCCGCCGAACTGGCCCGGGACCCGTTCGGGGTGGGCGCCCGGGGTGCCCTGTTCGCCGCCGCCCTGGCCGCGGTGCTGCTGGCCGCCGTCGGGGTGGCCGTGGACGTCAGCGCCACCGCCCGCCGGCGGGCCACCGAGCTGGCCGTGCTGCACACCCTCGGCGCCGGACACCGCCTGGTGGCCAGGTCGCTGCTGGCCGAGCAGTCGTTCCTGGCCGGGATCGGCGTGCTGGTCGGGCTGGCCGTCGGGGTCGGGGTCGCCGCGACCATGGCGCCGCTGGTCATCCTCACCCCGTCCGCCAACCGCCCGCACCCGCCGCCGTTGTTGAGCGTCGACTGGCCACCGGTGGTGGCCACCGGTCTGGGCCTGCTGCTGCTGGCGCTGGCGTTCAGCGCCGCAGTGTCGATGACCATGCGGCGGCGGCTGGCCGCCACCCAGCTCCGTATCGGGGAGGACCGGTGAGCGCGAGGAGTGAGCTTGCGAGCCCCGCAGTCGCGAACGAAAGGCGGTCGCGGTGATCGTGAGGCGGGTCAGGGCGTACGGCGCCCACGTGGGTCTGCTGGCGGTGCTGGGGTTGGTGGCGGCGCTGCTGGTGACCGCCGTACCCCGGTTGGCCAACGGGTACGCCGACCGGAGTCTGCACGCCGATGTGACCCGGCTGCCGCACCTGGTCCGCGACGTGTCGATCGCCGTCGAACAGCAACCCGACGACCCGGTGGGTGCCGCGGCGGGTCAGGCCGACCTCGACCGGTTCGCCGACGCGTTGCCGCAGCCGCTGCCGCAGCTGGTGGATCGCCGGTGGTACGCCGCCAGGCTGGACGAGGAGCTGCTCAGCGCCACCGGTGACGATCCGCCGATGGACGGTGGCGCGGTCAAGAAGGTCGGCCTGCGGGCGCAGACCGGGGTCGAGGACGCGGCCGACCTCACCGCCGGCCGCTGGCCCCGCAGCGAGGCGGGACGTCCCGCCGAGTTGGCGGTGTCGGCGGCGGTGGCCGAGATGCTGTCGCTGCGCCCGGGCAGCTGGCTGCGCTTCACCGGCCCCGGCGGACTGAAGCGGGCGCAGGCGCAGGTGGTCGGGGTGTTCGACCCACGCGATGTCGGCGACCCGGTCTGGGATGACCTGCTGCTGGCGCTGGACCCGGTCGCGCCGGTCGCCGACGGCGAGCCGTACCTTGCCGCGGCGGTCACCGACTGGGCCGGGATCGACACCGTGGCCGTCGGCAGCGGCGCGCCGGCCACCTACGAGTGGCGGTACCGCTTCGACGAGCGGCGGCTGAACACCACCACCATGGAAGCGGTGACCGCGGCGGTGGCCGACACCCGGCGGATCGCATGGCTGCCCGATTCGACGGTGCAGACGTCGCTGGACATCACCCTGATCCGGTTCGCCGAACAGTTGCACGCGGTGCGGGCTCTGCTGGCCATCGCGCAGTCCGGCCTGGTCGCCAGCCTGCTCGGGCTGATCCTGCTGGCCGCCCGCCTGGCGGTGCAACGCCGCCGCGAGGAGCTGGCGCTGTTGCGGGCCCGGGGTGCCTCGCTGGCCGCGATCGGCCGGCGCACCCTCGCCGAGGCGGCACTCGTGCAGCCCGTCGCGGTGCTGCTCGGTTGGCTGGTCGCCACCCGGGTGCCGGGCCGGTCGGAGGGTGCGCCGTGGGCGGTGCTGCTGCTGGCGGTGCTCACCACCGCCGTGGTGCCGGTGCTGGCCGTGCTCGCCCAGCGGCGGGGCGGGCTGGTCGCCGGCCGGAGCGACCTGATCCGGCAGCGCCCGTCGGTGCGCCGGCTGACCGTGGAGGCCAGCGTGCTGGTGCTCGCCGGCCTGGGCGTGGTGCTGCTGCGCCGCCGTGGCATCGACCCGGCGGGCGGGGTCGACGCGTACCTCAGTTCGGTGCCGGTGCTGGTCGCGGTCGCCGCCGCGCTGGTGGCGATCCGGCTGCTGCCGTGGCCGCTGCGACTGGTGGGGCGGCTGGCCGGGCGGGCCCGGGGTGCGCTGCTGTTCCTCGGTGTGGCGCGCGCCGGCCGGGGCGCGCCGGTGGCGTTGGGACCGCTGGCGGTGCTGATCGTCGCCGTCAGTACCGGCGTGTTCGGTGGGGTGGTCGCCACCACGGTGGCCGCCGCCCGGGACCGGGCCGCGACGCTGGCCGTGCCGGCCGACGCCTGGCTGGCCGGGTACGCCTTCCCACCGGACGCGGCCGACGCGCTGACCGGAGTGGCCGGGGTGGAGACGGTGACCCGGGTGTGGGTGGATTCCAACCGGCGGCTGCTGTCGGAGACCGGCCCGCAGGCCACGGTGTTCCGCCCGGTACGGGTGCTGGTGGTGGACGCCCCGGCGTTCGCCGAGGTGGTGGCCCGCAGTGGCGTCGACGTCGACGTGCCGGCCGCGCTGCGTTCCGCCGCCCGCGGTGCCGGGCCGGTGCCCGCGGTGGTCTCCCCGAACGTGGCGGCCGACCTCGGCGACCGTGCGGTGGCCGACGTCCAGAACCGGCTGTACGAGTTCCACGTGGCCGGGGTGGCCGACACGTTCCCCGGCGTCGGACTGGGCGTCGACCGGTTCGTGGTGCTGCCGTGGCAGGCGCTGCCCGAGTACGAGTTCACGCCGATCATCCCGAACCGGTACCTGATCGCCGGCGACGACATCGACGAGGCGAAACTGCTGGAGGTGGCCGACGCCGAGCAGCGCCGGCGGCAGTCCGCGGTGCTCGGCGTGGAGGTGACGCAGACGCAGCTGCCGGCCACCCTGGAGACCCGGCGGGCGTACCGGGAGGGGCTGGAACGCACCGGGGCCAACGAGGTGCTGACCCTGGCGTTCACCGCCGGCGCGGCCGGGGGCACGGCACTGGCCGTACTCGCCGTCGGGTTCGCGGTGGTCGCCGACGCCGCCGGCCGGGGCCGGATGCTGTCCCGGCTGCGCACGATGGGCCTGTCCGCGGCCCACGGCCGCCGGCTGCTGGTGTACGAGCTGGTGCCGCTGGTGGTGGTCGCGGCCCTGACCGGCGGGGCGGTGGGGATGGCGCTGCCCCGGCTGCTCGGCTCGACCCTCGGGTTGTCCGCGTTCGCCCCCGGCGTGCCGATACGCGACCACCTGGACCCGCTGGTGGTGGGCGGGGTGCTGGCGCTGGTGGTGCTCGGCCTGCTGGCCGGCCTGGCCGCGGAGAACGTGGTGAACCGACGGATGCGCCTCGGCGAGGTGCTGCGTCTGGGAGAGGAGAACGCGTGAGGGAGCGTCGGCGAGCGAATCAACCAGCGCCGGAGAAGGTCGGCGCGGAGCGAAGCGGAGTGATGGCATGACCATGGTACGGGAGGCACCGGATCTCGCGACGCTGCAACGGCGGGCGGCGGAACGGGCGGCAGCCCGCGCCGGCGGCGCCGACCGGTTGCGCGGGCACATCGTCTGCGACGGCCTGGTACGCATCTTCACCACGGAGGGGGTGGAGGTCGTCGCGTTGCAGGGCCTCGATCTGGTCGTCGACCGGGGTGAGCTGGTGGCCATCGTGGGCGCGTCCGGGTCCGGCAAGTCCACCGTGCTGAACATCCTGTCCGGGTTGGACACGCCGACCGCGGGGATCGCCCGGGTGGCCGGCTTCGACCTGTTGACCATGTCGGCGCGCAAGCGGCTGCGGTACCGGCGGCACACGGTCGGGTTCGTGTGGCAGCAGACCGGACGTAACCTGCTGCCGTACCTGACCGCCCGGGAGAACGTGGAGTTGCCGATGCGGCTGGCCGGCCGGGGCGGCCGGGCGGGCCGGCGGCGGGCGACGGAGCTGCTGGAGATGGTCGGCGTCGGGTACTGCGCGGACCGCCGGCCGGGGCAGATGAGCGGCGGCGAGCAGCAGCGCTGCGCCGTGGCGGTGGCGGTGGCCAACGACCCGGAGGTGCTCTTCGCCGACGAGCCGACCGGTGAGCTGGACGAGGCGACGGCCGCGGAGGTGTTCACCGCGCTGCGCACCATCAACGCCGAGCTGGGCGTGACCATCGTGGTGGTCACCCACGACCATCAGGTCGCCTCCCAGGTCCGGCGGACCGTGGCGATCCGCGACGGGCGGACCGCCTCCGAGGTGCACCGCACCGCGCGGGTCGGCGCCGACGGCGTCGAGGAACTGGTCACCGAGGAGTACGCGGTGCTGGACCGGGCCGGTCGGATGCAGCTGCCGGCCGGTTTCGTCGACGCGTTGGCGCTGCGGGACCGGGTGAAGCTGACCCTGGAGCCGGACCACGTGCAGGTCCGCTCCGGCGAGGAGAGGGGTACGCCGTGAGCGAGTGGCAGCGGGCGAACCATCGGTGCGGTACGGAACCGGCTCAGGCCGGCGGCGAGCGGAGCGGGGCGGCGGCATGAGTGAGGATCTGGTCCGGGTCGAGGGGCTGTGTCGGGACTACGGCAGCGGCGACCGGGTGGTCCACGCGGTGCGGGACGTGTCGCTGCGAGCCGGTCGGGGCGAGCTGGTCGCCGTGCGGGGACGTTCCGGGGCGGGCAAGACCACCCTGTTGAACCTCATCGGCGGCCTGGACCGGCCCACCTCCGGGCGGGTGTGGGTGGCCGGCCACGAGGTGACCTCGGCCGGCGAGCGGGACCTGCTGCGGCTGCGCCGGGACAGCATCGGTTTCGTGTTCCAGTCCTTCGGGCTGATCCCGATCCTGTCGGCAGCGGAGAACATCGGGGTGCCGATGCGGCTGGCGAAGGTGCCGGCGGCACAGCGCGAGGAGCGGGTGTCGGTGTTGCTGGAGCTGGTCGGGTTGGGGGGCCACGCCGGGCAGCGGCCGTACGAGTTGTCCGGCGGGCAGCAGCAGCGGGTGGCGATCGCCCGGGCCCTGGCCAACGACCCGGCGCTGCTGATCGCCGACGAGCCCACCGGCCAGCTGGACTCGGAGACCGGCCGCGCGGTGATGGACCTGCTGCGGGCGCTGGTGCACGCCCGGGGGATGACGGCCCTGGTGGCCACGCACGACCCGACGCTGGTGGAGCTGGCCGACCGGGTGCTGGTGCTGCGCGACGGTCGGCTGGTCGAGTCCACCGAACCGGTCGGGGTGTGATCAGTACGGGTCGCCGCAGACCTGCCAGTCGCCGTGCTCCTGCACCACCGTCAGGTCACGCTGCTCGGTGCTGCCGGTGTCGCGGGTCAGTTTCACCTTGACGGTGCCGTGCGGGCGGCCGCCGCGGGTGGCCACCGACACGTCCACGATCTCGTAGTCGCGTACCACCGGCGGGGTGCGTACCCAGCTGGTGAAGCCGAGCTGGCTCCACCGGCTGCGCGAGTCGGCGCAGAGTTGCTCGTACGCGCCGTCGGTGTCGCCCGCGGTGACCTGCCGCAGGAACCCGTCGGCGGTTTCCCGGACCGGTCCGGCGGCCTGGGTGACCACCTGCACGTTCCAGGCGCCCAGGCCGGCGACGCCGATGCAGCACAGGGCCACCCCGGCGCCGACGAAGACGAGCCCGGCCCGCACCGGTTGGCGTCGTCGGGCCGGCCTGCTCCACGGCTGCGCAGCGCCCACACCATCCGACCGTAGAGAATCGGCCGCGACGGCGGGCGGAAAGCCGGGGCGGCCGGTCCGCCCGGCGGATCGGGCCTGACCGGGCTGGCCGCGGATCAGCCGCGGCGGCGGGCGCGGGCGGCCCAGACGGCGTACGCCGGGTCCCGGTCCAGGTTGTGCCGGTCCCGGTCGTAGCGGCGGGTGGTGCGCGGGTCGGCGTGGCCCATCGCGTCCTGCACGTCCTCCAGCGGCACTCCCTCGGCGCGGGCGGTGGTGGCGAAGGCGTGCCGCAGCGAGTGCGGCGACAGCCGGGCCCACGCGGGTATCCCGGCGCTGCGGGCGAGCCGGCGGACCAGCCGGAACACCGAGTGCCGGTCCAGGCGGGCTCCGCTGGTGGTGACCAGCAACGCCCCGGTGAGCTGCGGCACGTCCAGGCCCTGGTCGGCGGCCCGCTCGGCCAGGTACGCGTCCACCGCGTACGCGGTGCCGGGGGTGAGTGCCCGGCGGCGGGCCTTGCCGCCCTTGCCGGCGAAGCGCACGCTGCGGTGCCCCCGCTCCACGCCGAGGTCGTCGACGTTCAGCGAGACCAGCTCCCCGACCCGCAGCCCGAGGTCGGCCAGCAGGGCGATGGCGGCGCGGTTGCGGGCGGCGATCGGCCCGGTCTCGGCCTCGGCGGCGGCGAGCAGCGCGTCGACCTCGTCGGGGGTCAGGCCCACGGTGGCCGAGTGGTCCCGGTCGATCCGGGGCCGGTCGGCGCCGGCGACCGGGTTGGTGTCGACCGCGCGCAGTTTGACCAGGAAGTCGTACCAGCTGGACAGGGCGGACAGCTTGCGGGCCACGGTCGCCGGGGTCAGCGGGCGGCCGGTACGCGCGGCCAGGGTGCTCTCCAGCGCCCGCCCGTACTCGTTGACATGCAGGAAGTTCACCCGCAGCGGGTCGAGGTGGCGGGCGGTGCACCAGGCGAGCCAGCCGGCGACGTCCCGGCGGTACGCGTCGCGGGTGTGCTCGCTGAGTCGGCGGTTGCGCAACCACGCCTCGGTGACGGCGGTCGGCCCACCGGGCAGGGCGGGATGGGCCGGCGGGCGGTACAGCACCGGGGTGTCAGGCGAGCGCATGTGAAAAAGGTTCTCAGCTCGGGTGGCGGTTGACGATCAGGCGCGCCGACGGCTTCATGATCGCCGTTGGCGCCCGCCCCGGCCGGTTCGCGGCGACCCGGCCGGGCGCGGGGTCGCCCATGATCAGTGTCGCCTGTGGTCAGTGGTCGCGCTTCGGCAGCAGGGCGATCAGGACGGCCGGTACGACCAGGTGCATCACGCCCAGGGCGACCTTGGCGCCGCCGGTGGCGTCGACCTGGAAGAGGGGGGCGAAGGACAGCAGCGTCACCACCACCGCGAGGGCGAACCAGATGCCGGTGGCCCGGTGTCCGGCGACCCGCTCCAGGATGGCCAGCGCCGCCCAGCCCAGCAGCGCCGAGCCGAGCGAGAAGACGATCACGGGGATGAGGTTGACGACCATCTCCGGCTGCCCCGGACTGCGTACCGCGTAGTCGACGCCGGCGATGGCGCCGACGATCCAGATCACGGCGCAGGCCACCACGGTCGCGGCCACCCCCGCGGCGCGGCGACGCAGGTTCGAGGTGGTGGTGCTGACGGGGTGCACGGTGGTGCTGCTCATGGCTGCTCCTCGATCGGGGACACCAACAATCAAGACCGTATCAGATAGTCTTGTACGGAACTATCTGAGTCGGGAACATAAAAGACGGCCGGCGACGCGGCGTGCCGCGCCCCGGCCGTCGGGCGATGACCGGATCAGCAGACCGAACCGGATCCCCCGCACGCTCCGCCGCCGGAGAGCCGTCCGCCGACCAGGCGTTGGATCGCCCGCAGGAACACCTCGCGTTCGGTTTCCGGCATTGCGGCGAGCACGTCCTGCTCCAGCCGTCCGGCGATCTGCTGGGCCTGGTCGAGCACCCGCTCCCCCTCCGCGGTGACCTCGACGAACCGGGCCCGCCGATCGGTCGGCGAGGGCACGCGCCGGGCCAGCCCGGCCGCCTCCAACTGGTCCAGGGTCACCACCATGGTGGTCTTGTCCACCCCGCACAGCTCGCCGATCTGCCGCTGGGTGAGGCCGCCGATCCGGGCCCGCAGCAGCACACAGTGACCCCGCGGCGAGATGCCCAACTCGGCCAGGCCGGCGGCATGCTCCACGCGCAGCGCGTGACTGGCCCAACTGAGCAGGAACATCAGGTCCGACGGGCGACCCGGCGACGGGGAGGTCATCCAACGAGGCTAACAAGATATTCCGGCGCGGGATCGTTGCCCGGGCAGGGAAACCAGGGGCCCGCGAGCGGTCGCGGTGCCCGACAATGGACGCCATGACCGCATCGGCGATGCCGGAAACCCGGACTTCGGACGTGCCGCACCGGACTCCGCCCACCCCCGGCCCCCGGGCCACCGGCCCGTGGCTGGTCGCCGGGGCGGTCACACTGGTCCTGCTGGCGCTGGCGCCCCGCTACGGCTACCACCGCGACGAGCTGTACTTCCTGCTGGCCGGACGCCACCTCGACTGGGGCTACGTCGACCAGGGGCCACTGGTGCCCGCCCTGGCCCGGTTGGTCGACACGGTGGCGCCGGAAAGCCTGCTCGCCCTGCGTACCCCCTCGGCGCTGATGGCCGGCGGCGCGGTGCTGCTGGTCGCGGCGATCGCCCGGCAGCTCGGCGCCGGGCGGGGCGCGCAGACGCTGGCCGCGTTGCTGGGCGGCACCTCGGGCATCGTCCTGGCCAGCGGTCACCTACTCAGCACCACCACCGTCGACCTGCTGGTCTGGCTGGCCGCCGCGCTGTGCACGGTGGTCCTGCTGCGCACCGGGGACAGCCGCTGGGCGCTGGCGGTCGCCGCGGTGCTCGGCGTCGGCATGCTCAACAAGCTGCTGCCCGCGCTGCTGGCCGTGGGGTTGCTGGCCGGGCTGGCGCTCGCCGGGCCACGCCGGCTGCTGCGGGACCGCTGGGTGCTGCTGGCCGCCGGGGTCTTCGTGCTGCTCGCCGCGCCCACCCTGATCTGGCAGGCGGCGCACGGGTTCCCCCAGTTGTCGGTCGCGGCGGCGATCTCCGACGGCGACAGCTCCTACAGCGGCCGGCTCGACGCGCTGTTCCTCCAGTTCGTGATCATCAGTCCGTTCGTGGTACCGATCTGGGTTGCCGGCCTCGTCGCGCTGCTGCGCCGGGCCGAGTGGCGGGCCTACCGGGCGCTCGGCTGGGCATGGCTGGTGGTCGTCGCCATCGTCCTGCTCGCCGGCGGCAAGGGCTACTACGACGCCCCACTGCTGCTGGTGCTCACCGCCGCCGGTGCGGTGGCCACCGCCGGCTGGCTGGCCCGGGGCCGGCTGCGCCGGGCGTTGCCGGCGGCCGTGGTCGTGTTCACCGCCGCCAGCAACGGCGTGTTGCTGCTGCCCACGCTGCCGGCCGACCGGTTGCCCGACTTCGTCGTGGCGGTCAACTACGACGCCGGCGAGACCATCGGCTGGCCGGCCTTCGCCGACTCGCTCGCCGCCGTGCACCGCGAACTGCCGGCCGACGAACAGGCCCGGGCCGTCATCCTCACCGGGAACTACGGCGAGGCGGGAGCGGTGGCCCGCTACGGCCCGTCACGCGGGCTGCCCGCCGCGTACTCGGGGCACAACAGCATGGCCGACTTCGGCCGGCCACCCGAGGGCGCCGACGTGGCGATCGCCGTCGGGTGGTCGCGGCCGGACCGGCTGCGGGCCTGGTTCACCGAGGTCACGCTGGCCGGGCGGGTGGACCAACGGGTCGACGTGGACAACGACGAGAATGGCGGGCCGATCTGGCTGTGCCGTGGGCTACGGCGCCCGTGGGCCGACATCTGGGAGACCGAGGTACGTCACGCCGGGTGACGCAACGTCCCGCAGAGCGCGACCGGCCGCTGCCCTGGCCGGCTAAGGTGCTCCCGATGGGTACCCACTCCGCCGCGGTCGAGGCACTCAAGGCCGATCCGGCGACCGCGTCGCTGCGCCGGTCGCTCGATGTCTACTACGGCGATCCGGGACGCGACGCGGCGATGGACGCCTTCTACGCCCGGTTCGTGCGCCCCGGTGACCTGGTCTTCGACATCGGCTCGCACGTGGGCGACCACATCGGCAGCTTCCGGCGGCTCGGCGCCCGGGTCGTCGCCGTGGAGCCGCAGCCGCTGTGCCTGCGGGCGCTGCGCGCCATCTACGGCGACGACGACCAGGTCAGGCTGGTCGAGGCGGCCTGCGGAGCGCAGCCGGGACGGGTCGGGTTCCTGGTCAACTCCGCCAACCCGACCGTGTCGACCGTCTCCCCCGACTTCGTGGCGGCGGCCGCCGGTGCCGGCGGCTGGGAAGACCAGGTGTGGGACGGCCAGATCGAGGTTCCGGTCACCACCGTCGACGCGCTGATCGCCGAGTACGGCACCCCGGCCTTCGTCAAGATCGACGTGGAGGGCTTCGAGGACGCCGTGCTCGCCGGCCTGAGCCGCCCGCTGCCCGCGCTGTCGTTCGAGTTCACCACGATCGGCCGGTCGGTGGCGCTGCGCTGCCTCGACCGGTTGACGATGCTCGGGTTCGGCGGCTTCGACGTGGCGCTCGGCGACCACAAGTCGTTGACCGTGGGGCGCTGGGCGTCCGCCGAGGAGATGGCGACCCGTCTGCTCGCGCTGCCGCACGAGACCAACTCCGGCGACGTGTACTGCGTCCCGGTCAGCGGGGAACAGCGACCGTGAGCAGGTGACTGCTGGCACCCAGCAGGCTCGGTTCGTCCTCGATTCGGCGCAACATCTCCAGCAGCAGGTCGGTCAGCTGTCGGCTGGCCAGGATCTCGGTCAACCGCGGGCCCGTCATCCACAGCGGACCCTCCACCGCGACCTGCCGCCGCACCACCAGCCCCGCCTGGGTCAGCTCGTCGGCCAGATCCTCGGGACGGTGGAAGTAGGCGCTGGTGAACCACGTCCGGCCGGCGTCGGCGTTGTGGTGCACCCCGTCGACCAGCGCCCGTTCCACCAGCGGCCGGAACCGGGGGTCGCTGAAGTAGTCCTTCACGAAACCGTCGAACAGCGACGTGAAGCGGCTGATCGTGGCGCCCACCACCACACCACCGGGGCGTACCACCCGGGCCGCCTCCCGCCACGCCGCGACCCGGTCGTCGCGTGCCAGCAGGTGGTAGAGCGGCCCGAGCAGCAGCACGGCGTCGGCGCTGTGGTCGGCGGCGGGCAGCGCCCGGGCATCCCCCACGGTGGCGGTCACGCCGGGTCGGGCCGCCGCCTCCGCCACGTGTTCCGGCACCGGGTCGACGAGGTGCACCCGGTAGCCGGCCCGCGCCAGCGGCTCGGCGTACACCCCGGTGGCGCCGCCGACGTCGAGCACCGTCGCGGGTGCGGCGGGCAGCACCCGGGTCAGCACGTCCCAGGTACGCAGGAACTCCAACCTGCCCGCACCGGCGGCCAGCCGTTCGCGCTCCCCGCCCTGCCGGTAGTACTCCAGGATCTCGCTGCTCAGCACCGCCAGACCTCCCTCGGCCACCTGCCTCCTCCCGCCAAC
>NZ_POTY01000092.1 GCF_003236315.1 Micromonospora craterilacus
GTTCACCCGACGCCCTCGCCGTCGATCATGAAGTTATTGACCTGGACAAACGCTTTCCGGGGCAACAACTTCATGATCAACCCTGGTGGGCGGGGTGGGGCTGTGTATAGGACGCCTCAGCCGTTGCCTGAGGTCGCGGCGGGGACGGTGCTGCGGCTCGAACCCGGTGACTGGTCGTATGGGCGGGATCTCACTCCCGGAACCCCGGTTGCCGTCGTCGTGGCGAGCGTTCGGGACCTGCCGAATCGGGGTGATGAGTGGGTGTGGGTGCTGGGGCATCGGCCGGAGTGCGGGTACCCGCATGTTGATCGGCATCCGCCGTGCATGGAGGTGCGGGTCGCGGTCGCCGCGCTGCGCGGCCGGAAGCAGGTGCCGTGAGCGGCTCCGACGAGAGCGACCGGGCCGTGGACCGCTTCGAGTCCGCGCGTAACACCGTGCTCCAGCACCGCGACGGCGGGACCTGTTTCCACTGTGGCGACGGCGGCTGCGGGCAGCACACCTGGGCGGTCGAGGAGCTGGGTCGCCATCGGGGCGGCCGGATGCTCCTGCGCCGGCTCGGGTTTCCCATCGACGATTCGACCGAGGAAGGCCAGCCGCGGTGAACAGCACACCCCACGGCGGCGAGTACGCCCCACACCTGCGCGAGCATTCGACACCGAGCCGGCCGGTACGGGCCGTTGGCAGCGCCGCCGCGTACACCATGCGTCTCGCCGACGAGTTCTTCTACCTGGCGCACGACGACCAGACCGGCCGCCCGCGTCTCTTCGAGTCCGCCACGGCGCATGGTCTGGCCGCCGCGCTGCTGCTGGAGTTGTACAGCGAGGGTCGGGTCACGTTCGAGGGCCGGCACCTGCGGGTGACCAACGCGTTCCCTCCGCAGGACTGGCTGCAACATCTCGTCCTCGACCGCCTCGTGGCCGAGCCGCGCCACACCGCTACTCGGACCTGGCTGGCGTTCCTCGGCACCACCGCCTACGAGCAGGTGGCCACCCGCATGTGGCAGCTCGGACTCCTTCAACAGCAGCAGGTCGGCCGGCTGTGGCGGCAACGCACCGTCTACGTCCCCACCGACATGAACACGGCCGCCTGGTCGTGGGCCCGGCTCTCCTTCCAGGTACGCAACTACCAACGGCTCAACGCCTTCGACGTGGCCCTCGCGGGGCTGGCCATGCACACCCAGCTCGATCCGATCCTGCTCGACGGTGCGCCCCTGGCGGCCCGCGCGTTCCTGCGCCAGCAGGTCGACCAGGCCCACCCGCCGCTGCGGGACCTGCTCGCCGACCTCGGTGCCGTCGTCGGCGGTGCCGTCCTCAGCCACCGCACCACCTGAGCCACCGCGCTACCTGAACCACCCCACCAGCTGAACCAGCGCACCTCCTGACCCAGCGGCGCTGCTGGGCAGCGCCCACTCCCCTGTCCAGAGAGAGACCTTCATGCCTCGTTCCAGTCCCGACATCGTGTCCGCCGTCCTGGCCCGTGGCCGGCTCGGTATCCCGTCGGTGGTGTTCTTCGTCATCGCCGCCGCCGCACCGTTGACCGTCGTCGCGGGTGGCGCGACGACCGGGTACGCGGTCACCGGCGTCACCGGCATCCCCGTCGCCTACCTGCTCGTCGCCGCCGTCCTCGCCCTCTTCGCCGTCGGCTACGTCGCCATGTCGCGGCGCATCGTCAACGCCGGAGCCTTCTACACCTACATCACCCGAGGACTCGGCCGCCCGGCAGGCGTCGCCGCCGCCATGATCGCGCTACTGGCCTACAACGCCATGCAGATCGGCCTGTACGGCGGGGCCGGCGCGGTCACCGCCCAGTTCCTCAACGACCGCTACGGCTGGCAGCTCACCTGGTGGGCGTGCGCCCTCGCGGTGTGGGCCATCGTCGCGGTCCTCGGCGTCGCGCGGATCGACCTCAACGGGCGCGTCCTCGCCGTCGTCCTCGTCGCCGAATGCGCCGTCGCCCTGACCTTCGACGCGATCATGGTCACCCATCCGGCCGACGGGACGGTCAGCTTCGACACCCTCGCCCCGACGCACGTCTTCGCCGCCGGCATCGGCGCGGCGCTGGTCACCGCCATCACCGGCTTCGTCGGCTTCGAAGGCACCGTCGTGTTCAGCGAGGAGACCAAGGATCCTCGCCGCACCATCGCCCGCGCTACCTACATCGCCGTCACCGTCACCGGCCTGCTCTACGGACTCTCCGCCTGGGCCATGTCCGTGGCCACCGGCCCGGACCGCATCGTCAACGCCGCCCGCACCGACGGCACCGATTTGATCTTCAACCTGGTGTCCCCATACCTGGCCGACAGCGTCATCACCATCGCCCGGATCCTGTTCATCACGTCACTGTTCGCGGCCCTGCTCAGCTTCCACCACACCGTGGCCCGCTACCTGTTCGCCCTCGGCCGGGAACGGGTGCTGCCAGCCGTATTCGGCCGCACCAGCCGCCGCACCGGCGCCCCCAAGGTCGGCTCTCTCACCCAGAGCGCCCTGGCCTTCGCCGTGCTCGTCGGCTACGCCCTCGCCGGGGCAGACCCCATCGTGCACCTGTTCTTCTGGATCACCGTCACCGGCGGCCTCGGGGTGCTCATCCTCATGACCATCACCTCCGCCGCAGTGATCGGCTTCTTCTCCCGCATCACCCACACCGAAGGACTGTGGCGGTCCCTCATCGCACCGGGAACCGCCACCGTCGCGCTCGGCGGGATCCTCACCGTCACCCTGCGCGAGTTCGCCACCCTGCTCGGCGTCGCACCCGACTCGCCCCTGCGCTGGGCGTTCCCCGCCGCATACGCCGCCGCCGCACTCCTCGGCATCGCCTGGGCGCTGCTCCTGCGCACCACCAACCCCGACGTGTACGCGGCGGTCGGCCTCGGCGCCGACAGCCACACCGGACCCCTGCGCACCCCCGACACCGTCCGCCAGCCGGCCTGACCACCCAGGGAGAACCCGTGCACAACACCGTCACCATCCGACCCGCGACCAGAACCGACGCCGGCCCACTGATCGCCGTACTCGCCGAAGCGTTCCACGAAGGACCCCTCGCCGACTGGCTCATCCCCGACCCGGCCGACCGGCGCACCGTCTACTACCGGTACTTCAAGGACGCCTTCCATCACGGCCTGGAACACGGGCAGGTCCACACCACCTCCGACCAGTACGCCGTCGCCATCTGGTACCCCCGCCTCGAACCCAGCCCCACCAACGCGCACCAACGCCTGGCGGCTCTGGAGGCCATCGCTGGTCCGTATGCGCCGAAGTTCGCGCTGCTGGAGGAGATGTTCGAGGCGTTCCGCCCCGACGAGCCGCACCACTACCTCGCCTACCTCGCCGTCGACCCGACCCGGCAGAGCCGAGGCATCGGTGCCGCCCTGCTCGCCGACCAGCACCGTCGTCTCGACCAGCTCGGGCTGCCGGCGTACCTGGAAGCCAGCAACATGCGTAACCGGCGGCTCTACCTCCGCCACGGCTACACCGCCGGCCCCACGATCGTGCTGCCCACCGACGGGCCGATCATCTGGCGGATGTGGCGCGGCGCTCCCACCAGCGGCGGCCGAACCTCGTTCCCGCGCACCAGGCGACGTCGGCGGTCACTGTGACCGCCGCCCCGCTCACCGCCGCCACCGCCACCGACCCGGTCGAGCCACGAGGACACCGGGCCGGGGCTGCCTCAACGGCGCGGCAGCCCGAAGCGACGGCAGGTCATCGGCCGCAGGTCAGCGCGATGCTGCCCGGTACCGCGCTGGTCGCCGCCACCAGACCGAAGGTGGTCGAGCCGCCCGGTGCGAGGGTGCCGTTGTACGAGGCGTTGCGGACGGTCACGTCGGCGCCCGAACCGTGCGCCACCCCGTCCCAAAGCGACTGGAGGCGCTCGTCACCGGACCACCGCCAGGAGACCCGCCAACCGTCGAGCTGCTGCCCGCTGGTGTTGCGGACGGTGACGGTGGCGAGGAAACCACTCCCCCAGCCGACGTCGATCGTGGCCGTCGCGTGGCACACCGGCGGCAGCGTGGTCCGCGCCGGTCCACCGATCACGTACGGATCCCGCCGGCCTTCGGTGTCACTGAACCGGAACCAGTATTCGGTGTCCGGGGTCAGCCCGTCGACGGTGACGTTTCCGTAGCGCTGCGGCTCGGAGACGGCCTCGGCCACCGGATCCCGCCACTGCGCGGCGTCCTCGCGGCTGCCGAAGAGGGTGACCGTGATCGGCGGGTCGTACCCGCAGGGCGGCAGGAACAGCACCGAGTAGGTGACGGTCACGCTGGTGGCGGTCGCCCCGGTCACCAGGCCGCCGATCGGCAGCGCGGGCGGGCACGCAATCGGCGTCGACGGCGACGGCGACGGGCTCGGAGAGGGCGGCGCCTCGGCGGCGCGGGCGGAACCGAACCCACCGGCCAGGGCCAAGGTCGCGGCGGCCAGCACCGCGCCGAATGTGCGGAGCATCCGTACCTCCTCGGTTACGGGGAGTTTTTCATTCGAAGCTTGTCGATGCAATCGGTCGGGCCTACCGACATCACCCGCTGCGGGTGATGTCGGCTCGCCCTCCCGGAGGTGACCCTGTTTCAGGCGTCCGGAGGCGAGGGGGGCGGATGACCGAGACGATTGGGGATTTCTTTGCCGACATCGAACGGGACAGGCCGAATGTGCCCAAGAAGTACACCGGGACCATCCGGTTCGACCTGTCCGTCGACCACGTGGCGGAGCACTGGGTCTTGAAGATCGATTCGGGGTCGGTGAGTGTCGCCCGGGACGCCCGGGAGGCCGACTGCGTCGTGCGGGCCCGGTGCGACGTGTTCGCCCGGATAGTGACCGGAGAGCAGGGTGTGTACGCCGCGGTGTGGCGCAACCTGCTCAGCGTCGAAGGTGACATCTCCCTGCTCTCCACGCTGCGTGAACTGCTGCCGGCGGCTCAGGAAGCCAGTCGGACCGCATCCCGGAAGCCGGAGGTCTGAGCGGTGGATCCCAAACTGGTCAGCATCATGGACGGCAACACGTACGTCCTGAGCAACGACAGTGGCGACGTGTCCACGGCTGCCGGCCCGCAGACCGGGCTGTACTCCTTCGACACCCGTTTCCTGAACCAGTGGGACCTGAGCGTCAACGGGGAGCGCCTGAACATCCTGGCGGTGGACAGCCTGAACCACTTCGAGTCGCGGTTCTTCCTGGTGCCCGGGGCGGCGACACACTACGTGGACGCGACGCTGTCGGTGATCCGGCACCGCTGGATGGGGGCCAGCTTCAACGAGCAGCTGACCGTGCTCAATCACGACATGGCTCCGGCCACGATCAGGATCAGAATCGGCATGGGCAGTGACTTCGCGGACACGGTTGAGCTGCGCCAGGGCAGGAGCGGGCCACGCAGCGGCCGTACCACCGTGCAGGTCGAGGAGGGTTGTCTGCGGCTGTCCTACGAACGGGCGTCGTTCGTCCGGGAGACGATCGTGTCGTCGTCCGAGCCGGCGGCGGTGGACGAGCGGGGCATGACGTTCGAGGTGACCGTCGAGCCGCACGGCACCTGGCAGACCACGTTGCAGGTGGAAACCGTGCTGCGGGGCGCCCGCGGCCGGGACGTTCGGGCCAGCCTCGCCGCCCACCGCGGCCGGCAACCACCGCAGATGCACCAGGAACTCGACGATTGGCTCAAAGCAGCGCCGACGATCCGCGCGGACTCGACCTCGCTGACCGCCACCTACCAGCGCAGCCTGATCGACCTGGGGGCGCTGCGCTACTCCTCGTGGACGTATCGTGAGCGGCTACCCATGGCCGGGCTGCCCTGGTACATGACCATGGTCGCTCGGGACGGGCTGATCACCTGCCTGCAGGCGATCTCGTTCACCCCGCAGCTCAGCGTGCCCACCCTGCGGTTGTGCGCCGTCGGGCACGGCACCGTGTCCAACGACTTCCGGGAGGAGGATCCGGGCAAGATCTTCTACGAGGTCCGGTACGGCGAGAGCGCGGCCTTCGAGGATCTGCCACAGGCCGCCGACTTCGGCGCGGCCGACACCACCCCGCTGTTCGTGGTGCTACTGGACGAGTACGAGCGATGGACCGACGATCAGAGCCTGGTGCGGGAACTGGAGTACGAGACGCGCAAGGCGCTGGACTGGATCGACCGGTACGCCGACCTGACCGGCAAGGGGTACGTGGCATACCAGCGGCGCAACCAACGGGGTGGCCACACCAACCAGGGCTGGAAGAACACGCCGGACGGCATCTCGTACCGGAACGGACAGTTGCCCGGCTACCCGCTCGCCACCTGCGAGTTGCAGGGCTACGCGTACGACGCGAAACTGCGCGGTGCCCGACTGGCCCGGCAGATCTGGGGTGACCCGGCGTACGCCGACCGCCTGGAGCGGGAGGCCGCGGACCTGAAGGACCGGTTCAACCGGGACTTCTGGATCGCCGATCGCGGTTACTACGCGGTCGCGCTGGAGGCCGACGGCACCCAGGTGGACGCGCTCACCTCGAACATCGGCCACCTGTTGTGGAGCGGGATCGCCACGGAGGAGAAGGCGGCCCAGGTGGTCGAGCACCTGATGAGCGACCGGCTGTACTCAGGTTGGGGAATTCGGACCCTGGCCACCGACAACCACCGCTACAACCCGATCGGCCCCCACACCGGCATGGTGTGGCCGTTCGACAACGCACTGACCGCCCACGGCCTACGCCGCTACGGATACCACCAGGAATCGGCCCGGATCGCGGAAGGAATCCTGGCTGCGGCGGGCTGCCTGGACGGACGGCTACCGGGCTCGTTCGCCGGATACGACCGGGGCCTGACGAAGTATCCGGTCACCGAGCCGGGAATCAGTTCCCCGCAGGCCATCTCCGCCTCGGCTCCGCTCATGCTGCTCCGCACGCTGCTCGGCATAGAGCCCTGCGGTGGGCGGCTGTCGGTGGAGCCGGCGGTCCCCGCGACGATCGGGCTCGTCGAACTGCTCGACATCCCAGGTCCCTGGGGACGGCTGGACGCCGTCGCCGCCCGCGGCCGACTGCCGGCATCCGGCTGACCCGAAGATCAGCCCTCCCGGTCCGCACCGCGTCGTCGGCCGGCACCCGGTCGTTTGACCCGGTGGACCTTGGTCAGACCAGAGAGGGTGTCATGGCATCTCGACTCAACCCGTACTTCAACTTTCCCGGCAACGCGCGCGAGGCGGTGGAGTTCTACCGCAGCGTGTTCGGCGGCGATCTCACGATGAGCACCTTCGGCGAGTTCGGCACCGAGGATCCGGCGCTGGCCGACAAGATCATGCACGCCATGCTGGAGACCCCGAGCGGCTACACGCTGATGGCGTCGGACACCGCGCCCGGGATGGAGCACCTGCCCGGCAACAACGTGGCGGTGAGCCTCAGCGGTGACGACGCCGACGACCTGCGCGGATACTGGACGAAGCTCTCCGACGGCGGCACGGTGATGATTCCGCTGGCCAAGCAGATGTGGGGCGACGAGTTCGGCATGTGTGTCGACCGGTTCGGCATCGGATGGATGGTGAACATCATCCAGTCTCAGGGCTGACCCCCCACCGGAGGCCAGCCGCCCGCTCCGCAACCCGCGGGGTGTATCGGCGGTACCAGGGGGTACGAAGCGTCCGCGGGCCGTACCACCCATCGGCGCGTACACCGCGGATCAGGGGGTTCGGATGAGCCGGGTCCGGAATCTGCGCGTCCGCCCGGACCTGCTCTACGTGGCGAGCGGCTGGAGCACGCTGGTCACCGACGTGCGCGGGCGCATCACCGGCACCGACCCGCAGGGCTTCTTCGCGCGCAACACCAGGGTGCTCAGCACCGAACGGATCACCATCGACGGCCGCGAGCCGGTGCCGTTCAGCACGGCGACCGTGCAGGGGCACGCCCAGCTGTCGTACGCCGAACTCGGCGACGGTGCGCGGCTGCCCTCCCGTGCGGCGTACCTGCTGGTGGAGCGGTTCGTGGGGGCGGGGCTACGGACCAGGCTGACCGTGCTCAGCTACGCCGACGAACGGCTGGACCTGCGAATGCGGGTCCAGATCGCCGCCGACTTCGCCGACACGGGCGAGGCCGAGAGCGGCCGCCGCGTACAGTCCGGTCCGGTCGACGCCCGGTGGGACTCCGCGGACCAGGAGCTACGCCTGACCTACCGGTGCGACGGCCTGGACCGGGCGGTGGCGATCCGCGCCCGGGCCGACGCGCCGATCCGGTACGCCGACGGCGAGTTCGTCGTCGACGTGGCCCTGCCGCCGCGCGAGCGCAGCCGGGTGGAGTTCGCCGTCGAGCCCGTCTTCGACGGCGAGCGCCTCGCCGCACCACCGCCGAGCTTCACCGAACCCGGCGACACCGCCGCCGCGGCGCGCAGCCGACTCGACCGCGAGTTCACCCGGCTGACCAGCACCAACTTCGACGTCACGGCGGCCTGGCGGTGCGCCCAGGAGGACCTGGCCGGGCTGCCCCTCGGCGAGCCAGCCGGGCCGACCGCACCGATCGCCGGCCTGCCGATCTACCAGGAGATCTTCGGGCGGGACACGATGACCGCATCGTGGCAGGCGCTGCTCGCCGGGCCGACGATGCTCGCGGACAGCCTGCGGCTCAACGCCCAGCACCTCGGCCGGCGGGTCGACGACTGGCGCGACGAGGAGCCGGGCAAGCCGCTGCACGAGGCCCGCCAGGGGCCGGTGTCGGCGCTCAACATCGATCCGCTCGCCCACTACTACGGCGACTGGTCGACCGCGCCGGACTTCCTGGTTTTCCTCGGCCAGTACTACGCCTGGACGGCGGATCTCGAAACGGTCCGCGAGTTGCTGCCGGCGGCACGCCGCACCCTGGCCTGGATCGACCGGTACGGCGACCCGGATCACGACGGTTTCCTCGAGTACCACTGCCGGTCCCGGGGGGGCGTGAAGAACCAGGGCTGGAAGGACTCGGACGACGCCATCGTCGACGAACACGGTCAGCTCGTGCCGAACCCGATCGCGACCAGCGAGTTGCAGGCGTACTGGTACGCCGCCCTGCGGCACGCGGCCGTCACGTTCGCCGCGGCCGGTCATCCCGCGTTCGGTCTCGGCCTGGCCCGCCGAGCGGCCGCCCTGCGGCGGCGCTTCCACCGTGCCTTCTGGATGCCCGACCGGGGTTGCTACGCGATGGCGCTCGGCCCGGACAAACGGCACATACGCTCGGTCAACTCCAACGACGGTCACCTGCTCGCCACCGGGATCGTGCCGAGCCGGATCGCGCCCCTGGTCGCCGACCGGCTGCTCGCACCCGACATGTTCAGCGGCTGGGGGATCCGCACGCTCTCCGCCGCCCACCCGGCATACAACCCGTTCAGCTACCACCGGGGCAGCGTCTGGCCGGTCGAGGCGGGCACCATCGGCATCGGGCTCGCCCGCTACGGCTGCTGGGAGCACCTGCACCGGCTGGCCGAGGGGACGTTCGCGGCATCGGCGCTGTTCGCGGAACACCGCCTGCCGGAGGTGCTCAGTGGACTGCCGCGCGACGACGTCCATCCCCACCCCGGCGTCTACCCGAACTCCTGTTCCCCGCAGGCCTGGTCGGCCAGCGCGATCTTCGCACTGGTCCAGGCGCTGCTGGCGTTGCGGCCGGCCGCGCCGCTGCGGACCATTCTCATCGACCCGCACCTGCCCGAGTGGCTGCCCGACCTCAAGCTGGAGGGCGTGCAGGTCGGTGGCCGCACCATCGACCTCACCTTCCGGCGTCGACGCGGCGGGCGGACGTCCGTGCACACCCGCGGCGACCGGGTCGCGGTGATCCGCCGGCCCACTCTCCAGGCGATCTCCACCCGCCGGCACCGATCCTGACCGACGGCACCCCGACCACTGGTCGGCCGAAACCGGCATCCTTGTCCGATCCGGGAACCGCCCAAACGGCGGTATCGGGGACGAACGTCGCGGCGTTACCGTACGCAGGCTTTCCGCGACGTGGCTCCCTCAACGGACAGGACCAGGGGCATGGACGGTACGGCCCGCAAACACCGACTGGCCAGACTGGCCACCGTCGCTGCCCTGGTGGTGGCCAGTCTGGGGCTGGCGGCTCCGCCGGCGTCCGCCCAGGCCGGTCCCAAGATCACGGTGATGACCCGCAACCTCTACCTCGGCGGCGATCTCACCCCGTCGATGACCGCGCCGAACGTGCCGGCGTTCCTGTCCGCGAACGCGGCTCTGCTCAGCCACGTGGATCTGGTCAACTTCCCGGCCCGGGCGAAGCTGATCGCGCAGGAGATCCGCGAGCACAAGCCGGACGTGGTCGGCCTGCAGGAGGTGGCGCTCTGGCGCACCGGCCCGTTCCTGGACCCGGCGCCGGCCACCACGGTCCGGTACGACTACCTCGCGCTGCTGATGCGGGAGCTGGCCGCCGCCGGCCACCGGTACGACGTGGCGGTGGTGCAGGAAGAGGCCGACCTGGAGGCGCCGGCCGGGGCACCGCACAACGTGGACGCCCGGCTCACCATGCGCGACGTCATCCTGGTCCGGCACGGCGGCCGGGTGAAGGTCACCGGCACATCGTCCGGGAACTTCGCCGAGAACATGGAGATCGAGCTTCCGGCTCCCCTCGGCACCCTGACCAGCACCCGGGGTTGGACCGCAGTGGACCTGGTCCACGGTCAACGGGCCTTCCGGGTGGTGAACACCCACCTGGAGGCATTCCACCCGGTGGTGCGGGTACGGCAGGCCGAGGAGTTGCTGGCCGGCCCGCTGAACCATCGCGGGCGGACCATCCTCGTCGGGGACCTCAACACCGGGCCCGAACTGCCCGTGCCGGCCAACCGGGCGGCCTACTTCACCCTGGTGGCCGGTGGCCTGGTCGACACCTGGCCGGTCCTGCATCCCGGTCAACCGGGATACACCTCCGGCCTGGGTGACGACCTGACCGAATCGGCCGACGCCGTCAAGCACCGGATCGACATGGTGCTGGTGCGGGGCGCCGTGGTCCCGGTGGCGAGTGAGGTCTTCGGTACCGAGCGGCGGACCCCCGACGGCCGTTGGGCGTCCGACCACCTCGGTTACCTCGCGACCGTCGCGCTGCCCTAGGCAGGCCCGGCCGACGAGTCTGCGTCCCGCCCGACCCGGGCCGTCGGACGAGACGGCAGCCGGATGTCAGGTCGTCGGGTTCTCCGCGACGTGCGCGAGGTAGCGGGTGATCGTCTCGTCGAGCACCGCGCGGCCCGGACGCGACCACACCTCCTCGGCGAAGACCTCCACCTCCACCGGGCCGTCGTACCCGGCGGCGTCGACCGCCTCCCGGAAGCGGCGCAACTCGACGCTGCCGGTGCCGGGCAGCCCGCGGCCGAGCAGCACCCCGGCCGGCAGCGGCGTCACCCAGTCGGCGACCTGGAAGCAGGCGATCCGGTTCCCCCGGCCGTCCCGGGCGATCTGCGCCCAGACCTGGTCGTCCCACCAGAGGTGGTAGGTGTCGATGACCACACCGACCGCCGCCGCCGGGTACGGGTCGGCCAGGTCGAGGGCCTGGCCGAGGCTGGCGACCACGCACCGGTCCGAGCAGAACATCGGGTGCAGCGGCTCGACGGCGAGCCGTACCCCCGCGTCGAGGGCGTACGGCACCAGCGCCCCGATCGCCTCGCCGACGTGGGCCCGGGCGGCGTCGAGGTCCCGGCTGCCCTCGGGCAGGCCGCCGGAGACCAGCACCAGCACCGGGGCCCCGATCGCCGCCGCCTCGTCGATCGCCCGCCGGTTCTCGGCCAGCCAGCCGGGGGTGTTGAAGAAGCCGCCCCGGCACAGCGAGGTGACGGTGAGACCGGCGTCGCGCACCAGCGCCGCCGCCTCCTTGACGCCGTACGCGGCCAGGTCCTCGCGCCACAGCCCCACCCCGGCGACACCGGCGTCCACGCAGCCCGCCACGAGTTCCGGCAGCGGCCACCGTTTCGTGGTGGCCGAGTTGAGCGCGAACCGCTTCATTGCGTCACCCCCGCCGTCGTCATGAACGCGCGGGCCCGATGCGCGGCCAGTTCGGCGTCGGGCAGCAGCCCGGCGCCGTCGGCGAGCCGGAGCAGCCGGCCCAGGTGTGCCGGTGAGCGCCCGGACTGGAGGCCGCCGACCATGGTGAAGTGCTCCTGGTGGCCGGCGAGCCAGGCCAGGAAGACGATGCCGGTCTTGTAGTAGAAGGTCGGCGCGCCGAACAGGTGCCGGGCGAGAGGCACGGTGGGCGTGAGGATCTCGTCGTACGTCGTCAGGTCGCCGGCGTCCAGCGCCCGCAACGCGGCCGCGGCCGGCGGCGTGATGGCGGCCAGCACACCGAGCAGCGCGTCGGAGTGGCCGGTGCCGTCGCCGCGGATCAGGGCCGGGTAGTTGAAGTCGTCGCCGGTGTAGAGCCGCACCCCGGCCGGCAGGCGTCGGCGCAGCGCCACCTCGAAGTCCTCGTCGAGCAGCGACAGCTTGATGCCGTCGACCTTGCCGGCGTGCGCGCCGATCAGTGCGACGACGGTGTCCGCGGCCCGCGCCGGATCGGGGTCGCCCCAGTAGCCCGCGAGGGCTGGGTCGAACGCCGGGCCCAACCAGTGCAGCACGACCGGACCGTCCGCGTCGGCGAGCAGCCGGCCGTAGATGTCGAGGTAGTCGTCGGCCGACCGGGCCGCCGCGGCGAGGTGCCGGCTGCACATGAGCACCGGCGTCGCCCCGGCGTCCTGCACGTCGGCGAGCTGCTCGGCGTACGCCTTGCGGATCTCGTCGAGCGTGGCCGGGCCGGCCGGCAGCTGGTCGGTGGCGACGCCGGCGCAGATCGCGCCGCCCTCGGCTCGGGCCGCCTGCGCCGAGCGTCGTACCAGTTCCCGGGCGCTGGGATAGTCGAGGCCCATGCCGCGCTGGGCGGTGTCCATCGCCTCGGCCACCCCGAAGCCGTGCGACCAGAGGTGCCGGCGGAACGCGAGCGTCGCGTCCCAGTCCACAGTGGCGGGCGCCCCGGGTACGTTCTCCGCGCGGGGGTCGGCGACCACATGCGCGGCGGCGTACGCGATCCGGCTGGTGAAGCGGGCGCCGGGGGTGGCGTGCTCGCGTCCCGCCCCGGAGAGGGTGAGGGGCCCGTCAGGCAGGGTCAAGGTGGTGGTCATGCCGCCACCTCGCTTCGCTCGGCGTCGGCCTGAGCATTGCCCGGACTGCGTTGATGATTCGCTCGCTGACGCTCGCTCATGCCGTCAGCTCGCCGACCTCGACGCGCCGGCCCTCGCGCGCCGACTGTAGGCCGAGTTCGGCCAGTTGCACGCCGCGGGCACCGGCCCACAAGTCCCAGGTGTACGGGGCGTCCTCGGCGACGTGCCGCAGGAACATCTCCCACTGCTCCTTGAAGCCGTTGTCGTACACCTCGTTGTCCGGCACCTCCTGCCATTGGGACCGGAAGTCGTCGGTAACGGGCAGGTCGGGGTTCCAGACCGGCTTCGGGGTGCTGGCGCGGTGTTGCACGCGGCAGCGGCGCAGACCGGCCACGGCGCTGCCCTCGGTGCCGTCGACCTGGAACTCCACCAGCTCGTCCCGGTTGACCCGGACCGCCCACGAGGAGTTGACCTGCGCCACGATGCCGCCGTCGAGTTCGAAGATGGCGTAGGCGGCATCGTCGGCCGTCGCGTCGTAGGGCTGGCCGTCCTCGTCCCACCGTCGCGGAATGTGGGTGGTGATGTGCGCGGTGACCGCCCGCACCGGGGCGAAAATCTGCTCCAGCACGTAGTGCCAGTGCGGGAACATGTCGACCGCGATGCCGCCGCCGTCGGCGCTGCGGTAGTTCCAGCTCGGACGCTGCGCCTGCTGCCAGTCGCCTTCGAAGACCCAGTAGCCGAACTCGCCGCGCACGGACAGGATCCGGCCGAAGAAGCCGCCCCGCACCAGCCGGTCCAGCTTGCGCAGGCCGGGTAGGAAGAGCTTGTCCTGCACCACGCCGTGGCGTACGCCGGCCGCGTCGGCGGCGCGGGCCAGGTCGACCGCGCCGGACAGGGTGGTGGCAGTCGGCTTCTCGGTGTAGATGTGCTTGCCGGCCGCGATGGCCAGGCCGATCGCCTTCTCCCGCTCGCTGGTCACCTGGGCGTCGAAGTAGATCGACACGTCCGGGCGGGCAAGCGCGGCGTCGAGGTCGGTGCTCCACTCGGTCAGCCCGTGCCGGGCCGCCACATCGCGCAGCTTGGCCTCGTTGCGTCCGACCAGGACGAGTTCCGGCCAGAGCCGGCCGCCGCCGCGCAACGGTAGGCCGCCCTGCTCCCGGATCGCCAGCAGGGACCGGACCAGATGCTGCCGGTAGCCCATCCGCCCGGTCACGCCGTTCATCACGATCCCGATCGGGACACGTGCCGTCATCGCCTCACCCTCCAGGTAAGCGTTTCCTCCGGGCACCCGACTTCTCCGGGTGCCGCAAACCTCGTCCCGGTCTCCCGGGTGCCCGGTGTCCGGCGGGGACGGGGGCGGCGCTGCCACCGCCCCCGCCGGACCGGTCTCAGGCCGGGGTGCCGGTGATCTTCATGTGACGCAGGCGGCCGACGTTGTCGAACGAGCCGAACCCGACCCGCCCGGAACCGAACGTGCTGTCCTTCGCGGTCATCAGCGGGTCCTTGCTGCCGTCGACGTACACCGCGATCTCACCGGTGGCCGGCAGGTGCACGACCCGCACCTTGTGCCACTCGGCGTCGACGACCGCCGGGTTGGCCCCGCGCGAGCGCCCGTTCCACTGGTGGTCGATGCGCTCCCGGTCCGCGTTGTTGACCTTGAAGATGCCGTTGTGCGGGTAGATCGTGTTGTCGGTGGAGAGGTGGGCGTAGTAGTACTCCGTGTCCGAACGCCAGCCAAACACGATGATCACGTCCCGGTTGCTGACCTCCACCGGCGTGTCCAGCCGCACCTGCGCCTCGATCTGCACCGACGACCACTGCGGCCCGTCCGTCACGACGGCGTACTCGAACGGCCGGCGCGGACCCGGCCGGCTGACGCCCGCCTCGGCGAGGATCACCTCGTCCTTGTGGAACTGCCACTTGGACGGGGTCACCGGCGTCCAGTCCCGCAGCCCCGAGGGCTTGTTGAGCTTGGTGCGGCCGACGTCGCCGCCGGCGAAGACCCGGGTGCCGGTGACCTTCCAGATCTTGCCGTTGGCCTTGGCCAGGATGTAGAGCTCGCCGGCGGCGTCGGTGCCGAAGCGCAGGTCGACCCGTTCCGGGCTGCCGGGCGCGCCGGGGGCGGACAGGTCCTGCATCCGCACCGGGTTGCCGGCCGTGTCGAACAGGGCAAGCTTGTGCAGCGGGGCCAGTTCCTCGCCCCGGCGCATCTGCTTCGCCTCGGTGTAGAAGATCTGGCCGTCGACCAGGTCACCGAAGACGTACTTGCCCTTCAGCGCGGGCACGTCCTTGCCTCGGTAGACGAACCCGCCGGCCACCGCGACCCCCACGTCCGAGGTGCAGTTCCACCCGGGGGCGGGGTTGTGGTCGTACGCGGCCACCGGGTAGGTGTAGCCGTAGTCCGCGTCGTTCGCGGGCAGCGGGAGAAGCTTGTTGCAGGCGCTCGCCGCCTTGTCGAAGACGAAGGCGCCCTCCCGCTCGCTCCAGCCGAAGTTGTCACCGGCGCGTACCTCGTAGATCGCCTCGATGGCGTGCTCGCCGATGTGGCCGAGGTACATCCGGCCGGTGGCCTTGTCCCAGCTGAACCGGTGCGGGTCGCGGAAGCCCACCGCGTAGATCTCGCCCAGCGCGCCGACCTGGCCGACGAACGGGTTCGACGACGGGACGCCGTACCGGCCGTTGGCGGAGTTGGTGCCGCGCGGGTCGATCCGCAGCAGCTTGCCGTGCACCATGCCCAGGTTCTGCGGCTCGGTGTTGCGTACGCCGGTGCCGCCGTCACCGACGGCCAGGTACAGCAGCCCGTAGTCGCTGTCCTTGCGCTTCGCGGTCGGGTTGAAGTTGATCTCCTGAACGCCGTGGACCTGGCCGGCGAAGCCGATCCGCAGCACCTCCCGCCGGCTGCCGGCGAACGTGTCGGCGGACGGGTCGGCCGCCGTCCACTCCGTGATGACGCCATGGAAGATGCTGCTGGCCTGGGCGTAGTCCGGCACCTCGGTGGTCGACGACGCCTGTTCGGTGTGGATGGTGTAGAAGCGGCCGTTCGAGCCGAACTCCGGGTGGAACGCCACGTAGCCGAAGCCCTGACCGAGGCCACGGCCGGAGAAGAACTGCGGGGCGAACGTGGCGGACACGTCGAGGTAGACGTGCGGCACACCGTCCTTGACCAGGTAGAGGCTGCCGTTGAGGTCCGGTACGGCCCGGCGGCCGGAGCCGTCGGGCAGTTCCATGATCGTATTGATCCGGGCGGTCCGCATGAGCCGCTGGTCGACCGGGGCCGGGTTGGGGAAGGACTGGGGGAAGCTGGCGTACTCCTCAAGGACCAGGCCGAGCCGGGACTGGTTGGGCATCTCGAGGATCGGGTCGTGGATCGGATCGGCGGCCTGAGCCGGGCCGGCGGTCAGGGTGGACAGCACGACGGCGGCGGCGGTGAGCCCGGCCGTCAGCACGGATCTGCGGAGCCTGCCGGTTCTACGGATGCTACGCACGCGGTTCTCCTTCTCGGTGGGACGGTGCCGAGGGTGGTCAGCGGGCCATGTAGCGGTACTGCTTCTCGACGTCACTCGCCGAGACCACGCTGTCGAGGAACATCAGTGCGTCCATGCGGCAGTCGCAGGGGTTCCGCTCCAGCGAGTTCTGCGGGAAGCTCCCGCCGATCTTGATGCCCCGGGGGTCGGCGGCGGTGGTCACGTGCGGGCCGGGCCCCGACACGCGCCACGGGTCGTCGGTGCGGGTGTAGAAGCCGTCCAGCGGCTTGCCGTCGCGGTAGAGCGCCAACGCGCCGGTGTTGAAGTCGAAGGTGGCGGCGAGGTGCACCCACCTCCCCTTCGGCAGCAGGGTGCGCCAGTCCTCGCTCGCGGCGAACGTCTGCGAGTTGCCGCCGTCGAGGCGCCGACCGAGCGCGACCAGGCGCAGCTCCCCGTTGACGTCGATGAGTTCGAGCAGCGCCCGCACGCCGTGGCCGTCGGAGTCTCCGGTCAGGATGCCGGCCAGGCCGATGGCGTTGAACCGGTCGGTCGGGTTGGCGGTGGTGGAGTTGAGCGCCGGGCCGTCCATGTCCAGCTTGAACCAGCCCATCACGGTGGTGCCCTGGGTGCCGGCGAACGGGCGCAGGTTCCGGACACCGCTCGCCGACCAGGTGCCGGCCTTCCAGTCGTCGTTGCCGTTCTCGGCGGGGTTGACCTGCCGGGTCTGCAGCGCCTTGCCGCTGCCCGGATAGGCCCGGTCGGCCACCCGCATCGCGGCGCCGCCGTTGACGAGTTCGATCTCGGTGCCGGAGCGGCCCTGGTCGCGTTCGAGCGCGGGGTCGCCCTCCACCGGGTGGTCGAAGTCGTAGTAGGCGACCAGGTTCGATCGCAGGTGCGGGTGGACGTCGCGCGGGTGGCTCCGGTCCGCCTGGGCGGCGGGTGCTCCGGCGCCCAGCACCATGCCGACCGCCAGCAGGGTGGCGGTGGTGACCACGACGCGTCTGGTTCTGGTCATCGCGTACACCTCGTTTCGCGTCTCTCGGGGAGGCGTAACCGCTTCCGTAAGCGCTTACGTGCGTGGACTCAGCTGCTGCGTTTGCCTGGAGGGGGATTACCGCTTCGGCGCGGCCGTGGGCTCGGCGGGCCGGCCGCCGAGGTAGAGCTCACCGAGTTGGGGGTCGGCCAGCAACTGCGCCGCCGGCCCGGAGATGTGTACGCGCCCGAGGTCGAGCACGCACCCGAGGTCGGCCGTCTCGAGCGCCCGCCGGGCGTTCTGCTCCACCAGCAGCACCGCCGTGCCGGCGTCGCGCATCCGTACGACCTGTTCGAAGACGGTGCTGGTGGCCTTCGGGTCCAGACCCATGGACGGCTCGTCCAGCAGCACCACCTTGGGGTTGACCATGAGGGACCGGGCGAACTCGACCTGCTTCTGCTGGCCACCGGAGAGCAGGCCCGCGAGTGACTCCCAGCGCTGCGCGACCACCGGGAACACCTCCTTGACGAAGGCCGTCCGCTCGGCGATGAGCGCCTTGTCCTTCAAGGTGTAGCCGCCCAGCAGCACGTTCTCCGCCACGGTCATCTCGCGGAACACGCTGTGCCCCTGCAGGACGTGCGCGACCCCCGAGGCGAGCATCCGTTGCGGCCCCTGGCCGGTCACGTCCACGCCCCCGACGAGGATCCGCCCGGAACGCGGCTTGAGCAGGCCGCTGGCGACCTTCAGGACGGTCGATTTGCCGGCGCCGTTGGGCCCGACGAGACAGACGATCGTGCCTGCGGGCACCGAGACGGTGAGGCCCCGCAGCACCGGCGCGGCGCGCCCGTAGCCGGCCTGGATGTCGACGAGTTCGATTTCAGACGCCAAGGTATGCCCCCAGCACGCGTTCGTCGGAGCGGATGAGCGACGGCGGGCCCTCGGCGATCGGGCGGCCACGGTCGAACACCACGATGTGGTCACTGACACTCATCACCAGGTCCATGTTGTGCTCGACGATGACGAAGGTCCTCCCCTCGGCGTTGAGCTCGCGGACCAGGGTGCCGATGCGGTCCAGCAGCGCCGGGTTGACCCCGCCGGCCGGCTCGTCGAGCAGCACGGTCTCCGGGTCGCCCATCAGCACGCCGGCGAGTTCCAGCAGCTTCTGCTGGCCCCACGACATGTTGCGGGCCTCCACGTCGGCCAGGTGCTCGATGCCGAGGCGGGTGAGCCAGCCCCGGGCCCGGTCCACCTCGTCCCGGGCGCGGGCGCCGCGCAGCAGGCCGGTCAGGCCGGCCGGGCGGACGGCCGCGAGCACGTTGTCCAGCGCGGTCATCCGGGGGAAGACCCGGCACAACTGGAAGGTACGGCCGACGCCGGCCCGGACGATGGCGTGCGGTGCCTTGCGGGTGATGTCCCGCCCGCGGTACGTCGTCTGCCCGCTGTCCGGCCGGATCATCCCGGTGACGCAGTTGAAGAAGGTCGTCTTACCCGACCCGTTCGGCCCGATCAGCGCGTTGACCTGGCCGTGGCGGAACTCGACGGTGGCACCGTCGAGGGCCACCACGCCGCCGAACGCCTTGGTCAGGCTCTCGGTCGCCAGGCTGCGTACCTCGGTCATGCCAGCACTCCGCTGCGCTCCGTGCCGGCACTTTCCCGGCGCTGATGATTCGCTCGCTGACGCTCGCTCATGCCAGCACTCCGCTGCGCTGCGTGCCGGCACCTTCCCGGCGTTGAATGATTCGCTCGCTGACGCTCGCTCACGGCCTTACCTCCCCGGACCCGGCGGTGGTGCCCGCGTCGACCGGCTCGCGCTCCTGCGCCTCCGCGGCGCGCTGGTCGCGCAGTTCCCCTGCGGTGACCTCGCGGATCGAACTCTGCGCCGGCCGGAACAGCCGGTTGAGCAGACCGCCGACGGCCGGCAGCACCCCGTCGGGCATGAAGAGCACGACCAGCGCCAGCAGGACACCGGTTGCGACCAGGTGCAGCTGCGTGTCGCCGAACTCCACCTTGAAGTACTCCAGGGCGATACCGACCACCAGGGCCCCGACCAGCGGACCGAACAGGTTCCGGACACCGCCGAGCAGCGCCATCAGCACCATGTAGGACCCGGTGAGGATGGAGAACTGGAAGACCGGGTCGAGGTCGCCGAACCAGAGCGCGTAGAGCCCGCCGGCCAGGCCGGTGAAACCCGCCGAGACCACGAAGACCACCAGCTTGTACGCGAACGTCGGCGTGCCCAGCGCCTCCGCCTTGTCCTCGTCCTCCCGGATCGCCTTGAGCCCGAGCCCGAACCGCGAGCGGTCGATGAGCCACCAGGCCAGCAGCGCGAGGCCGAGCAGCGCGGCGAAGAGGAAGTAGAAGACCCGGTGGTGCTCCGGGCGCAGCAGCCCGGGGAACGGCCTCGGCACCACCAGCCCCCGCGACCCGCCGGTCAGCGACGACCAGCTCTGGAAGACCAGCAGCAGGATCAGCACCAGCGCGATGGAGACGATCACGAACGAGGCGCCCCGCACCCGCAGCGCCGCGAAGCCGATCGGCACGGCCAGCGCGGCGACCAGCAGCGCCGCGACCACCAGGGCCACGAAGCTCGGCAGCCCGGCCCTGGTGACCAGCAGGGCGGTGCCGTAGGCGCCCAGCCCGGCCAGGGCACCGTGGCCCAGGCTGATGTAGCCGGTGAACCCGCCGACGAAGTTCCACGAGGTGGAGAGCACCGCGTAGTTCAGCACCACGATGCCGGCGGAGAGGATGTACGGGTTGGGGGCCAGTGCGGGGAAGGAGAGCACCCCGGCGGCGAGCACCAGGACCAGGGCCACCTGGACGATCCGGCCGACCGGCCGGGGTGCGGATACCCGCGCTGCCGGGGTGGCGCCCGGCGTGGCGGCGGCTGCCATGGTGCGTTCAGAAGCGCTGGGCAAGGCGACCTCCGAAGAATCCTTGTGGCCGGAAGGCCAGGGTCGCGAACAGGGCAAGGTAGAAGATCGTCTGCGCCCAGGTCGTACCCAGCGGGATCTGCAACAGGCTCTGCGTCAGGCCGAGCACCATGGCGGCCATCGCCGCCCCGGGCACGCTGCCGAGGCCGCCCACCACGATGATGGCCATCAGCGGACCGATCCAGTGCCAGTGCAGCGACGGGTAGATGGTGGTGTCCAGGGCGAGGGCGGTGCCGCCCACCGCGGCGGTGGCGAGGCCGATCCCGAAGCCGTACCCGGCGATCCGCTCGGTCTCGATGCCGACCAGGCGCGCGGCGTCGCGGTGCTGGATGGTCGCCCGCAGGGCCCAGCCGAAGGTCGTCTTCTTCATCAGCAGGTAGAGGGTGAGCAGCGCGACGGCGGCGAGGCCGAACGCGATCAGCTTGACCACCGCGATCCGGGCCCCGAAGAGGCCGAAGCTCGCCGAGCCGTAGCCGAGCTGGATGCGCCGCTGGGTGCCGGTGAACACGTACCCGAGCAGGCCCTCGATGGTGAGCGCGATCGCGAACGTCAACAGCACGGACATCATGGTCAGGGTGACCGGCCGCAGCCGGGCCAGCAGCATCCGTTGCAGCAGCACCCCGAAGCCGAAGAAGAGCGGCACGGTGACGATCATCGACAGCAGCGGGTCGACGCCCAGCCGGGAGTGGGACCACCAGGCGAGGTAGGCGGCGAGGATGAGGAACGCCGAATGGGCGATCATCACGACCCGCATGATTCCGAAGTAGAGGGTCAGGCCGGCCGCCAGGAGGGCGTAGAGCCCTCCCAGCAGCAGACCCAGGATGACGCTCTGGAAGAGCAGGGCACCCGATGGCATCGGCGCCTACCAGGCCGGCTTCGGGTAGACGAGGTCGGCCTCCTTGGCGTCGGCCGGCAGCACGATCTTGATTTCGCCGCCCAGCCACTGCTGGATCATGTGAGCGCCCTTCGGCTTGCCCGTCTCGTCCCAGGAGAGCGGGCCGACCACCGTCTCGACGGTGTTGTTGCGTACCCACTCCACCAGCTTCTGCTGGCACTCCCCCTGCTCGGCACAGCCGACCGCGGTGACCGCCGCCGCGACGACCTGGCCGGTCGTGTACGCGTTGGCCTCGTCCTCCTCCGGCGCCGCGCCGAACTGCGCGGTGTACTTCTGGACGAACTCCTGGTTGCTGGGGTACGGCGCGTCCTGTGCGTACCCGGTGGGCGAGAGGATTCCCTCGGTCTTGTTGCCGATCGCCGCGGCGAACTCCGGATTCGTGGGCGCCGTCGAGAAGGCGGCGAGCTTCGGCTGGTACTGCAACTGTTGCAGGGCGACGATCAGGTTCACGCCGTCCTGGTACTGCGAGCCGCCCACCACGAGGTCGGCCTTCGAGGCCGCGATCTTCGCGGCGATGCTGCCGAAGTCGGTGGTGTTCGGCGGGTAGACCTCGTTGACCAGCGTGCGGATGCCGGCCGCTTCGAGCTTCTCCTTGAGCCCGTACGCCGTGCCCTGCGCGAACGGGTCGTCCATGGCCGCGTACGCCGCCGTCTTGGGCTTCTGGTCCTCGGGCAGCGCGAGGAGGTAGTCGGCCAGGTGGTTGTAGTGGTCGTTGGCCACCGCCGGGGCGGCGTAGAACAGGTTCTTGAACCCCTGCTCGAAGACCTCCTTCGCCGCGCCCGCGGGCTCGACGAAGAGCATGCCGTACTCCTCGGCGACCCGGGCCGCCGGCACGACGAGGCGGGTCGAGAACGGGCCCACCACGAGGTCGACCTGTTCCTGGCCGATCAGCTGCTCGTAGTCGGCGACCACCCGATCGGCATTGGACTGGTCGTCGAGGATCTTGAGTTCCACCTGGCGGCCCAGCAGGCCACCGTTCTCGTTGGTGATCTTGGCCCAGGCCTCGTACCCGCGCTGGACACCCTTGCCGGGCTCGGAGAAGTCTCCGGTCAGCGGGAGGGAGATCCCGATCACGATCGGCCCGCCGGCGGCCGATTCACCGCTGCCACCACCGCAGGCACCCAGCGCGAGCGTCATCGTCACACCGAGGGCTGTCATCCACTGCATTCGCCTGTAACGGGTTGTCATCCCGTACGCTCCTTTGCCGGGACGGAAGCGCTTACGAAAGCGCTTTCGTAGCCTAAGCTGTGTGCCGAATCACTCGCAAGAGTTCGAATACATCGATGTTTCACGGGAGTTGCCGATGCCCAAGCCTGGCACCAGGCTGCGCCTCATCGACGTGGCCGAACGCGCCGGGGTCTCTCTCGCGACCGCGTCCCGCTCGCTCGCCGGCCGCGAGGGCGTCAGCGAGGAGGTTGCCGATCGGGTCCGACAGGTGGCACGGGAACTCGGGTATGTCGCCAACCCGTACGCCCGCACCCTCGCCGGTGGCGCAAGCTCCACAGTGGGGTTGGTCGTGCACCAGATCGACGACCCCTACTTCGCCGAGATCGCCAGCGGGGTCATCGAGATCGCCGCCGAGGAAGGTCTGCTGGTGCAGATCTGCCACTCCGGCCGCGACCCCGACGCCGAGCTGCGGCAACTGCGGCACCTCATCGCGCAGCGGGTGGGGATCATCCTCATCGCCGGCTCCGGCTACAACGACCCCCGGGTGGAGGCGGAGGCACGGGCCGAGCTGTCGGAGTTCCAGAGCCAGGGCGGACGGGTCGCCGTCATCGGCCGCCACGCGCTCGGCGTCGACGCGGTCCTGCCCGACAACGAGGCCGGCAGCCGCGCACTCGCCGGACACCTGCTGGACCTCGGCCACCGGCACATCGCGATCGCCGCCGGCAAGGAGGGGCTCACCACCATCACCGACCGGATCGCCGGGGTCTCGTCCGCCCTGCACCAATGCGGGCTCTCCCTGGACAACATCCCGATCGTGCACAGCGACTTCACCCGCGGCGGCGGCCGGATGGCCGCCGAGCAGATCCTCTCCGACCACCCGGAGACGACCGCGATCATCGCGCTCAACGACGCGATGGCGATGGGCGTGCTGTCGACGCTGCGCGCGCACCACATCCCCGTGCCCGAGCAGATGTCGGTCGTCGGGTTCGACGACGTCTCCGTCGCCGCCGACCTCGCCCCCAGCCTCACCACCATCCGGCTACCGATGACCGACATGGGTCGGATGGCGCTCAGCCTCGCGCTCAAGCCACGATCGGCCCGGCCACGACGCCGGCCGACCGGTCACCTGCTGGTGGTACGCGACTCGACCGGGCCCGCCCCGAGCCGCTGAGCGGCCGAGCGGTGGGCCACGCGTGAGGGCCGCCTGCCGAACTCGGCGAACCACCTGCCGTCCTGCCGGAACACCTCCCGTACGACCAGCCCGGCATCCCGGCTCAGGGTGGCCACCGCGTCCACCCCGACCCGGGCCCACCGGAACCGGGCAGCCGCCGGCGTGGGACCCGGCACCGGGGCGGAGCGCACCCACGCGTGGCCCTGCCACAGCCCGACACCGCCGGGCTCGACCTCCACGGTCACCGTCCCGTCCGCCCGCACCAGGCCACCGCACCGGCGCAGCAGCGCGGCCGGGTCGCCGCCGATGCCGATGTTGCCGTCGACCAGCAGCACGTGCGTCCACCAGCCCTCACGCGGCAGCGCAGAGAAGACGCAGCCGTGCACGGCGGCGGCACCCCGGGCCCGGGTGAGCCGGACCGCGTGGGCGCAGATGTCCACCCCGAGAGCGGTCCGCCCCGCGCGGGTCAGGGCAGCCGTCAGCCGGCCGGGGCCGCAGCCGACATCCAGGGTGGGGCCGGTGCCGCGGGCGACCACCACACGCAGCGCGTCCTCGGCCTCGCCGTGCCATCGGCTGACCGGCAGCGGGCTGATCCGCCCGTCGCTGCACACCAGCCAGCGCGGGGTCAGCGGTTCCCGCAGCGCGGAGCCGAACCCGCCGTCTGGCCC
>NZ_POTY01000093.1 GCF_003236315.1 Micromonospora craterilacus
GCCCCCACCGATCCTGCCTCCGGCGGCCCCGCCGCCGTACCGGCCGCCGGCCGCGCCACCCGCCGCGACCGGCCCGTCCCGGGCGAAGCCGCCGATCCCCGTCAAGATCCTGATAGCCGGCGGCTTCGGGGTCGGCAAGACGACCACCGTCGGCGCCATCTCGGAGATCGTGCCGCTCACCACCGAGGCGGAGATGACGATCGCCGGGATCGGTGTCGACGATCCGGGTCAACGTTCCGAGAAGACCACCACCACGGTGGCGATGGACTTCGGCTGCGTCACCATCGACCGCAGCCTGAAGCTCTACCTGTTCGGCACGCCCGGCCAGGCCCGCTTCGGGTTCATGTGGGACGACCTGGCCCGGGGGGCGCTCGGCGCGCTGGTGGTGGTCGACAGCGCCCGGCTGGACGACTGCTACCCGGCGATCGACTTCTTCGAACGGGCGGGACTGCCCTTCGTGGTCGGGGTGAACGCCTTCGACGGGCGACTGGCGCACGACCTCGGTGCGATCCGGTGGGCGCTGGCGATCGGGGAACATGTACCTCTGGTGCAGTTCGACGCCCGGGACCGACTGTCGGTGCGGGACGCCCTGCTGGTCGTCCTGGACCGGGCGCTGGACCGGGCCACCCGGGACAAGCGGGCCTGAGCCGACCGGCTCGCGGCCCCCGTGGGAAGGGGTGAGGCGGATGAGAGGCGGACTGGACGAGACCCTGGACCGGATGCGCCGGCGCGAAGAGGCGCTGCGCCGCCGGTCCACCGATCCGACGGCCGACGAACAGCCCGGTCCACCACCGGACCCGGGCCGCGCGCCCGGCTCCGGCTTGAGCCGGATCGACGGCCGCAACGCCGGGCCCGGCTGGGTGGTGGCCCGCGAACCGGGCCGGGAGGCGCCGCCGCGCCACGTCGTGGAGGATGTCGCCGAGGCGCTGCGCGCGGCCGTCGCGGCGCACCCGGGGGCGAGCGTGACCGCCCGGATCGACCACGACGGGCAGGCGTACGACCTGCGGGTGGCCTGGGCCGACCAGGAGGTGACGGCCAGCGCGCAGCCCAGTTCGCCGCCACCGGCCTGGCCGATGTCGGCGAACATCGGGCCCGGCTCCGCCGCCCCGCAGGACGGGCTGAGCGCGGACCCGGCGGCCCGGCTGGCCGAGCTGATCCGCCGCGATCCGTCGCTCCTCACCGGCGAGGACCCGCCGGGCTGACCGGACGAAGGGTGACCGGGCCGTCTAGGGTCGGGCGGTGGGCGAACCCGAGCTGACCCTGATCGCGAGCCTGCGGCCGGCCGCACTGGATGCCCGGCGGGGCATCGTCCGGGTGCATCCCGAGGCGCTGACCGCGCTCGCGCTGCGGCCCGGTGATCCGGTCCGGTTGACCGGCCGGCGGGCGACCGCCGGCATCGTCGCCGCGGCCGAGCAGACCGCGAGCGCCGCGTTGTTGCAGGCCGACGACCTGATGCTGGGCAACCTCGGGGTACGCGACGGCGGGCAGGTGCGGGTGAGCCCGGCACCGGTCACCGCGGCTCGCCAGGTGCTGCTCGCCGGGCCGGCGGAGATCGTCGCGGTGGTCTCCCCGGAGATGCTGCGGCTGGCGCTGCTCGGCAAGGTGGTCACCGCCGGCGACGACGTCTCCCTGCTGCCCCAGGACGTCCTGCCGGACGCCTCGACGCGCACCCTGGTCGAGGCGGCCCGGCGCAGCCTCTCCACCCGCATCGGCTACGCCTGGACCAGCACCCTGCTCCGGGTCGTCGCCGCCGAGCCCGACCCGGGCGCGCTGGTCACCATGGACACCCTGGTCGGCTGGGAACACGGGCCCGCCACCCATGGCGACGCCGGCCCGACGACCGGTGCCGGCCGGTGGCCCACGGCCGGCACCGGCCGCGTGGCGAGTTCCCGGTGGACCAGTCGGGCGGCCTGGCCCCCGACCGGCTCGGGGGCGGGCGTCGCCGCTGCCGGCGCACGGGCAGAGGAGGCCGGCGAGGCGACCGTCGGTGACATCGGCTGGGCGAGCACCGCCGGCGCTGCCGGTTCGGCCACCGGGAGCGTCGGCGCGGCCGAGAACGCCCCGTCGGTCGACGAGTTGCCCGGCCTGCGGCCCCAGGCCGAGGAGCTGACCGAGCTGCTCGATCTCGGTTTCCATCACCGGGAGGTGCTCGGCCGGCTGGGCACCACGGTCGCGCTCGGGGTGTTCGTCGCCGGGCCGGCCGGCTCGGGCAAGGCGGCGCTGGTCCGCGCGGTGGCCGCCCAGGTCGATGCCCGGGTGCACGCGCTCTGGGCGCCCGAGGTCGCCGCGCTGAGCAACGCCTCGGCCGCCGGGCGGCTCCGCGCCGCGACGGCCGAGGTGGTCGCCGGCGGGCCGGCCGTACTGCTGGTCACCGACGTGGAGGCGTTGGCCCCGGCGGACACCCCGGGACCGGTGGCGACGGTGTTCCGCCAGTGCCTGGCACAGCTCGTCCGGGCCGGAGCGGCGGTGGTCTGCACCACCAGCCGGCCGGAGGCCGTCGACCCGGCGCTGCGCGCCCCGGACCTGCTCTCGCTGCGGATCGACGTCCCGCTGCCGGACGCCGCCCTGCGCCGGGAGCAGTTGACCGTGCTGACCCGCCCGGTACCGCTCGCGGAGGATGTCCGGCTGGACGAGGTCGCCGCGCGTACCCCCGGTTTCGTCGCCGCCGACCTGGCCGCGCTGGTCCGCGAGGCCGGGGTGCGCGCGGCCCGGCGGCAGAAGTCGGTGGAGAACCCGACGGTCGGGATGGCCGACTTCACCGCCGCGCTGGAGGTGGTACGGCCGACCACCATGGCCGCCTCCACCCTCGAACTCGCCCGGGTGACCCTCGACGACGTCGGCGACCTGGTGGAGGTCAAGCAGACGCTGACGGAGTCGGTGCTGTGGCCGCTGACCTACCCGGACACCTTCGCCCGGCTCGGTGTGCAGCCGCCGCGCGGGGTGCTGCTCTACGGCCCGCCGGGCTGCGGCAAGACCTACCTGGTGACCGCGCTGGCCGGCTCCGGCCGGGCGAACGTGCTGTCGGTCAAGGGCGCCGAACTGCTGTCGAAGTGGGTCGGCGAGAGCGAACGCGCGGTACGGGAACTGTTCCGGCGGGCCCGGGAGGCCGCGCCGACGTTGGTCTTCCTGGACGAGGTGGATGCCCTGGCCCCGGTACGCGGCCAGGCCACCGACGGTGGCACCACCGACCGGGTGGTCGCCGCGCTGCTGACCGAGCTGGACGGGGTGGAGGCGCTGCGCAACGTCGTGGTGATCGGCGCGACCAACCGCCCCGATTTGGTCGACCCGGCGCTGCTGCGTCCCGGGCGGCTGGAGCGGCTGGTCTACGTGCCGCCACCGGACGCCGACGCACGGGCGGAGATCCTGCGGGCCGCCGCGCGCAACGTGCCGCTCGCCGAGGACGTCGACCTTCCCGCGCTCGGCGCGGAGTTGGACGGCTTCTCGGCGGCCGACTGCGCGGCCCTGGTCCGGGAGGCGGCGCTGGCCGCGATGCGCGAGTCGCTGACCGCCTCCACGGTCACCGCGGAGCACGTCGAGACGGCAAGGGCCCGGTTGCGCCCGTCGCTGGACCCGGCCCAGGTCGCCTGGCTGGCCGCGTACGCGGAGCAGCGCAGCTAGTCCAGGCTGATCTCCGCGCGTACCCGGTCACCGTCCTCGCGCAGCGTGGCGCCGCACTTCGCCAGCGCGGACAGCGCGCCACGGTTCGCCGGATCGGTGTCCGCCACCACGGACCGCATGCCGGCCGCCGCCGCCAGGTTCAACAGCTCGCGCAGCGCCGCCGGGCCGATGCCCTGGCCACGGGCCGACCGGCCGAGCCACATGCCCACCTCGACGGCGTCCGGCTCGTCCCGCCGGCTCATCCGGATCATCCCGACCACCTCGTCGCCGGCCTGGATCGCGTACATGGCGGTGCGGTTGGGTGCTTCGAGACCGCCGAAGCTGGCCCGGTGGAACTCCCGGAACGCCTCCCGTCGGGCGTGCGACCACCCGGCCGGCGCCGCCACGGGCGGCATCACGTCGGCCGGTTCCGCCTCGGCAACCGCTACGGAGAGCAACGGTTCGAGGTTCTTCTCGTCCACCGGCTCCAGCCGGATCGCACCGGTCACGTGCCGCAGTCTTCCGCGCTCGGTGGCGCACGTCCACCCGGTTGGCGACGACCGACACCTATGGCGGAAGGGACCGTCCGGATGGGCCGAATCGCGTCCTACCTCACGCTCCGCTGTCGTCCGGCCGGGTGAACTCGCAGTAGACGGCGGAGGCGTCGTCGGCCGGCTTGTGCCGGCGCAACCGGTCGGGGTGATCCCGCTCGGCCGCCCGGACCCGGTCGATCAGCGCGCCCGGCCCCTCGCTGGTCACCACGTCCAGCAGGCCGACCCAGTCGAACAGCCCGAACTCGTCGACGGCGGCGGACGCCCCGTCGGTGAGCAGCACCGCGCGGCGCAGCGCGTCCGGCCCGCGCAGCGGCAGCGTGCCGACCACCGCGTGGTACGCCGCGTCCGGATCGGCGGCGGCGACCCAGTAACCGTGCGTACGGTTCATCCGCTCCCGTTGCAGCGTGACGGCGTGCCGGAACCGGGTGGCCCGGTCGGCCGACCCGGGCAGCCCGGCGGCGGCACCGCGCAGCTCGGCCATCGAGGCGGCCAACCGGTCGTCGACGACCACGTCGACCCGGCCGCCGGCGTCGAGCACCAGCGGGCTGTCGCAGAGCACCAGGTAGTCGACCTGGTCCCCACCGTCGCGCAGCAGGCACACGGTGCTCGACGGGGTACCGGGGTGGTCGAGGTCGCACTGGTCGCCGTGGTCGGCCCGGACCGCCAGGATCGCCCCGGCCAGGTTGCTCACCAGCGTCGCCGCCGGGCGGGCGGCCTCGGCCAGGCCCAGCCGGGCGGCGAGGTGCCGGACATACCACTGCGGCCCGTGTACGCAGCCGGTGTCGAAGCCCTCCGGCACGGTCGCCCCGTCCAGCACCCCGACCAGCGGGCCGAACTGGAACACCACGTCCTCGTTGACCGCCCAGCCAGGAGGCGGGGCGGACGCGGAGCGTACCCGCATGGTCGGCGCCACCCCGACCGCCGCGCCCCGCCGGCGCTCGTCCGGACCCGCCTCGGGCAGCACGGTGCCCCCGGTCGCCGGATACGCCGGGCGTTTCGCCTCACCGGGGCCGCCTGAGGACATCGCCGCCACCTCCCCGCCCCGGCTACCCGCCGCGCGGGCCGACATTCACCCAGGTTCAGCGACGCCGGTCACGGGTGCGGGAGGCGCGCAGCCGGCGCAGCCGGCCCACCAGCACCGGGTCGGCGGCGAGCGCCGCCGGATTGTCCAGCAGCGCGTTCAACAACTGGTAGTAACGGGTGGCGGAGAGCGCGAAGCGGTCCCGGATGGCCTGCTCCTTGGCACCGGCGTGCCGCCACCACTGCCGCTCGAACGCGAGGATCTCCTGCTCCCGCTCGCCAAGCCCGCCGGTGGTCGGGTCGGTGCCGTCCGGAGCACCCGCCGACGCGTCGTCAGCCGGCGCGTCGTCAGCCGGCGAGGCGTCGTCCGGCGCGGTGTCCTCCGGGCCGCCCTGCGCCGGAGCCGACTCCACCTCGGGGGCGGACCTCGGCGGCGGCACCGTGACGGCGTCCGGACCGGTCTGCGCTGCCGGGATGGCGTCGGCGGGCTGCATGGTGCTCCTCACGGGGGCGGCCGGCACGGGCGACGCCAACCGGGTCTACCAGCCTAACCAGGGGCACCACCCGGCGCATCCGGCGCGTCGGGCAGCCGACCGTCCCCGTGCACGGTCGGCTGCGGACCCGAGGTCGTGGGCGCAACCGGAGTCCGGTCGCGCCCACGACCGCCTCAGGTGATGTCCCGCCGCCGCATCGCCCACATCGCCGCGCCGAGGAAGACCACCACAGCGACCGTGAACAGCAGCGACGACTGCTGCCAGGTGATGTCCAGGGTGGCCGGCTTGCACTCACCGCTGTAGGTGGCATGGCAGGACCGCCAGTCCTGGAGCGTGACCGTCTTGGTCATCCAGGCGTACGCGTACGTGGGCAGCAGCCATGCCTCGGCAAAGCGCACCCCCGCGACCCCCAGCAGGATGCCCAGCCCGACCTGGCCGACCACCATCACCGCGATCGCCCCGCCGAGCGCCATCGCGGTGTGCCGGCCGAGCGAGGCCAGGGCGAAGCCCACCGTCGTCGCCACCATCGCCAGCACGATGCCGCGCAGCCCGGTGAGCAGGAACGACTGCCAGACCCCGGAGGTCATCTTCTCGGTGGTTCCGCGCCAGGTGGCGACCAGCCAGAGGCTGCCGAACCAGGCCACCGAGGCAGGTAGGGCCAGGGCGAGCAGCCCGGTGAGCAGCGCCCCCAGCTTGGTCAGCAGAACGGTCAACCGTTTCGGACGCCAGAGCAGCAGGTTCATCATCCCGCCGGTGTTCCACTCGGCACCGACGAAGGAGGCACCGACCACGAAGCCGACCATGGCCAGGATCCCCGCGAGCGGGATCAGCAGGTCGCCGAAGCTCTCCCGGAAGTTGAAGGTCGAGGGCAGGAACCACTGCGCCTCGATCACCTCCCGGGGCGGCGCGCTGATCTCCGCGCAGTCGGACGGGTAGTAGTCGACGGCGTCGCCCGCCGCCTTCGCCCGCTCGCAGTTGACCCGCTCCTGCTCGGCCCACTGGACCTGCTCCTGGTGCTGCCGGTCGGCGGCCCGCTCGGCCTCGGCCCACTGCTCGGGGCCGATCTTCTGATTGCTGATGAAGAGGCCCGCCGCCACGAGGACCAGGACCAGCAGGCCGGCCGCCGTCATCCAGCGGGCGAAGCGCCGCTTGGCCAGCCGGCGCAGTTCGGTACGGAAGAGACTCACGCGCCCCAACCTCCCCCGGCGGGCGCGGACGGCTCCGCCCCATCGATTCGTACGGACTGGTCGACCTGCCGGTGCTGGCCGGGTACGGGCGCGGTGGCGGTCAGTTCGAGGAAGACACTCTCCAGGTCGACCGCGACCGGAGCGAGTTCGCTGACGTAGAGGCCCTGCTCGGCCAGCAGCCGGGTGACCGTGGCCGGCTTGTCCACCCCGGCGAGCATCAGGTGATCGTGGTTCGGGGTCACCCGTACCCCGGCCCGGGTCAGCGCGGCGGCGGCGGCCGGCAGGTCGGTGACCGCCTCCAGCCGGACCCGTACCGCGCCGGAGGAGTGCTGCGCGAGCACCTCGTCGACCGGGCCGAAGGCGACCCGCCGGCCCAGCGAGATGATGGTGACGGAGTCGCAGATCAGTTGGATCTCGCCGAGGATGTGGCTGGACAGCACCACGGTCATGCCCGATTCGGCGAGGTTACGCATCAGCGTGCGCATCTCCCGGATGCCGCCCGGGTCGAGGCCGTTGGCCGGCTCGTCGAGGATCAGCAGCCGCGGGTTCTTCAGCAGGGCCGAGGCGACGGCGAGTCGCTGCTTCATGCCGAGCGAGTACGTCTTGACCCGCTCGCCGGCCCGGTCGCGCAGCCCGACCAGTTCCAGCACCTCGTCGACCCGCTGTGCGGGCACCTCGCCGGCGCTCGCCAGCAGGGACAGGGTGTCCCGCGCGGTGAAGTGCGGGAAGAACTGCGGGCTCTCCACGATAGCGCCGACCTGCCCGGCGACCTGCGGCAACGCCTCGGGCACCGGGTGCCCGAGGATCGTCATCCGGCCGCCGTCCGGCCCGATCAGGCCGAGCAGCGTACGCAGCGTGGTGGTCTTTCCCGAGCCGTTGGGGCCGAGGAAGCCGTGCACCTGCCCCGCCTCGACCCGCATGTCGAAGCCGTCCAGGGCGTTGCGGGTGCCGCGTCGTCGACTCCGATATGTCTTTCGTAGACCTTCGATCTCCAGGACAGCTGGCAAGCTGCACCTCCCCCGATGGTGTGTGGGTGACGACCGACACCATACGTGGTATGCACGAGAGAGCAATACCCGGTATGCATCGCCACGCCGATCGGCGTGTTAAAAAGGGGCCCTTCCTCTACCGGAGGCGTTAACAGGGGGCCCTTCCTTGCACCTCAGGCGCAGATGACGTGGACGCCGGCGGCGCGGAATGCCTCCACCACCTCGGGCGCGGCGCCCGAGTCGGTGACCAGGGTCTCGACCCGGTCGACGGGGCAGATCCGGGCGAAGGCGTGACCGCCCAGCTTGGACGAGTCAGCGATGATCACCACCCGCTTGGCCCGGGCCACCATCAGGTTGTTCATCGCCGCCTCACCCTCGTGGTGAGCGGCGGCACCGAGCTGCGGGTCGATCGCGTCCACCCCGAGCAGCGCCACGTCCAGGGTGACCTCGCGCAACAGCGCCCCACCCAGCGGCCCGACCAGCTCGAACGACTTCGGCCGCACCACCCCGCCGGCCACCACGACCTTCATCCGGGAACGGACCAGCAGCTCGTTGGCGATGTTCAGCGCGTTGGTGACCACGGTCAGCTGGGCGCCCTCGGCGTTGGTGTTGAGATCCGGGCGGACGGCCAGCGCCCGGGCCACCTCGGTGCTGGTGGTGCCGCCGTTGAGGCCGACCACCGTGCCCGGCGAGACCAGTGCCGCCGCGGCGGCGCCGATGCGCTGCTTCTCGGCCGAGTGCTTGGCCGTCTTGTAGCGCAGCGGCAGATCGTACGAGACTCCGTTGGCGACCGCACCACCCCGGGTACGGGTGATCATCTGCTGCTGGGCGAGCTGGTCGAAGTCCCGACGGATGGTGGCCTGGGAGACGGCCAGCCGCTCGGCGGCCTCCTCGACGCTGACCCGGCCGGAGTCGGTCAGCATTTCGAGCAGGGCGTTCCATCTGGCGTAGCGGTCCACCCGGAAGCCTCCGTGTCTGCACAATCGGTGATTGGTTGCGTGCACACTAGTGCTCGAAACTAGGATGAGGCAAAAGCTCACCCTGCTCAATCGCCCCTGCGGTTGCTATTTCCACCAGGTTTCACGCAGAATGACGCTCGAAAGACGGCACAAACGAGCCGTATTGCGCAGCGGCCCGCCCTGCGAGGAGTTCTCATGGCCTACGTCCACGCGGAGATCGCGAGCCAGCCGGACTGCTGGCGCCAGGCGGCGGACCTCGCCCCCACGGTGCTCGACCGACTTCCCCGCCCCGGTGAGCGGGTCGCCGTCATCGGCTGCGGCACGTCATGGTTCATGGCCCAGGCGTACGCGGCCCGCCGCGAGGCCGCCGGCCAGGGCGAGACGGATGCCTTCCAGGCCAGCGAGTTCCCCGCCGGCCGGCACTACGATCGGCTGCTGGCGATCACCCGCTCCGGCACCACGACCGAGGTGCTGGACCTGCTCTCCGAGCTGCGCGGACGGATCCCGACCACGGTGCTGGTCGGCGATCCCGGCTCCCCGGCGGTGGACATCGCGGACGCCGCCGTCACCATGCCGTTCGCCGACGAACGCTCGGTGGTGCAGACCCGCTTCGCCACCACCGCACTGGCCCTGCTCCGCGCCCAACTCGGCGACAACATCACCGCGCTGGTGGCCGACGCGGAGGTCGCCGTCCGGGCCCCGCTGCCGATCGACCCGAGCCTGATCGAGCAGGTCACCTTCCTCGGCCGGGGCTGGACGGTCGGGCTGGCCCGGGAGGCGGCGCTGAAGTGCCGCGAGGCGGCCACCTTCTGGGCCGAGGCGTACCCGGCGATGGACTACCGGCACGGCCCGATCTCGGTGGCCGCCCCCGGCCGGCTGGTCTGGGCCTTCGGCGAGTTGCCCGAGGGGCTGCCCGAGGACGTCGCCGCCACCGGCGCGGCGTTCGTGCACAGCCGCACCCACGGCTGCCGCACGGTGCTGGGCCGCTGGGCCGCCGGGCGTACCCCGGTCGACCCGATGGCCGACCTGATCCTGGCCCAGCGCTTCGCGGTCGCCCTGGCCACCAGTCGTGGGCTCGACCCCGACGCGCCCCGACACCTGAGCCGGTCCGTGGTGCTCGCGTGAGCCCAGCACGGAGCACGCTCGGGCGGGCACCGAGCGCAGGGGTGGTGGCGTGATCGACGGCGATGTCGTCGTCGCGTTGGACGTGGGCGGCACCGGGATGAAGTGCGCCCTGATCCGACCCGACGGTGTCGTGGTGCACGCCGAACGGCACCCCACCGACGCCGGACGCGGCGCCGACGCGGTGGTCGGCACGATCCTGGCGGTGGCCGACGGGCTGGCCGGCAAGGCGCGTGCGGACGGACTCACCCCGACCGCGCTCGGCATCGTGGTGCCGGGCGTCGTCGACGAGGCACGCGGCGTCGCGGTCTGGTCGGCGAACGTCGGCTTCCGGGACGTACCGCTGCGCGACCTGGCGTCCGCGCGGCTCGGCCTGCCCACGGCGCTCGGCCACGACGTACGCGCCGGCGGCCTCGCCGAGGCGCGGATCGGCGCCGGCCGGGACGCCGAGCACGTCCTCTTCGTGGCGATCGGCACCGGCATCGCCGCCGCGCACGTGGTCGCCGGCTCGGCCGCCACCGGCGCACACGGCGCGGCCGGCGAACTCGGTCACATCCTGGTCCGCCCCGCCGGGCCGATCTGCGGCTGCGGGCGTCCGGGCTGTCTGGAGACGATCGCCTCCGCCTCGGCCGTCGCGCGCCGCTACGCCGAACTCACCGCCGACCCCGAATCGACGGACCGGTCCGACGCGACGCCGGACGGTCGGTCCGCCGACCTGCCCGACACGGGTCGGACGATGGTGACCGCCGCCGAGGTGGCCGCTCGGGCGGCGGCCGGCGAGGAACTTGCCACCCGGGTCTGGCGGGAGGCCGTCGAGGCGCTGGCCGACGGTCTCGCCACCGGCCAGGCCCTGTTCGACGTGGAGACGATCGTCCTGGGCGGCGGCCTCGCCCAGGCCGGCGCCGGATTGTTCGACCCGCTGCGTGCGGCGCTGCGGGACCGGCTCACCTTCCACCGGGAGCCGCGACTGGTCGCGGCCGCCCTCGGCGACGAGGCGGGCTGCCTCGGCGCCGCCCTGCTCGCCCTCGACCAGCTGGAGAAACGATGACCGTACGGGTGAACGGCAAGGTGGTGACCCCGAGCGGGGTGATCCGGCAGGGCTGCATCGAGGTCAGAGGCGACACCATCAGCGCGGTCGCCGAGTACCCGTCGGTGCGCGACGGGCACTGGATCGTGCCCGGCTTCGTGGACATCCACACCCACGGCGGAGGCGGGCACACCTTCACCACCGGTGATGCCGGGCAGGCGCGCGCCGCCGCCGCGTTCCACCTGCGGCACGGCACCACGAGCCTGCTGGCCAGCCTGGTCAGCGCGCCGTTCGAGCTGATGCGCTCGGCCACCACGGCCTTCGCGCCGCTGGTCCGCGAGGGCGTGCTGGCGGGCATCCACTTCGAGGGGCCGTACCTGTCCGCCGCCCGGTGCGGCGCCCAGAACCCCGAGTTCCTCCGCGACCCGTCCACCGACGAGCTGGCCGAGCTGATCAAGCTCGGCGACGGAACGGTACGGATGGTCACCATCGCCCCCGAGCGCGCGGGCGCGTTGGAGGCCATCGGGCTGCTCACCGGGCACGGCGTGGTGGCTGCGGTCGGGCACACCGACGCGACGTACGAGCAGACCTGCGCCGCCGTGTCGGCGGGCGCGAGCGTCGGCACCCACCTGTTCAACGGGATGCGCGCGGTGCACCACCGGGAGCCGGGGCCGGTGGTGGCGCTGCTGACCGCGCCGAACGTGGTCTGCGAGCTGGTCGCCGACGGGGTGCACCTGCACGAGGGGACGCTCACCTTCGCCGCCTCGACCGCCGGCCCGGAACGGTGCGCGCTGATCACCGACGCGATGGCCGCCGCCGGCATGCCGGACGGCGACTACGAGCTGGGCGGCCAGGCGGTGACCGTCGCCGACGGGGTGGCCCGGCTCGCCCGCGACGGCGCGATCGCCGGCAGCACCCTCACCATGGACGTGGCCCTGCGAAACGCGGTCGCCGCCGGCATCCCGGTGCCCGACGCGGTACGCATGGTGGCCACCACCCCGGCCCTGGCCGTCGGCCTCGGCGGTCAGGTCGGCGCCCTCCAGGCCGGTCTGCGCGCCGACCTGGTGGTGCTCGACGACGACCTCGAGATCGTCCGGGTGATGCGCGCCGGTTCCTGGGTGGAGTGACGCGACCGGTCAGCCGGCCGTCGGGATCTCCACGCCGAGCACGGCCTGCTCGTCCGGGCGGTGCACCAGCACGTCGGCCAGGTACGACTGCACCGCGTGGCGCATCCCGACGTCCCGGCCGGCCCGCTCGGAGAGCAGCCACTTGTGCTCGATGATCTGCGCGAACAGCTCCTGCGGCTCCAGCTTGCGCCGCAGGTGCGCGGGTACCGCCCGGACCACCGGTTCGAACACCTCGGTCAACCAGCGGTGGGCGGCCTGCTGCTCGTCGGTCAGGTCGCTCTCCGCCCGGTACGCGTCGAGGTCGTTGAGCAGCCGGCGGGCCTGGTTCTCCTCGGCGTCCAGGCCGGTGAGCCGGAGCAGCCGGCGGGTGTGGTAGCCGGCGTCGACCACCTTGGGCCGGATCAGGTAGCGGCCGTTGTCGATTGTCGACATGGCCACCTCGGCGACGTCGAAACCCATCTCGTTGAGCCGGCGGATCCGCCCCTCGATGTCGTGCCGGGCCTCCCGCTCGACCTGCTGCTCGTAGGTGATCTCGTGCCAGAGCCGCTCGTAGCGCTGCACGACCTCCTCGCAGACCACCTCGGGGTCGATCGAGTCGTGCAGCAGGCCGGCGGCCTGGAGGTCCAGCGCCTCGCCGAAGATGTTGACCCGGGCGATCTCCAGATCCTCGCCACGCTGGCCGTTGGAGAGCGCGGTGCGCAACGCCCCGGTCTCGGCGTCGACCAGGTACGCGGCGAAGGCACCCGCGTCCCGCCGGAACAGCGTGTTCGACAGCGAGCAGTCGCCCCAGAAGAAGCCGGTCAGGTGCATCCGGACCAGCAGCGCGGCGAGCGCGTCGAGCAGCCGGCCCATCGTCTCCGGCCGCAACGTGTGCGAGAAGAGCGCCCGGTACGGCAGGGAGAACTGCAGGTGACGGGTGATCAGCACCGGGTCCAGTGGCTCCCCCGAGTCGGATTCCCGTTCGGCGACGATCGCCACCGCCTGCACCGACGGGAAGTCGATCCGCTCCAGGGCGCGCAGCAGGTCGTACTCCCGCTCGGCCACCCGCTCGCCGGTCTCCTTGACCGCGTAGACGTACCCGCCGAGGCGCACGAAACGCACCACGTGCCGGGAGATGCCCTGTGGCAGCGCGACCAGGTGTTCGGCCGGCCACTGCTCCAACGGGGTCGACCAGGGCAGGTCGAGCAGCGCCGGGTCGACGAGGGCCGAGGTGATCCGCACGGCGTCAAGTCTGACGCCTGGCCCGCCGGAACGCTTCCCCGCGTGGCTGGGCACACAGTCGCCGCGCACCGCGGGCGACCGACCACCGCACCGGGCCGGTAGCGTGACCGGAGTGCGGGAGACCACGACGGTACGCCGGAACCTGCGGCTCCAGCCGGTCCGCCCGGCCGGCTGGTGGTTCGACGCCCTGCTGCCGGCCGCCCTCGTCGGGCTGACCGCCGCGCTCACCGCCGGCTGGTTCTTCGGCATCGACCGCGCGGTGGCCGACTGGGCCGACGCGCACCGGCCCACCGCCGCCTGGTGGGTCGCGGCCGTCCTCAACTACCTGGGCCAGGGCACCCCGCTGACGCTGATCGCGGCCGGCCTGGGGGTGCTGCTGGCGATCCGGCTGCGCTCGGTGCGCCCGCTGCTCGTCCCGGTGGCCGCCTTCGTGCTGACCTACCTGACCATCGGCCCGCTGAAGGTGTGGACGGCCCGGCCGGCGCCGAGCGCCAGCGTCAAGGAGCCGTTCCTGCCGCCGGCACAGACCCTCCCGCTCTTCCAGGACGACCTGCCGGTCCGGTTCGCCCAGTCCTACCCGTCCGGGCACGTGGCCAACGCGATCGTCTGGTATGGGGTGATCGCGCTGCTGCTCGCCCCGCTGCTGGCCAGCCTCGGCCGCACCATGCCGCGTCGGGTGGTGCTCGCGGTCCGGATCGTGCCGCCGACCGTGGTGCTGTGCACCACCACGTACCTGGGGTGGCACTGGCTGACCGACTCGGTGGCCGGGCTGCTGCTGGGGCTGCTGCTGGACCGGATTCTGCACCGGGTGCCCTGGGACGACCTGCCGCTTCCTCGCCGGCTACAGCGATGGGACATTCCGTTCACCGAACGCCCCTAGGCTGCGGCCGTGGATCAACTCACGCGCCGGTTGGGCGTACCGGATGCCGTCGTCATCGGTCTGGGTTCGATGCTCGGCGCGGGCGTCTTCGTGGTCTTCGCCCCCGCCGCCGCGGCGGCCGGCGGGTCCGGCCTGCTGGTGGCACTGGCCCTGGCCGGCTTCATCGCCTTCTGCAACGCGACCAGTTCGGCCCGGCTGGCGGCCCGGTACCCCGAGTCCGGCGGCACCTACGTCTACGGCCGGGAACGCCTCGGCCCGTTCGCCGGCTTCCTCGCCGGCTGGGGTTTCGTGGTCGGCAAGACGGCCAGTTGCGCGGCGATGGCGCTGACCATCGGCGCGTACCTCTGGCCGGGGCAGGCCCGTCTCGTCGCGGTCGCCGCCGTCATCGCGGTGACCGGGGTGAACCTGCGGGGCATCGGCAAGACCGCCGGCGCGACCCGGGTCCTGGTGCTCGTCGTACTGGCGGTGCTGGCCCTGGTCGCGGTGGCCGGCGCGACCGGCGTCTCGGTCGCCCGGATCGATCAGCCCGGTGGCTCCGCCCGGGGCGTGCTCACCGCCGCCGGCCTGCTCTTCTTCGCCTTCGCCGGGTACGCCCGGATCGCCACCCTCGGCGAGGAGGTCCGTGAGCCGGAACGGACCATTCCCCGGGCGGTGCCGCTGGCGCTCGGCCTGGTGTTGGCGATCTACCTGGTGCTGGCCGTGATCGCACTCGGCGTGCTCGGGCCGGCCCGGCTCGCCGGGTCGACCGCGCCGCTGGCCGACGTGGTGACCGCCGCCGGGCTGCCCGGCGTGGCCTGGGTGGTCCGTGCTGGCGCGACCATCGCGGTGACGGGAGTACTGCTCTCCCTGGTGGCCGGGGTCGGCCGCACCACCCTGGCGATGGCCCGCCGCCGCGACCTGCCCGCCGCGCTGGCCGCCGTGCACCCGGTACACCGGGTGCCGCACCGCGCCGAACTGGCGGTCGCCGCCGTGGTGATCCTCGTGGTGGCACTCGGCGACGTCCGCAGCGCGATCGGCTTCTCCAGCGTCACCGTGCTGGTCTACTACGCGATCACCAACGCGGCGGCGCTGACCCTCGGTCGGGAGCCAGCGCGGAAGCTGCCGGTGCAGGCGCTCGCCGTGGCGGGGCTGGTCGGCTGCCTGGTGCTCGCGGTCAACCTGCCGCTGCCAACCGTGCTAGCCGGCTTCGGCATCCTCGCCCTCGGTGCCGCCTGGTACGCCCTCCGCCCCACCCGCCACTGACCCACCACGACCGTCGTACTCGGTGCTGCGGGACGGGCAGCGGCTCCGGGTGAGTCTTACTCCTCGGCCTCTCTCGGGACCGGCGGTGTCCCGGCCTGCGTCGGGGCCTCCGGCTCGGGTGGGCCGGCCGCGCGGAGCAGGCCGTTCAGGCCCGCGCGCCGGGCCAGCACGGTCAGCCGGTCACCCGCGACGATCACTATCCGCGGGTCCGGCGACCAGTCGAGGCGCTGCCCGCCGGCGCGTACGTGCGCGAGCAGCCGTACGCTGCCGGACCGACCGACGGTGCCGAGCGTACGGCCGTCCAGCTCCGAGCCGGCCGCCACCGAAACCTCGGTGACCAGCAGTGCGTGCCGGCCGACCGGGATGGTGGCGATCACCGCCCGGTCCAGCACGGCGGCGGCGAACGACGGGGCGGCCAGATAGGAGACGCTGCGCGAGGTGCCGATGTCGAAGGCCCGCTGCACGCGCTCGGCGAAGTCACCGTCGAACAGTCGCAGCACCACGCGGAGCTGGTCGTTGATGGTCCGGCCGTTCAGCGCCGCCCGCAGGTTGGCCCCGTCGTCGGTGGAGACCACCACCAGCGCCTGGCAGTTGGCCACCGAGGCGGCCCGCAGCGTCTCCTCCTGCGCCGCGTCCCCCACCACCAGCGGTACGCCCAACCGTCGGGCCAGCCCCGCACCGCGCGCGTCCGCGTTCTTGTCGATCGCCACCACCTCGATGCCGAGGTCGTTGAGCTGGGCCATCACCCGGGTACCGATGTTGCCCAGCCCCACCACCACGACGTGCCCGGAGCGCTCGGGCAGGATCCGCCCGGTGTGCAGGGCCAGCCGGGCACGAACCACGCCGTCCACGACAACCGCCGTGATCAACGGGATCAGCGCCAGCCCGGCGAGGTTGAGCACCACCTGCATGATCTGCTCTTCGGCCGGCTTTTTGATGTCCGGATCCTGGCCGGTGAGGGTGGTGACCATGGTCAGGTAGAGCGCGTCGGCCCAGGGGACGTGCGCCGCGTTGGCGTACAGCCCGCCCAGTGCCGCGACCACGGCGAGCAGCACGATCACCGCGACCCCGATCTTGCGAGTGGCGAAACCGCGGATCGCCCGGAGCACCATCGCCACCGGCCGGCGCCGCCGCCGCGCCCGGACCAGCCGGCGCGCGGCCAACTCGGTGCCCGCCGGTCGGCCGAGCGCCTCGGCAAGGACCACGTCGGCCCGCCGGTCGTCGGCCGGGAGCACCAGTTCCTGCTGGGGGTCGCGGATGTCGGCCACGCCGCAGAGAATCTCGCTCGGGCGTACGTCGTCCCGACGGGCCACGTAGAGGGTGCGCCCGCCGTGCCGGAAGTACGTGGGCGCGACCTCGCCGAGGGCGGCGGCCACGAAGGCCGGGGCGGCCATCGAGGCGTCCGAGAGCACGGTCGAGTCGGGGAAGATCTGCCGTACGCCGTTGGCCAGGCCGGTGTTGAACATCCGCACCACCAGGCGCAACCGGGGCTCGACCTCCTGCGCGCAGAGCGCGGCGTGCATGTTGCCCACGTCGTCCTGGTGCAGCAGGGCCAGCCCCGCCGCACCGGCCAGCCCCGCCCGGCGGAAGGTGATTTCGTCCAGCCGGTCGGCCCGGATGACCTCGATACCGGCCAGGTCACGGCCGTCCGGCCCCGGCGAGCGCCGGCGTTCGGGCACGATGAGGGTGATCCGCAGCCGGCCGGCTTGCGTCTCGCTGGCGAGCATCGCCCGCACCACCCAGTAGGCCAGGGGGTCCTGACCACAGATCACGTAGTGCGCCCGGGGCTCCCCGTTGACCCGCAACCGGCGGCTGGCCCGTCGGGCCCGATCGAGCAACGGCTCCGCCATGCCCGAATCGTAGTAAGGCGGTCGCACTCCGCGCAGCCCCGTGACGATCATGGACACTGCGGTGGCCCGGCATGTCCCGGCCGGTGACGGGTAGGGCAGCGGCATGCAGACGTTCCTGCCGTACCCGGACTTCCTGGCCAGCGCCCGGGCGCTGGACCAACGGCGGCTGGGCAAGCAGCGGGTGGAGGCGATCCAGGTGCTGCGCGGGCTGACCAGACCCACGTACGGCTGGCGCAACCACCCCGCGGTGCGGATGTGGGCCGGGTACGAGGAGGCCCTGACCCGGTACGGGCTGGACATCTGCGCGGTCTGGTGCGCGGCGGGCCGGGCCGACACCTGTGCGGCGACGCTGACCTCCGACCTCGCCGCCGCCTGCGGAATCGACCACGTTCGGTCCCAGCAGGAGCTGGCCGTCGCCGGAGAACTGCCGCCCTGGCTCGGCCGGACGGATCTGCACCTGAGCCACCGCTCGTCGCTGCTCCGCAAGGACCCCGCCCACTACCGCCCGATCTTCGGCGACGACGTCCCGGACGACCTGGAGTACGTCTGGCCCCCCTCCGACCGCCCCCACCGCTGCCTGCGGTGAAAGGAAGGGCCCCCTGTTAACGCCTCGTGAGGTACCCGGGCCCCTTCTTAACACCAGCCTGTTAATAAGGGGCCCTTCCATGCACCTCAGGCAGACTGAGGAGCGTCGGCCGAGGAGGTGCGGTGTGGCGCTGTCGCAGGTGATCGGTCGGCTCCTTGGCGTACGCGCGCACGAGGTGGACCCGGGCGGCGGTGGTGCTTCCCGGGTGCCGCACCCGGTCGCGGCGGTGGTCGTCGGCGGCGGGATCGCCGGCATGTCCGCGGCGGTGGTCCTCGCCGAGCGCGGCGTTGAGGTGACCGTGCTGGAGGCCGCGCCGACCCTGGGCGGGCGGCTCGGCGCCTGGCCGGAAACTCTCGCCGACGGCAGCCGGCAGGTCAACGAGCACGGCTTCCACGCCTTCTTCCGGCAGTACTACAACTGGCGCAACATCCTGCGTCGGGTCGACCCGGCGCTGACCTTCCTCCGGCCGGTCCCCGGCTATCCGGTGCTGAGCGCCGAATGGCCGGCCGAGGAGTTCGGACGGTTGCCACCCGCCCCGCCGGCGAACCTGCTCACCCTGCTGGCCCGCAGTCCCAGCCTGCGCCTACGTGACCTGCGCGGGATGGACCGGGACGCCGCCCTGCCGCTGCTGGCCTACCACCCGGCACGCACCTACGCCGAGTTCGACCACGCCACCGCCGACGATCTGCTCACCTCGTTGCGGCTGCCGGACCGGGCCCGGGCGATGCTCTTCGAGGTCTTCTCCCACTCGTTCTTCAACCACGAGGCGGAGATGTCGGCCGCCGAGATGATCGCCCAGTTCCACTTCTACCTGCTCGGCAACCCGGAAGGGCTGGCCTTCGACTGCCCCGACGAGGACTACGACACGGCGATCTGGCGCCCCCTGGCCCGGCACGTGCAGCGCCACGGCGGCCAGGTGGTCACCGGCGTCGCAGCGACCGCGCTGCACCGGGAACCCACCGGGTGGCGGGTGGCGACCACCGAGGCGGCGTACCGGGCCAGGCACGTCGTGCTCGCCGTCAACCCGCCGGCCCTCGCCACGCTGGTCGCGGCCTCACCGGCGCTGACCGGGGCCGCTCCGGAACTGGTGGCGGCGCTGCCCGGGTACGGTCGACCCGGCCCGCCGTACGCGGTGGCACGCTACTGGTGCGACGGGGACGTCGAGGCTGGGCGGGCGATCTTCAGTGGGGTGTCCCGTCAGTCCACCCTGGACTCGGTGACCTTGTACCACCGGTTGGAGCACGAGTCACGGCGCTGGGCGGAGCGCACCGGCGGCTCGGTGATCGAGCTGCACGCGTACGCCTGCGAGCCGGAGGTGCCCGCCGAGGAGCTGGCCGAACGGATGCGCGCCGAGCTGACCGGGCTCTGGCCGGAGGCGGCCCGGCTGCGGGTCCGGGAGCTGCGTGCCCGGGTGGAGGCGAGGGCGCCGGCCTTCACCCCAGGCAGCCACGCTCGGCGGCCCGGGGTACGCACCGACGCCGACGGGCTCTACCTGGCCGGCGACGGCATCCGCACCGACTTCCCGAGCGCGTTGATGGAGCGGGCGGCGGCCACCGGCATCATCGCGGCGAACCACATCCTGCGGGCGGAGGGCGGCGCGGCCGAGCCGGTCCGCTCCGTCCGCCCCCGCGGCCTGCTCGCCCGGCCCTGAGCCGCCCACAGCGGCCACCGGGCGTGGAACCGCATCGAAGCCACCGCCCGGCGCTGAGCCGCATCGAAATGCGTTGCCGCCGGCCGAGGGCCGCACCTACCGTGATCACGCAAGGTCAACCGCCGTTCCGGGAGCCCGCCATGTCGATGTCGCACGTCACCGCCGTGCCGTCGTGGCTGCTCAGCGGCGGTTGCCGAACGGAACGCCCCCGAGGTGGCCGGCCCGACTGACGCGCGTACCCGTACCCGCCGAGCCGCCCACCCGCCCGGGGTCGGGCGGCTCGTCGCTGTCCGGCCCGTACGTCCGTCACCGTCATGGAGGGGAGATCCCGGTGGACGCCGTCCTCGTTGTCAACGCCGACCTCGGCCCGCTGCACCGGGTCACCGTGCAACACGCGATCCGGATGCTCTGCCGCCGGGTCGCCGAGATCCACGAGGCGGTGCCGGACCGGGTCATCGGAGTCTTCCCGGTGCCCCGGGTCGTGCGGCTGGTCCGCTACGTGGTGACCCGCTGGCGGTTCAGCTCCGGCCCGGCCTGGTCCCGCGCCGGGGTGTTGCGCCGGGACGGCCGGTGCTGCGCGTACTGCGACGGGCCGGCGAGCACCATCGACCACATCCTGCCCCGCTCGCGCGGCGGCCGGAACACCTGGAAGAACACCACGGCCGCCTGCTACGCCTGCAACCAGCGCAAGGGCGACCGTACGCCGGCCGAGGCGGGCATGCCGCTGCGGCGCGTACCGGTCGTGCCGAGCTGGGCGGCGCTGGCCGGGCGGTGACGGGCCGGCCGGCGGGAACGGGGGGCGTGCCGGGGGACGACCCCGGCGCGGCACCCGCCGGCCCCCGGCGGCGGCCCGGCCGGGCGCGTTGGAGCTGGCCGCCGTCGAGGTCGGCCACCGGGCCGCAGGGGCCGGGCCGGGCCGTTGTCGAAGTCGGCCACCGGGCCGCAGCGCCGACCCGGCCGGAGTCAGCGGCCAGCGGGTGGTGTCCACCCGAAGCGCGGCGCACGGCGCTCGTGGTACGCCGCCACACCCTCCCGGGCCTCGCCGCTCGCCCGCACCTGCCTGTGCCACCAGGCGACCCGGTCGTCGTCCGCCCGCCCGTCGATGATCTCTTTCGCGCCGGCGACGCTGAGCTGCGAGCGTGCCACGATCGCGCCGGTGAGCCCGTCGACCCGGGCGGCCAGGTCGGCACCGGGCAGCACCTCGTCGGCCAAGCCGATCCGCAGCGCCCGCTCGGCGTCGATCAACTCGCTGGTGAAGAGCAGGTGCTTGGCCGCCGACGGGCCGACCAGCCGGGCCAGCCGGCGGGTGGTGGGTGCCGGGTAGACCAGGCCGAGCCGGGCCGGCGGTACGCCGAATCGCGCATCGTCGGCGGCGATCCGCAGGTCGCAGGCGACGGCCAGTTGGCAGCCGCCGCCGACACAGGCGCCCCGCACGGCGGCCACGGTCGGCTTGGCGAAGCGAGCCAGCCGCTCCTCGGCCGCGACCGCGATGCTGTCGTCGCCGGCGTCCAGCAGCTCGTCGAGGTCGCCCAGGTCGGCACCGGCGCAGAAGGTGCCGTCGGCGCCGGTGAGCACCAGCGCGCGGACCGCCGGATCGGCATCCAAGCCGTCGAGCAGCACCGGCAGCTGGCGCCACATGGCCGGCGTCATCGCGTTGCGCCGGCCCGGGTTGCGGATGACCACCGTGGCCACCGCGCCCGCCACCTCGACGACCAGTTCCGCGTCCGCCACCGCCCACCGCCCCTCTGACCGGCCGGCGCACCGACCCTCCGCCAGGGCGTCGACCCCGGTCCGGCCTTCCGCCAGGGCGTCGACCCTGGTCCGGCGACCATAGCGGCGCGGACGGCCGCGCCTACCGGGTGGGGGCCGCCGGAAAGCCGTCCGGGTCGTCGCGCCGCACCACCCGGAAACGCTCGGTGACGGCGAGCGTGTCGTCGTCGACGGTGAAGCCGGGATCACCGAGGTACGCCCGGTACTCCGGGCCGTGCCAGAACGTCTCGTGCCCGGCGCGCCAGTCGGCGACCGTCTCGAACCCCTCGCCCTCGTCCCGGGCGTGGGCCAGGTCGATGTCGCCGAGCCGGACCACCCGCACCTCGGTCAGCTCGATCACCGCGACCGGCCGGTTGTCGGAGTCCACCAGGACCGACCGGGCGCCGACCGTCGGCAGCGGGTCACCGTCGCGCTCGTACTCCAGCAGCAGCCCGGTGGTCGAGGTCTTCGCCCCGGAGAGGATCGCGGCGACCAACTGGTCCCGCAGCGGGCCGGGGAAGGCGAACTCGGCCTTCGGCAGTTCCGACATGGCCGCGAGACTAACCGCGGCCACGTCGTGCCGCCGCCGGCCCCCTGCCACCCGGCGACCGCCGCTGTACGTCTGACCGCTGCCCGCCATTCACCGGCGGGCCGCCCGGAGTCCCTAGCGTCACTGTGCGCACATGTCGGTCCGGCGCGAGTGAGCAGGTGGTCATGCCATCCACACCCGAGGTCAGCGTGGTCGTACCCACCCTCGCCCGTGCTGCGCTGGTGACCCGGGCGGTCCGCAGTGCCCTCGCGCAGACCGTGACCGACATCGAGGTCATCGTCGTGGTCGACGGACCGGACGAGGAGACCGGCAAGGCCCTCGCCGAGATCGGCGACCCTCGGCTGCGGGTGGTGGAACTGCCCGCCAAGGGGGGCGCGCCCAACGCCCGCAACATGGGCGTACGCGAGGCCCGCGCCCGCTGGACGGCGCTGCTGGACGATGACGACGAGTGGCTGCCCGACAAGCTGGCCGTTCAGCTGGAAGTCGCCCGGGATGCCGTGGTGCCGAGCCCGATCGTGGCCAGCCGTCTGATCAACAAGACGCCCCGGGCGGAGTTCGTGATGCCTCGCCGGCTGCCGGAGCCGGGCGAGCCGATCTGTGAGTACCTCACCCTCCGGCGTGGGCTGTTTCACGGCGACGGCTTCATCCAGACCTCGACCATCATGGCGCCGACCGAGCTGCTGCGCCGGGTGCCGTTCACCGTCGGCCTGCGCCGGCAGCAGGAACTCGACTGGACCGTACGAGCGACCAGCCACCCGGACGTCGACCTGGTCATCGCCGCCGAGCCGCTGGTGCTCTGGCACCAGGACGAGGACCGTCCGCGGATCAGCCTCAGCTCGCCCTGGCAGGCCCAGTTGGAGTGGCTGCGCGGGATCCGGCCGCTGATCACCCCTCGGGCGTACGCCGCGATCACGATGAGCATCATCAGCTCCATGGCGGCGCCGACCCGCAGCCTCCGGGTCTTCCGCCTGTTGCTCGCCGAGGCGCGCCGGCACGGCCGACCGGGCTTCCTCGACTACCTGACGTTCCTGCAGATCTGGCTGATCCCGCCGCAGCTGCGGCACCGGATGCGCGACCGGATCCTCGGCCGCCGAAACGCCGCCCAGGACGGGCAACCGGCAGCGGGCGTGGCCGGGCAACCGGCAGCGGGTGTAGCCGGGCAACCGGCAGCGGGTGTAGCCGGGCAACCGGCAGCGGGCGTGGCCGGGCAACCGGCAGCGGGTGTAGCCGGGCAACCGGCAGCGGGCGTGGCCGGGCAACCGGCAGCGGGTGTAGCCGGGCAACCGGCAGCGGGCGTGGCCGGGCAACCGGCAGCGGGCCGGCCGGCGGTCGCCGACCAGGATGGCCCGGACGGGCGGGCCAGGTCGACGGAAACCGGGGCCGATGTCCGGCGATAGGGTCGCCGCGATCTGGCGGAGCTGCCTGCTCCCCGGGTCGGAGACGTTCATCCGGAACCAGGCCGACGCGCTGCCCACCTGGCGCCCGGTCTACCTGGGTGCGGTCCGGGTCGCCTCGCCGCTGGTCCGGGACACCGACGTGGTGGTCTGCCCGGACACGCCCCGTGGCCGCCGCGAGTGGCTCCGGTTGCGGCTGACCGGCGGCTCGCCCCGGCTGCGCCGGTTGCTGGCCCGGTTGCGACCCGACGTGGTGCACGCCCACTTCGGTGGGGACGGTTGGTTGGTCAGCCGCACCGCCACGCAGCTCGGCATTCCGCTGGTCATCACCCTGCACGGCCTCGACGTCACCCAGCAGCCGGCCGCCCCCGGGCCGCGCGGTGCCCGACACCGGCTCAACCTGCGGACCGCGTTCGACCGGGCCGCGCTGATCCTCGCCGTCTCCGGACCGATCCGGGACCGGGCGGTGGAACTCGGCGCGGATCCGGCGAAGGTCCGCGTACACCACACCGGGGTGCCCGTCCCGGCGGAGCCGGCGGCGGGCCCGAAGAACTGGGACGTGGTCTTCGTCGGCCGGTTCGTCGAGAAGAAGGGCGTCGACGACCTCGTCGAGGCCATCGGGCTGCTGCCGGACCTGCGCCCCCGCGTCCTTCTGATCGGCACCGGGCCCCTGCACGAGCAGGTACGCACCCGCGCCGAGCGGCTGGGCGTGGACGCGACGTTCCTCGGCGCGCTGCCGCCGGCCGAGGTGCTGCGGCACGTGGCCGAGTCCCGGATCCTCGCGGCACCGTCGCGGACGGCGTCGGACGGCGACACCGAGGGCCTGCCGACGACGATCCTGGAGGCCGGCAGCCTCGGCGTGCCGGTCGTCGCGACCCGCCACAGCGGCATCCCCGAAGCAATCACCCACGAGACCAACGGCCTGCTCGGCCCGGAGCGCGACCCACCGGCCCTGGCCGCCAACCTCCGCCGCCTGCTCACCGACCGAGCGCTCCGCGACCACCTGGGCCACGAGGCCCGCCACCGAGTCGAACGCGACTTCGACCTCCACCAACAAACCCGCCGCCTGGAAACCCTCTACGCCTCCCTAACCC
>NZ_POTY01000094.1 GCF_003236315.1 Micromonospora craterilacus
GGGCGGGGGTGTCGTCGCCGTACACGACTGCGGTGGCCGCGCAGTGGGTCAGCGCGTACTCGAGTTGCCCGGCGGCGAGCCGGTCGGACAGCGGCACGGCGACGCCGCCGGCCCGCAACACCCCGCAGTACGCCACCGCGAACCGGGTCCAGTCCCGGGCGCCGAACAGCAGGCCGACACGGTCGCCGTGGCGCAGGCCCCGGCGACGCAGCGCGGCGGCGACGGCGATCGCGCCGGCGGACCATTCGGCGAAGGTCAGCGCCGCCACGCCGTGCACCTCGATGGCCACCCGGCCCGGGTGCAGGGCGGTACGCCAGTCGAGCAGCTCGGGCACGGTCCGGGGCGGCCGTGCTGCCCCACCGGTGATCGCTGCGGTCACCTCAGCTCACCCTCCCGGTCGCGCCCGCCAGCGCCCGGCCTTCCTCGCCGCCGGCGACGGTTCGGCCTTCCCCGGTGCCGGCGGCCCTGGCCTGGCGTTCCTCGATGCCGACCAGGTCGTCGGGTGGCGCGTCGGGCACCTCGTCGTCGAACCGGGCCAGTACGGGGGTGGCCAGCGACACCAGCGCGGTGAGCGCGATGCACACGCCGAACAGCACGTAGAGCAGCCCGTGGCCCCGCCCCGGACCGACGCCGATCACCGCGCCGACCGTGCTGGCCAGCGCGCCGTCGGCGAGCAGCATCGGCTCGGCCAGCCGGGCGGCGAACGGGGCGACGACGCCCCAGCCCAACGGCAGGGTGGACTGCGCGACCATCTGGTTGAGCGCGAAGACCCGGCCGTGGACGCGGGGCGGCACCTTGGTCTGGATGATCGTGTTGTAGACGCCGTTGACGATGCCGAGGGCCAGGTACATGCCGAACGCGCCCGCGCCGATGAGCAGCAGGTTCGGTCGCAGCCCGGTCAGCACGGCGGCCACCGCGATGCCGAGGGTGCCCAGCAGCACCGCCCGCATCCGGCGTCGACGCGGGCCGCCCCAGACCAGCATCACCAGGCCGCCGGTGGCCGCCCCGACCCCACCGGTCAGCGCGACCTGTGCCACCTCGTTCAGGTCGGCGAAGCCGAGCACCAGCGGGGAGAGCAGGAACAGCACCGGGAACAGGAAGAAGTTCAACGCCGCGAAGAACGCCAGCATGGCGCGGAACTCCCGGCGGCGCAGCGAGTAACGCAGACCGGCGATGATCTCCGCGCCGATGCCCTCGCGGCGTTGCAGGGCCAGCGTGCGCGGGAACCGTACGGCCGCCAGCACCGCGATCGCGAACAGGTACGACGCCACGACGATGAGCAGGATGCCGCGCAGCCCGACGGCCTGCAACAGCGCCACGGCGACCAGCGGCACGGTGAACTGGGTGAGGCCGACGGCGGTCTGGGCGAGGCCGTTGGCGTGACCGAGGAAGCGTTTGGGCACCAGCTGCGGCACCGCCGAGACGAACGCGAGACGCTGGAAGGCCAGCGCCACCGACAGCCAGCCGGTGAACGGGTAGAAGTGCCACACCTCGGCCAGGTCGGCCAGCACCAGCCCGGCCATCACCGCGTTGGCCACCCCGGCGGCAGCGCTGGCGGTCAGCAGGACACGCCGCCGGCTGAACCGGTCGACCAGCGCCCCGGCCAGCGGCGAGACGAGCAGGCCGGGCATCAGGGCGAGCACGGCGAAGAGCGCGAACCGGGCGAGCGACCCGGTCTGCATGTAGATCCACAGTGGGATGGCGAAGGCGGTCAGCGCGCTGCCCATGCCGGAGACGATCTGGCCGGCCGCGACCAGGCCGAAGCGACGCAGGCTCGGCGGCGGCGCGGCACCTACCGCCGTCTTGGCGGCCGACGGTCCGTCGGTTCCCCGGTGCGAGACGTCGGCGAGCTGCCAGGCGGGCGGCGCAGCGTCCGGGTCGGCCGAAGCGACCGGCGGCGCGGCGGAGGCGGGCGGCGCGTCGAGTTGCCGGTGTACGCCGGTGACGATCTCGGCCAGCTCACCGGCCCGGTACTTGAGGAAGTAGTGCCCGCCCTCGTCGATCACCGCGAGCGCGGTGCGGTCACTGAGGAAGTGCCATTCCCGGTACCGCTCTTCGTGGAAGTCGGTGCCGCGGTCACGCTCGCCGACCACCGAGATGATCGGCGCCCGCAGCGGGCTGACCCGCTGCCGCATCAGTTCGGTGAAGTACTCCTCCGAGACCTCGGCGTCGTGCCGCATCGCCCGGATCAGGAACCGGACCTCGTCGGGGGCGAGCGAACCGATGGAGGTGCCCTGCGCCTGTAGCCAGGTGCGGTAGATCCGATCGCTGCGCAGCCGTTCGGCCAGCCGCAGCCGCAGCAGCGGCCCGAGCAGGCCGCCGGCGGGCCGGCCGAACGGGAAGACCGCGCCGAGGTACACCGCGACCAGGTCCCGGCCGGCGGCCTCCAGCCGGCGGGCCACCTCGACGGCGAGGGCCCCGCCGGGGCCGCAGTGTCCGTACAGGATCAGCGGCCCGGTCACCCGGTCCTGGATCTCCGCGACGACGTCGGCGGCCACCTCCTCGATCGGCGCGGGGTCGTCCGCGAGGCCGATGTCGTGCCCGGGTACGGCCACCGACAGCAGCCGGTACCCGGAGGGCAGGGCGTCGGCCAGCGGTTGGTACACCACCGCGCTGCCACCGCCGTACGGGACGCAGACCAGGGTGGCGAGCCGGTCGGCGGCGGGCCCCGGCGGGGTGAGTTCGTGCAACAGCCCGCCGGTGCCGGTGTCGGCCCCGGCGACGAGACCGGCCAACTCGCGTACGGTGCGGTGCCGGAACAGGTCCATCACGCTGACCGCCGGCGCGGCACCGACCACGGCGGGAAGTTCCCGGCGCAGTCGGGCCACCACCTGGGTGGCCAGCAGGGAGTGCCCGCCCAGCTCGAAGAAGTCGTCGGTGGCGCCGACCTCGGCCAACCCGAGCACGGCCTGCCAGATCCCGGCGACCAGGGTCTCCACCGGCCCGACCGGCGTCACCCGCTCGCCGGTCGGCCCGTCGTCGGTCGGCTCGGGCAGCGCCCGCCGGTCCACCTTGCCGTGCTCCTGCAACGGCAGCCGGTCCAGGCGCACCCAGCGGCTGGGCACCATGTGCTCGGGCAGCCGATCGGCCAGCCGGCGGCGCAGCTCCGCCGGCTCCGGGGCGGTCACGTCGGGGGCCGGCTCCAGGTACGCCACCAGCCGGTCGTCGCGCAGCAGCACCGCCGCCTGCCGCACCCCGGGGCAGTCCCGCAGCGCGGCCTCGATCTCGCCCAACTCGACCCGGTAGCCGCGGATCTTCACCTGATGATCGCGGCGGCCGAGGAAGAGGAGCTGCCCGTCCTCGCGCCAACGGCCCAGGTCGCCGGTGCGGTAGAGGCGGGCCTCGGGTGGGCCGTACGGATCGGACACGAACCGCTCGGCGGTCAGGTCGGGCCGGTTCAGGTAGCCGCGGGCGAGCCGGTCGCCGCCGAGGCACAGCTCGCCGGGCACGCCGACCGGCACCGGGCGCATCCGCTCGTCGAGCACGTACACCCGGGCGTGCGGCAGGGGGCGGCCGATCGGCACCGGGCCGGTACCCGGCCCGTCGGCCGGCACCTCGTACGTGGCGACGCCGACGGTGGCCTCGGTGGGGCCGTAGTGGTTGAACACCCGGGCCGGGCCGGCGGCCGCGAGCGGCCGGACGTGGTCCAGATCGGACGCCTCGCCGCCGAGGATCAGCGCGCGGGCGGGCAGCAGGTCACCCGGCTCGGTGTCGGCGGTCAGCGCGATCAGATGCGACGGGGTGATCTTCAGATAGTCGATGCGCCCGGCGCGCAGCCGCTCGGCGAGTTCGGCGCCGGTGCACCGGCGCGGCAGCAGGTGCACTGCGCCGCCGGTGGCCAGCGCCAGGTAGAAGACGGTGACGCTGAAGTCGAACGACATCGACTGGAGCAGCCCGTACCGGGCGGCCGGGACGATCGCGAACCGGTCGGCCACCCCGTCGAGGTAGCGCAGCACCTGCCGGTGCGCCACGGCCACCCCCTTCGGGGTGCCGGTGGAGCCGGAGGTGTAGATGACGTACGCGAGGTCGTCGCCGGTCGCTCCGGTCGCCGGTGGGGTGTCGGGCTGGGCGGCGACCTCGGCGGCGACCTCGTCCAGGCAGGCCGCCGTCGCCTCGGCGGGCAGCCGGTCCCGCAGGTCGGAGCTGGTCAGCACGATGGTGGGGCGGGCGTCGGTGAGCATCAGGCCCAGCCGGGCGGCGGGCTGCTCCGGGTCCAGCGGCAGGTACGCGCCACCGGCCCGGAGCACCCCGAGCAGCGTCGCGGCCAGCTCGACCGACTGCTCCAGCAGGACCCCGACCAGCCGGTCCGGGCCGACGCCACGGGTACGCAGCCAGTGGGCGAGCAGGTTGGCCCGCCGGTCCAGTTCCCGGTAGGTGATCGCGTCCGGACCGCAGACCACGGCCGGCGCGTCGGGGGTGGCGGCGACGTGCGGGCCGACGAGGTCGGCCAGGGTGGTCGCCGGTCCGGTGACCCCGGTGGGGAGGTCGTGGTCGGGCCGGCCCAGCGCCAGCACCCGGTCCCGCTCGGCGGGGGCGAGCAGGTCCAGGTCGGCGACGGGCAGGTCCGGCCGGTCGACCGCGGCCCGCAGCAGCGTCTCGAAGCTCGCGGCCAGCCGGCGTACGGTGGCGGCGTCGAACAGGTCGGTGTTGTAGACGAACATGCCGCGCAGCCCGTCGGCGGTCTCGCCGACGTACAACGACAGGTCGAACCGGGCGGTGGCGGCGTCGGTGCCGACGCCCTCGGCACGCAGGTCGTCCGGCCACCGGCCACCACCCTGGGCGTAGTTCTGCAGGGTGAACAGCACCTGGAACACCGGGGCACGACTGACATCGCGGGCCACGTTGAGCTCGGCGACCAGGCGTTCGAACGGAATCTCCTGGTGGGCCAGGGCGCGCACCACGGTGCCGCGGGTACGCCGCAGCAGCGCCGCGAAGCTGGGCTCGGCGGCCGGGGCGTCGGCGCTCGCGGGGACCGGGGACAGGTCGGCGCGCAGGGCGAGGGTGTTGACGAACAGGCCGACGAGGTTCTCCAGCTCGGGCACTACCCGCCCGGCGACCGGCGAGCCGATGGCGAAGTCCCGCTGGCCGCTGTACCGGAACAGCACGGCCTGCAACCCGGTGAGCAGGGTCATGTAGAGGGTGGCCCGATGGGCCCGGCTCAGCCGGCGCAGCCCGTCGGTGAGGTCGGCGTCGATGGCGAAGCGGTGGGTGTCACCGGCGTACGACTGCACGGCCGGGCGGGGCCGGTCGGTGGGCAGCTCCAGCGGGGGCACGCCGGCCAACGCCTCGGTCCAGTAGCCGAATCCGTCCCCGGTCGCCGGCCCGTCGAGTCGCTGCCGCTGCCAGGCGGCGTAGTCGACGTAGCTGGTCGCCGGTGCCGGGGGCGGGGTGCCTTCGTCCCGCAGCGCGCCGTAGCTGGCGGCGATCTCGCCGAGCAGCAGGTCCAGCGACCAGCCGTCGCTGACGATGTGGTGCATCGCGAGGTGCACCAGGTGCTCCTCGGCCCCGAGCCGGACGACGAGCACCCGCAGCAGAGGCGCGGCGTCGAGGTCGAACGGGGTGCGTACGGAGGCGGCCACCAGTTCCCGGGCGTCGGCCTCGGACGGCGCGGCGGTGACCGTGATCGGCACCCGCACCTCGGGCAGCACCTGCACGACGGGTTCGCCGTCGGTGTTCTCGGTGAACCGCATGCGCAGGCTGTCGTGCCGGTCGGCGGTGGCGTCGACGGCGGCGCGCAGCAGGTCGACGTCCAGCGGCCCGCGCAGCCGTACGGTCGCGTAGACCACGTACGCGGCGGTGCCGGGGGTGAGCTGCTCGGTGAACCAGATCCGTTCCTGGCCGAACGACAGTCGGGGATCTCCCGCGGGATGGATCCCACTCGGCGTGCTGGTCACGCTGCGCGCCGGCACGTCAACGTTGGTCACGCAACGCCTCACTCCAATGACGGACAGGAGCCAGTAGTCTGCACGCCGCATCCAACACGTTGGATCGGCTGAATGGTCCACTGTGTAACACTCGATCGATCGATCCGGTGCCGGAACGGACCGGCGTACGGTCGGGAATGCGCTTTACAGACGTGGCGATCCCTGCCGAATGGGCTTCCGAGAATCTGGTGCACGCCGAGTTCTCCGGCGCCGGAGCCGGCACGGCGCCACTGACCTGGGCCCAACAGGTGTTCTGGCGGTCGATCACCAGGTTCGGCTCGAACCACCGGTTCCTCAACCTGCGCCGTACCGTGCCGGTGTCCGCCCGGGCCGGGGCGGACCTGCCCGGCGCGATCCGCGCGGTGGGCGCGCTGGTCAGCCGGCACGCTTCGCTCCGCACCCGCCTCTCGGTGGTGGACGGCGAGCCGCACCAGGAGACGGCGGCGACCGGGGCCCTGCCGCTGCTGCTCTGCGTCGGCACGGGCGACGGCGCCCAGGCCGCCCGGGAGGCCGCCGGCCGGCTCGGCGACGTGGCGTTCGACCACACCGCCGAGTGGCCGCTGCGGGTCGCGCTGGTCACGGTGGACGACCGGGTACGGCAGGTGGTGGTGGTGTTCAGCCACACCACGGTGGACGCGTACGCCGCCGAGGTGGTGCTGCGGGACCTACGGCTGCTCCTGCTGCGCGGTGACCTGGCCACCCCGCCCGGCCTACAGTCGACCGACGTGGCCCGGCTGCAACACGGGGCCGACCGCCGCCGCTCGGAGCGGGCCGTGGCGCACTGGCTGCGGGAGTTCCAGCGACTCCCCCGCTCGCCGCTGACCCCGGCCGGGCCGGGGCTGGATCCTCCGCTGCGCCGGGGTGTCCTGGTCTCCTCTGCCGTCGACACGGCCGCCCGGCTGATCGCCGCCCGGCACCGGGTCAGCGTCTCCGCGGTCCTGCTGGCCGGCTTTCAGGCGCTGGCCGCCGGCGGCTCGGAGGGCGCCCTGTCCGGCCTGTTCCCGATGGCGCACAACCGGTTCCGCGCGGAACACGCGAAGGCGATCGCCAACCTCGGCCAGATCGGCTTCTGCGTCGTGGACCTGACCGGACGTCCCGATTTCGCCGAGCTGTTGTCCCGCGTCTGGGCGGCGTCCCTGAACGGCCTGCGGCACGCGTACTACGCCCCACCCGCGCTGCGGCAAGCGTTCGAGGAACAGGGCATCGAGTTCGACTCGGCATTCCTGCCGTACCACTACTTCAACGACGTCCGGCTGCCCGTCGGCGGCATCGACCCGGTGCCCGAGGTCAGCCGGAGCGAACTTCGGGCGGCCATGACCCGCAGCACCTTCTCCTGGACCGCCGGGCTGCACCAGGCGTCCTGGCACCTGCTGACCCACGTCGTCGACGAGCCGACCGGGATCGGCATCACGCTCACCGCCGACACCCGCCACCTCGCGATGGACACCGTCGAGCCCTTCCTGCGCGGGCTGGAGGAGTTGCTGGTCAAGGCCGCCTTCGACGAGGTCCCGTGGCCCTGGTCGCCCGCCGGTGCCACACCCACACCCACCGCCGGGCCGGTCACGACCGACAGCGACGAGGTGGCGTACGCGCCGTTCCAGGGCGGGCGGGCGGCGAGCGCCCCGCTGACCTGGGGGCAGCGGGCGATGTGGCGGACCGTCGAGGAGTTCGAGTCGCCGGCCGCGTACCGGGTGCTGAGCCTCCCCCGTACCCTGGCCGTCCCGGCGCGGGCCGACGTGGCCGTACCGCAGGCACTGCGGGCGGTCGGCGCGCTGGTCGCCCGGCACGCGTCGCTGCGTACCCGGTTCCGCCGCCGGGACCAGGAACTCCACCAGGAGGTGGCGGCGGCGGGGCAGCTACCCGTCGGCGTCCACGCGGTGCCCCGGCCGGCCGACGACCCCGACGGCCGGGGCGCCGCGGCGGCCCTGACCGCGCGGCTGCGCGAGTCGCGCTTCGAGCACGTCGCCGAGTGGCCGCTGCGGGTCGCGCTGGTGACCGTGGACGACCGGGTACGGCAGGTCGTGGTGGTGTTCAGCCACGCCACCGTCGACTTCCACGCCACCGAGATCGTGCTGCGCGACCTGCGGGCGCTGCTGTTGCGCGGATCGCTGGACACCCCGCCCGGCCTCCAGTCGCTGGACCTCGCCGCACGGGAGCGCAGTGTCGAACTGCGACGCTCGAACCGGGCGGTGGCGTACTGGGTCCGGCAGCTGTCCGGCCTCGCGCCGAGCCTGTCCGACCCGGTCGGGCCCGCACCGGCGGCCCGTTACCGGCGCGGCTCGCTGGTCTCCGCGGCGGTCCACCACGCGGCGCAGGTGATCGCGGCCCGGCACCGGGTCAGCACCTCCAACGTGCTGCTGGCGGCGACCGCCGCCGGGTTGACCGCGGACCGCGGGCAGGACTCCTGCGGGGTCGTCGTCATGGCGAACAACCGCTTCCAGCCCGGGCACGACGACGCGGTCGGCACCCTCAACCAGATCGGGCTGTGCCGGCTCGACCTGGCCGACCGGCCCGGCTTCGCCGAGCTGCTGTCCCGGGCCCGGCGGGCGGCGCTGAACGCCTACCGGCACGCCTACTACGACCCGGCCGGGTGGGAACGCACCTTCACCGAGCTGGGCCACGACCACAAGACCTTCCTGGCCGGGTACTGCTACCTCAACGACGCCCGGCTGTCGCCGGACGCGGACCCCGATCCGGCGGGCCCGGACGGGGCCGCCCTTCGGGCGATGGCGGCCGGCAGCTCCTTCCGCTGGCTGACGGAGCTGGAGCAGTTCCCGTGGCGCTGCCGCCTCCAGGTGCGCGACGCCCCCGGCGCGGTCGAGCTGGTCGTCACCGCCGACACCCGGTACTTCCCGGCGGAGCGGGTCGAGCCGTTCCTGCACGGCGTCGAGGCGCTGCTGGTCGAGGCGGCCGTGGGCGACGTGCCCTGGCCGTGGTCGCCGGCCCGGGGCGAAGACCTGGCCGGCTGACGAGCCGGCCGGTCGTGAGCCGGGCCCCGATAACCGTTCGACCGGTACGCCGGCCGGTGCGACCATCGCCCGATGCCGTCTGATCGTCGTGACCTGCTGCGGTGGCAGTTCGACCTGACCTGGTCGCTGTTCGACTACCACCTGGACCGACTGGAGCCAGCGCACTTCCGCCGGGAGGCGGCGGCGCTGTCCTGGACGGTCCGCCCGGACGCCGCCGGCCGGTCGGTGCCGGACTGGGCCGACACCGAGCCAGATCCGGTCCCGGTTCCCACGATCGCCTGGCTCACCTGGCACATCGGCTGGTGGTGGACGGTGGCCCTCGACCACCTGCAGGGCCGTACGCCACGAAAGCGGACCGAGGTCGAGTGGCCCGGCGACGGCGAGCCCACCGTCGTCTGGTTGCGCGAGCTGCGCGCGGAGTGGCTGGCGGTGCTGGATCGGCTCACCGACGCCGACCTCGACGAGGTCGCACCGTTCCCCTGGCCGCACGACCCGCAGCACACCGTCGGGCACATGCTGGCCTGGGTCAACGCCGAACTGATGAAGAACGTCGCCGAGATCGGCCAGCTCCGGCTGCTGCACGACGCGCGGACGACCTGAGGGCCGTCTGCCGCTTGACGAGGTTGCTGTACTTCGCCGGCCGCGTGAAGGACGTTGCGGGCGGCGGTCGCCACCGGGCAGCCCGGGGCGCGGCAGGCGCGGCAGTGGCCGTCGGGTCGGGGTCGGTGCTGACGGAGGACCGTTCGGGCAGCGAGGATCAGTCGGTTGCGAATCTGGGCCAGGGACAGGATCGGTGCGGTCACCGGTCAGCCCAACCCGAGGGTGGCGGCAAGTTGCGTGATCGTGGTCGGGGCGCGTGGGTCACGGGCAATCTCGGCGAGCACATTCCGGGCGGCCGGTCGGTGCCGGATCTCGGCTGGTGCGGTGCGCTCGGCCTCGATCAGCACCCTGGCGGCGTTGGTCGCATCGTCGGCGTGTAGGTAGGCGCGTGCGGCATCGAGCAGGTGCGCGGCGCGGTGTCCGGGGGGTATCCACCGCCAGCCGCGCCGCTTGGTGGCCTTCTCGTGCCAGGCGATCGCATCACGGGCGTCGCCGGATTCGACGGCCACGGCGACGCGGGCCAGGTCGACGGCGGTGGGTCCGAACACTGTGCGGTGATAGTCGTGCCCGTCGCCGACCCGCTCAGCCATGCTGGCGGCTTCGTCGATCAGCTCGGTGGCGGCCGGCTCGTTGCCGTACTGGGCCGCTGCCAGGGCAGCTTGGACGAGCAGGGTTCCGCACAGGGACAGCTCCGACGGTGTGCCGTACTCGATCACGGGTGGAGCGATCCGGTACGCGGCGGCGAGCATCACCGGCTTCGCCTCCCGTGCCCGCCCCGACGCGCGCAAGACCTGGCCGAGCTGCACGGCTGCGGCGGCCACCAGGTCCCGGTCACCGGTGGCGGCGAGCATCGCCCGGTCAGTGGCCAGCCACGCCAGCTCGGCGTCGCCGAGCTTGACCAGCAGGGCTGCGGTGATCCTGTACGCCTCCACCAGCGGCACCCGACCCGTCACCGGGGCTTCGGCGTGGGTGTGCTGTGCATTGGTGAACAGGTCCGGTGCCAGGTCGATCACCTGCGGGTAGCGGGCGTACTGGAACGTCGCCCACGCGTGCCCCACCTCCCGCAGCATCCGGTCCACGGGCAACACCGGCCGGCGACCCGCCGGCCTGCCCAGCGGGATCTCGTACCGGGACAACGCCGCCCTGATCCGGTCGACGCCCTCGACGCGATCCGTCACCTCGACCGGCTCGGCGTCGCGGCCGAGCAGGACAGCGGTGTCGATGCGTAGCACGGTGGCGATCTCCTGGAGCGTGGACAGCTTGTCCAGCGACCGGACGCCGCGTTCGACCTTGTCGACCCAGCTCTTCGACTTGCCGAGCCGGTCGGCGAACACCTGCTGCGACAGCTTCCGCCGACCCCGCCAGTACGCGACCCGCCGCCCGACCGGCAACAGCTCAAGGCTGTCCACGAAGCCACCGCCGATCCGGTACCGCCCGCGTGATCTCCTCCGCCGGTATCCGATCCGCCTCAGCCTCGGCGAGAAGCCGCTGCTTCGCCGCCTCTCGCTCGGCCGCCTGGATCTGCTCGCCCCGGCTCACCGCCGGGTCGTCGCCATCACCCTGCATCCCCACCTCCGGTCAGCAAAAGCGCGGCGGCAAGCTCGGCCGTCGCATACCGTCCACAATGACGCCGAGATGTCACCGCCTGCGACGACAGAAGACGCGACAAACCAGCCACATTACTGGCGACATTTAGGCGACATGCCGTTATGGTGGCAGTCATGACCGTCCCGAACACTGCCCTGCGCGCCGTCCGCACCGGAATGCGCATGAGCCAGGACGACTTCGCTCGCGCGCTCCAGGCCGCCGGCCACCGCGTCGGCGAACCTAACGACGCCAACAAGAGGCTCGTCCAGCGATGGGAGTCCGGCACGATCACCGCGCCGCGACCCGTCTACGCCCGCGCGCTGGAGGTCGTCACCGGCCTACCCATCTCGCTGCTCGGCTTCGCCGCAGTGCCCGACGGGCAAATCGCCGATGACCAGCACGGTGGCCACGACCTGACATCTCCCATGTCCAGCCTGGCCACACCGACGCCAACGTCCACGCCGGGCACCGTCCACAAGTCCTACGAGGGCGTATGGCTCAGCCGCTACCAGTACCACTCCAGCGGTCGGGAAGACTCCTTCGCCGGGCAGCACTTCGTGGTCGTGCTCCAGCACGGCGACCGGCTGACCGCGCGCAGCCTGCCTGGTTCGGCGGCATCGTCCCTGTCACTGGATCTGACCGTGGACGGTGCCGTCATCACCGGCACCTGGGTGGAACAGACCGACTCGGCCGGCTACTACCGAGGCGCCCGGTATCACGGCGCAATCCAACTTCTGGCCGAGCCTACGGGTCGACGGATGGCCGGGAAATGGGTCGGGTTCGGCAAGGACATGGACGTGAACACCGGCCCATGGGAACTCATCTTCCGCGACGCCTCGACGTCCAAGACGACCCTCGATCGGTACAACACCTCGGCGGAATAGCGCGCGGCACGCGGGAGAAGCCGACCTGTCGGGCGCGCGTACGTCCGGCTGCCGGCGGCTGGCCGTCACCGCTGCTGTCAGCTACTCCCGGGCGTGAAACGACATCAGATCCGACGACGAGGTTCCCTCCCGCGAACGTCGCCGTACGGAAGCGGGATGCCCAAGGCTCGCCAGAGGTCATACAGCACCCGCCCAAGCCGTTCGCTGTCGTCTGTCGACAGCCGAGCGATAGGCATACCGGCTGCCTGGTGCTCGCCGACGTTGTAGATCAGGTCTGCGAGCGTCGTGGCTGTCGGTCGGTCAAGGCGAAGAACAACTTCCTCTTCCTCAGGCATGTCCCGCACGCTACGGCTCTTGCAGAATCCGGTGTAGAGGTCGACTCGTCCGTCGCCCACCAGGCCAGCCGCCCTTACATGGTGGCCGACCTGCTGCTGGTTGCGGTCACCGTTGCTGTCGACAGCATCAGATCCACCGCCGTTTAGTGCTGTTCGACCGTCGACGCTTGCTGCCCGAAGAACTCGCGGAGGAGAAGGCAGAGTTTCGAAATGGCCTGCTTGTGGTCGTCATCGCTGACAAGGCGGTCCTCGGTGGCCCCCTCGCCGAAGGTCTCCGCCAAAGCCAGAGACCAGAAGGTAAGGCTGCTACCACGGTGGCGGGCAGTCATCCACTCCTGAAACGCCGCCATCTCGCCCCGGCCACGTGCGAGGTCAAATCCCGTCAGCGCCGAGAACGCTCGCTCGTACCTGGGCCGGCCGACGTACATACCAAGCCGGTGATCCACGTGCCAGAGGAACTCTTCCCAGTTCACCAACGCATTGTCTCTGACCGCGACCGCTTCGGTGTGAACGCAGGTACGGGAAAGCGTTGTGTGTCATCCAATGCCGTCTTACACCGCCGAGCAAGGTCGTGGGCTTCCCCCGGGATGTGGGCACCGGGTTATGCCGCGACCTGATGCAGGTAGTCGGTGTGAGGGTCTGTTCGTAGTCGGCGTGCCCGCGGTGGGCACGTCGAGCCCGGACAGGATCGTGAGCAGCGTCGACTTGCCCGATCCGGAGGCGCCGACCAGGGCCATCAGCTCACCCCGGTCGACCACGAGGTCCAAGCCCTCTAGGGCGACGACCTCGACCTCTTCGGCCTTGAAGATGCAGACCAGCCCGTCACCGACGATGCGGCCGCGCAGCCGGTCGGCGCCACCCGCCCGGGCGGCGGCCCGCAGGCGGGCGCGTTCTTTGTAGGGCGGTGAGTTCAGGGGCGTCCACGCCCGCCGCGATACAAAGGTTCTGGTCTCCGGCGGCCTGTCCTTGGTCACCGGGGTACCCGCGCGGTCGGGGCAGGCGTGCGCCCGGATCTGGTGCCGCGGTCGTGCGGGCGCGTTGGCTCTCTTGACCGCGAACCTGCTGCTTTACTACGTTCCTAGGAAAGCAGTAAGGGGCTACCGTGTTCGTTTTCCGGCTCGACACCCACTCCGGCGTGCCGCCGTACCTTCAACTCGTCCAGCAGGTCCGCCAGGCGGTGCTGCTGGGCTTCCTCCAACCCGGTGACCGCCTTCCGCTCATCCGCGAGGTGGTCGAGGACCTGGCGATCAATCCGAACACCGTCGCCAAGGCGTACCGGCAGATGGAGCAGGAGAACCTGGTCACCGGCCGGCCCGGCCAGGGCACGTTCGTCAATGAACAGCAGTCGGCCGTGATGTCGGCATCGACGTACACGTCGCTGCGCCGCGGCCTGGCGACCTGGCTGCGCCGCGCCTACGCGGCCGGCCTCGACGACCAGGCGGTCAACGCGCTTTTTACTTCCGTCCACCAGCAGACGAGGAATGAGGACGTGGCGTGACAGCGACCGAGTTCGCGCTGCGCACCGACGGTGTGGGCAAGCGGTACCGGAGGGGCTGGGCGCTGCGCGACTGCACCCTGGCCCTGCCGGCGGGCGGCGTGATCGCCCTGGTCGGGCCGAACGGCGCGGGCAAGACCACGCTGCTGCGCCTGGTCGTCGGGTTGCTGGCACCGAGCACCGGCACGGTGGAGGTCCTCGGCCACGACGTCACCGCCAGCACCCCGCAAACTCTGTCCCGGGTCGGGTTCCTGGCCCAGGACCACCCGCTGTACAAGCGCTTCACCGTCGCCGAGATGCTCCGCTTCGGCCGGGCCTGCAACCTGCGGTTCGACCAGGGGCTGGCCGAGCGCCGGCTGGCGAAGCTGGACATCCCGCTCGACCGCCGGGCCGGTACGCTCTCCGGCGGTCAGCAGGCCCAGGTCGCGTTGGCTCTGGCCCTGGCGAAGCGGCCGGACCTGCTCGTCCTCGACGAGCCGGTGGCCAGCCTCGACCCGCTGGCCCGCCACGAGTTCCTGCAGGTCCTCATGGGCGCGGTGGCCGAAGGCGGGGTGACCGTCCTGTTCTCCTCCCACGTCGTGCACGAGCTGGAACGCGTCTGCGACCACCTGGTCGTGCTCAACCACGGCCGGGTCACGCTCACCGGCGACATCGACACCCTCCTCGCCGAGCACCGGCTGCTCGTCGGCCCGCGCACGGCCACCGACCTCGACCGGGCCGGCACCGTCGTGGAGGCCGTCCACAGCGACCGGCACACGACCCTGCTGGTACGCGACGGCGCGATCCCCGCCGCGCCTGGGTGGCAGGCACAGCCGGTCGCGCTGGAGGACCTGGTGCTGGCGTACCTGCGCCGGCCGTCCGAGCCGAGCGCCGCGGTCACGTCGGGGGTGGCGGCATGACGTGGTTGATCTGGCGCCAGCACCGGACCGAGGTCTGCGTCCTGGGTCTGCTTGTCGGCATGTTCGGCATCGCCCTGCTCGTGCTCGGGACGCAGGCCCACGACCTGTTCCCCGGCGGTCCCGCCCGGTGTGCGGGAGAGGCCGGTATCAACGAGGACTGCGCGGCCTCCTTCCGCCGGCTCGACGAGGAGTACGGGTACATCGAGAACCTCCTGGCGGGCTTCTATCTGGTCCCCGTCGTCATCGGTGCGTTCCTCGGTGCGCCGCTGCTCGCGCGCGAACTGGAGGACGGCACCTGGCAGCTCGCCTGGACGCAGGCCGTGCCGCGGATGCGCTGGCTGGCGGCCAAGCTCGCGGCACTGGCCGGCGTCACCGTCACGCTCACCGCGCTGTTCACCGCGGTGCTCACCTGGTTCCGTCAGCCATTCGACGCGTGGGAAGGGCGGTTCCAGTACGACGCCTTCGACGTGGAGGGACTTGTTCCGGTGGCGTACGCGCTGTTCGCGTTCGGCGTCGCCACCGCCGCCGGGGCGATCCTGCGGCGCAGCCTGCCCGCGTTCGGCGTCGCGTTCGGGGCGTTCCTCGCCGCCCGGATGTCGGTGGCGCTGTTGGCCCGTCCCGCGTACGCCACCCCGCTCACCACCATGGAACCGGTCCCCGTCGGCGGCTCGAAGGACCAGGCCGGGCACCGGCCCGCGCCCAGCTTCGCTGACTGGATGATCGAACACGGCTACGCAGACGCCACCGGGCGCAGGCTGAGCGGGACCGAGTACTACGAGCTGGAGGGCGCCGCCAACCGGGCCGGCACCAACCTCAACCAGTTCCTGCACGCGCGGGGCATCCAGCAGTTCGAGGTCTACCACCCGGCCGACCGGTTCTGGACGTTCCAGCTCATCGAGGCGGCCCTGTTCGTCGCCGTCGCGGCGGTCCTGATCGGTGTGGTGGTGTGGCGGGTACGGCGCCGTATGATCTAGTCCCCTGACGGCATGATCGCTTCTCGTGACGGACTACACCGACCTCCTGGCACGCATCGCCGCGCGCGCTCGCGAGGATGAGCCGATGATGCCGCTTGCCGCCGGCCTGCCGGCTCCGCTTCCCCAGGACAAGATCGACTGTGCTGAAGTGCGACTCGGATTCGACCTACACCCCTTGCTGACAGCAATCTACAGAGACTTCGCGAACGGCGGCTTCGGTCCCGACTACCAGCTACTCAGCCTGACGGACGGCCCCACATCCGAACAGGCCGTCGACCGTTACATCGAAGCCCGAACCAGCTACGCCGGCACCGAGTGGGCTTGGCCGGAAGGCGTTCTTCCGATCTTGACCTGGGGTTGCGGAATGTACGCGTGCGTCGACTGCCGAAGCGATCAGGGAAGCGTCCTTCTCTTCGAACCCAATCCCGGAGATCCCGATACAGCTTGGTGGATTGACTCCCCCAGCCTGGCAGCGTGGTTCGAGCACTATGTCAACGACACTGGGTGGTGGGTCAAGGCCGAAGAAGGCGAAGACCTCAACGACCTGCCACCTTGGCCGGATGCCAAGGACCGTGCGGCCATGTGACCAACAACGCTCAATCCGATAGGAGCCGCGCCGCCACGCGCCGAGTTCCATCCCGTTCGCCGTCGACCCGCCCTCCGGGGAGCGGGCCGCCGCCGGCCCGCCACGTCATCCACGTCGGCATCGCGCACGCCGGGACAACCCTCACCGTCGAAGCCGCCGCCACCACCCTGTCGACGTAGAAGCGTTCGAGCGTGACATCTTCGAGACAGGAAACATCGTCATTGGCCACCGATGGTGGCGCTCAACGTTTGGCTCAGGCTCCTGAACCCCGGCTGAGTAGGTGATGCCGCTAGCCGGGCACCAGCGGAGGACAGCCGAGCTGACGCGCCGCATCCTGGTGAACCGAAACGAGTTCAGCAAGCCGGATTGGCTTGCGGGACACTGCCGAAAGGTCCTTGCCCTCCCTGGTCCACGGTGGTGGCAACGCGCTGATCCCCTGATCCAAAGCGGCGCTGGCAACCTCAACTTCCCACCCCGGCCAGCGCAAGCCCTCATAAAAGCCAGTCACTGCACCGGCGAGCATCGCCTCCAGCCAGTCGCCATACCCAAGCTCAAGATCCTGCCAAGTCAGGTCCTCCGGGCCGAAGTAATGCACCGTCGGCCTCACGCCCGACTCCGCCTGCAACCATGCGAACTGCCCGCCCATCACATCGAACGCGACGACCAGACGGCCAGCCCTGGGGGCCATTTCGGCTGCCACATCCGGCAGCCCGTCATGCCCGCCCCCGAGCACCCGAAGCCAGCCGTGATCGATCACCAGACCGCCACTGTTGGCGACCACCGCCCCGAGCCACGACCTAGTCGTGATTTCCAAGGCCGCCAGACAGGCCGCCGCCCGCTCAGGATCGACCGGCAGGGCCTCCACCGGATACGGAGCGGCTGCCACCAACGCCGAGATCTCGGACCACGCGGACTGTTCCACGCCCACAGCCTCCCAGGGGAAATCAACCATGCGACCCTGAGCGCCTGCCACATGGCAACAAGATCGTCTAGCCGGACGTGCACCCACGTCCCGAGACTGCTATGTCACGGACGTCTTGAGAACCGACACGGCCGGTAGTCCGGCCTGTCGTGTCACGGGAGATGCTTAACAGGCGTCCCACCAGATGCTTGAGAAGATCCGGAAATTGAGGGCCAAGGGTGTGGATGAGATCGACTACGCTCCTGGCATGTTGGCCGCGATCTCCGCTGTGACGGCCCGATACCGGCGGCCGATCCTCGCCGTTGCGCTTGTCCTGGCCGTGGTCCTGGCCGTGAGTCGTCGGCTGTCCGATCTGCCGGGCTCGATCCTGGACACTGCGACCTTCCTCGCCGGGATACTGGCGATGTTGCTGGCCCTGCTTCGACCACGGCCGGCGGGCCTACTGGTCAAGCCCGAGGTCCGGGCGTTCGCCACTGAACCGAGCACGTCCCAGGTCTACCTGGCCGTGGGGTTCATGTTCTGGGCCTCGCTGCTGCTGGGGGCTCGCGGCCTGGTCGAAGCCGTCGAGGGCCCGTCCATGGTGTTGCCGATCCTGTTCCTGGTCGGTGTCGGTGTAAACGTTGCTGGCGCCTGGCGCGGTGTTTCGGTCGAGCTGCGACCGGACGGCGTCTGTCAGCGCGACCTGACCGGCTCCTTGATGGTGCCGTGGGAGGCACTGGCACCCGGCCGCCCTTACCAGCCCGCAGCCCGGGCCTCCTCCCTGGCCCTGACGTACGCACAACCGGACCTGGTACGCCGCCGCAGCATCCTCCCGCTGGGCCGGCGGCGGCTGCGCATCGACAGCGTCCACCCCTGGTTCATCGCCGACGCGATCCGCCACTACGTCGACCACCCACAGCACCGGGCCGCGATCGGCGAACCAGCCGAATACCAACGGCTCTTGGATGCGTTGAGGTATGCGCCCACTGGCCCCGGCCATTGGCACACTTCCTAGGCCCACTGTCAGACAGAGGCTGGGACGGTTTCGTCAAGCATGCGGTGGGGCTAGCCGATCACAGGAAGTTCCCGAGCCCTACAACGTTGACAGCGCCGTCCGGATGCGTGCGCCGAGTTCCGCGATCTGTTGCGGCGTCTGCGGCACGATGCCGTGCTCGGCCATCAGGGCGTGGTACTGCTGCTCGTCGTACGGCACGCCGGGTGGCAGCGGCGCGATGTGCCAGTGGACGTGCGCGTTGCCCTGCATGCTGCCCAGCGACAGCAGGTAGGTGCGTTCCGGCTCGGTCACGTCGCCGACGGCGCGGGCGACCCGGTGCACCACCGCCTGGAGGCTCAGGTACTCCTCCGGCGTGAGGTCACGTACCACGTCTTCGACGTGCTGTCGCGGGACGACCAGCGTGTAGCCGCGCATCGTCGGATAGCGGCTGAGGAACGCCACATGCGCGCCGTCGTCGTGCAGCACCTCGTGCTCGAAGCCGGGCTCGCCGGCCAGGAAGGCGCAGACGAAGCACCGCTTTGAGCGGGCGCGGCGCTCGTAGGCCGCCAGGTCCATCGGCACCCTGGCGTCGATCCCGCTCACCCGCGAAGCGTACGTGGCGGCTGTCCGCCCAGGTCAACGAGGTTCGATCGACGGACCCGCAGGTCAGGTCCGCCAAACCCAGCAGCTAAGGTAAGGCGAACCTAACCTGGAATGCGTAGGAGATTCGTGTCCACCCTCGTCAGCCGGCCGATCACCGCCGGCCACCGCACCGGCGCCCGGGGTCGCCGCCTCGCGGTCACCCTCGCGGCCGCGCTGGTGCTGCTCCTCGCCGTGCTGGCCAGCTTCGCCCTCGGCAGCCGGCCGCTCGGCGTGGACCAGGTGTGGCACGCCCTGGTCGCGCCGGACGGCGGCGAGGCGAGCACGATCGTCCGCGAGCTACGGATGCCGCGTACCGCCCTCGGGCTCGCCGTCGGCCTGGCGCTCGCGGTGGCCGGGGTGCTCTTCCAGGCCCTCACCCGCAACCCGCTCGCCGAACCACGGATCCTCGGCATCAGCGCCGGCGCCTCGTGTGGCGTGGTGCTGGCCATCTCCGTGTTCGGCGTCGGCACGCTGGCCGGGTACGTGTGGTTCGGCATCGGCGGCGCGCTCCTCGCCGGGCTGCTGGTCTTCACCGTCGCCAGCCGGGCCCGGGAGGGCGCCAGCCCGGTCACCCTCGCGCTGGTCGGCGCGGCCATCGACGCCACCCTCGCCTCCGTGGTGTACGCGCTGCTCAGCATCAACACCCGCACCTTCGAGGAGTACCGGTTCTGGGTGGTCGGCGGGCTCACCGGCCGGGACCTGTCGGTCGCCGCGCAGGTGCTGCCGTTCGTGCTCGCCGGTCTGCTGCTGGCCGCCCTGGTCGCCCGCGGCCTGGACGCGCTCGCCCTCGGCGACGACGTGGCCCGCGGCCTCGGTCACCGGATCGGCCTGGTCCGCCTCGGCGGTGGCGGCGCTGCCGTACTGCTGACCGGCGCAGCCGTCGCCGCGGCCGGGCCGATCGCGTTCGTCGGGCTGGCCGTGCCGCACCTGGCCCGGGCCCTGGTCGGCGCCGACCACCGCTGGACCCTCGCGGTCTCCGCGCTGCTCGGACCGGCGTTGCTGCTCGCCGCCGACGTCGCCGGCCGGCTGGTCGCCCCACCCGGCGAGATACCCGCCGGCATCGTCACCGCGCTGATCGGCGCGCCCCTGCTGGCCGTGCTGGTCCGGCGCGCCCGGCTGGTGACCGCATGACCGCCGCCACCCAGGTCGCGGACCGTGGTTCCGCCGCGCCGAACGGCACCGACCGGCTGCCCGGCCGCGCGCTGCTGCGGGTCGGTCCGGTACGGGTGCAGATCCGGCGCCGGTCGGTGCTGGTCGCCGCCGCGTTGACCGGGCTGCTGGCGGTGGCCATGGTGCTCAGCCTCTCCCTCGGCACCCCGTACGTCGCCCCGGCCGACGTGCTGCGCGCGCTCGCCGGCACCGGCACCGCGTACGACCTGGTCGTCCTGGATCTGCGGCTGCCCCGGCTGGTGCTGGCCGCGGTGGCTGGCGCGGCGTTCGGGGTGGCCGGCACGCTGATCCAGAGCGTGGCCCGCAACCCCCTCGCCAGCCCGGACGTCATCGGCATCACCCAGGGTGCCGGGCTCGCCGCGACCGTGGCCCTGACCAGTGGCGCGGCCGCCGTTGTGGTGGGGCCGGCGGCGCTGGCCGGCGGCCTGGTCGCCGCCGCCGTGGTCTTCGCCCTCGGCGCTCGGCACGGGCTCGCCGCCCAGCGGTTCGTGCTGGCCGGCGTGGCGGTCGCCTTCGCCCTGCGGGCACTCATCGAGGTGGTCATGCTCACCGCCGACCCGATCGACGGGCTCCGCGCGCAGATCTGGCTGATCGGCACGCTCGCCGGCCGGGGCTGGACCGAGACCGCCTGGATCGCCGGCACCCTGCTCCTCCTGCTGCCCGTACTGGCCTGGGCCGGTTGGGCGTTGAACAGCACCGCGCTCGACGACGACACCGCCCGCGGCATCGGGCTGCGCCCGGTCGCCCGCCGGATCGGGCTGGCCGGCACCGGTGTGATCGCCGCCGCGATGGTCACCGCCCAGGTCGGCGCGGTGGACTTCGTCGCCCTGGTCGCACCGCAGGTGGCCCGGCGGCTGGTCCGGGCCGAGCGGCCGCCGCTGCTCTGCGCCGCGCTGCTCGGTGCCCTGCTGCTGGTGCTGGCTGACCTGGCCGGCCGGCGACTCTTCGCGCCCACCCAACTGCCGGCCGGCGTGCTGACCGCCGCGATCGGCGGCCCCTACCTGCTCTACCTGCTGCTCCGCGGTCGACGGAGGCCGTCGTGACCAGCACCGGCAACCGGCGTTCCGCCGGGCAGCCTTCCGCCGACCCCGACAAGGAGGCGTGATGCTCTCCACCCGCGATTTGGTCGCCGGCTACCAGGAGCGGACCGTGCTGGACGGGCTGGACCTGGACCTGCCCGCCGACGCGTTCACCGTGATCGTCGGGCCGAACGCCTGCGGCAAGTCCACCCTGCTGCGGACCATGGCCCGGCTGCTCACCCCGCGACGCGGCACCGTGCTGCTGGACGGCGCCGCCATCCGGGAGCTGCCCACCCGGGAGGTGGCCCGCCGGCTCGGTGTGCTGCCGCAGAGCCCGCTGGTGCCCGAGGGCGTCACCGTGGCCGATCTCGTCGGCCGTGGGCGGCAGCCGTACCAGCGCTGGTGGCGGCAGTGGTCGGAGCAGGACGGCGCGGCGGTGGACCGGGCGATGCGGCTGGCCGACGTCGCCGACCTCGCGGACCGGCCGGTGGACACCCTCTCGGGCGGCCAGCGGCAACGGGTGTGGATCGCGATGACCCTCGCCCAGGACACCGAGGCGCTGCTGCTGGACGAGCCGACCACCTTCCTCGACCTGGCCCACCAGGTGGAGGTGTTGGACCTGCTGCACCGGCTGCGCGCCGAGCGGGGCCGCACCGTGGTCGCCGTGCTGCACGACCTCAACCAGGCCGCCCGGTACGCCGACCACCTGATCGCGATGCGGGCCGGCGCCGTGGTGGCCGCCGGGCCGCCGCGGGCGATCCTCACCGCGGACCTGATCCGCGAGGTGTTCGGGCTCGACTGCGTGGTCGTGCCCTGCCCGGTGACCGGGGCGCCGCTGGTGGTGCCCGCGCTCACCAGTCCCACGCTGGCCGCCGCTGCCGGCTCCCCGGCTACCGGATCGCCCGGTGCCGTCCCACTCGCCGGCGAGAACACCCTCGCCGGCGTTTACCCCTCGGAAGGAATCTGATGCGTCGTCTCGTCGCCGCCCTCACCGCGGCCGCCGCCCTCGGCGTCGTGCTCACCGGCTGCGGGGCCAGCGACCCGGTCGCCGGCACCGTCGCCGGGGAGACCCGGGAGATCACCCACGCGATGGGCACCACCAAGGTGCCGGTCGCGCCCAAGCGGGTCGTGGTGCTCGACACCGACAAGATCGACACCGCGCTCTCCCTCGGTGTCACCCCGATCGGCGCCGCCACCGCCGGCGAGGCGAGGAGTTGGCCGACCTACTTCGGCGAGGAGAAGCTCGCCGGCATCAAGGAGGTCGGCGTGCTCACCGAGCCCGACCTGGAGGCGATCAACGAACTCAAGCCCGACCTCATCCTCGGCAGCAAGTTCCGTCAGGAGAAGTTCTACGACGAGCTGTCCGCGATCGCGCCGACGGTCTTCACGGAGAAGGTCGGCATCACCTGGAAGGAGAACTTCCTCCTGGACGGCGCGGCGCTCGGCAAGGAGCAGCAGGCCAAGGAGCTGCTCGCCGGGTACGAGGCGCGGGCCCGGGAGTTCGGCGCCAAGCTGGGTGACGCCGCCGCCCGCACCGTCTCCATCGTGCGGTTCATGCCGACCGAGATCCGGGTGTACGGGCCGGACTCGTTCTCCGGCATCGTGATCGGCGACACCGGTCTGGGCCGGCCCGAGCGGCAGCTGCTCACCGGCAAGGAGGACCGGCGGATGGACCGGGTCAGCCCGGAACGGATCAGCGAGGTCGACGGTGACACCATCTTCGTGACCGCGTACGGTCAGAAGGCCGCCGCTGAGCAGACCAAGGTCACCGGCGGCACGCTGTGGAAGGGCCTGTCGGCCGTCAAGGCGGGCAAGGCGCACGTCGTCTCGGACGAGATCTGGATGACCGGTATCGGCGTGGGTGCCGCCAACAAGATCCTCGACGACCTCGACACGTACCTGGCTGCCTGACCGCCGCGCGCTCGGCGAGCAGGGCCCGCACCGTCGACTGCACCTCGACGCTTCCGCTGGACGACGTCCACCGGTTGCCGGCGCGAGGGAGGTCGACGGTCGGGTCAGCCGGCGAGCAGGTCGGCGTGGGCCGCGCGCAGCCGGGCCAGCACGGGATCGGTGCCCGGGGGGAACCGGCGATCCAGCTCGGCCCACACCTCGGCGAGCGCCGCCGTCACCGCGCGCAGCTCGGCGGCGTGGCGGCGGGCGCTCTGCTCGCGCTGGGCCTCGAGGCGCCGGGACCACCCGGCGGTGACCTCGGCGAGCCGGTCGGCGTCGGCACGGGCCTGGGCGGCGGTGCGGGCGACGCCCACCGGCACGATCGCGGCGACCGGCCGGGAGTCGCCGTCGCGGGTGACCACGGTGACGGTGTCGGTCAGCTCCGCCATCGCGACGAGCTGACTCAGTCGGGTGCGTGCCTCGCGCAGCGGCAGCGAGCGCGGTGGGGTGTTTCGCGGGGTGAGGGCGGGGACAGCCATGAATACATCCTCGGTACCGGGTACGACACTTTCCGCAACCGTCCACGAGGGAGGGTGTCGCCGAGTCGGCGGACTGCCACCCGGACACCCCTGGACATCCACAGTAAACAAACTTAATAATTGTGCATCCGTCGATCGATGGTCCTCGTCCCCCGGGAGGTCCGGATGCGTCGCCCCGCCCGACATCTGCTGCTGGCCGCCCTCGCGGCCCTGGCCACCGCCGCCGCCACCACGCTCGTGCTGGCCACCCCGGCGCTGGCCGCCGGCCCCACCGCCACCTTCGTCAAGACCGCCGACTGGGGCACCGGATGGGAGGGCAAATACACCATCACCAACGGCGGATCCAGCACCATCACCTCCTGGCAGGTCGCCTTCAGCCTGCCCGCCGGAACCACCCTCGGCACCTACTGGGACGCCACCGTCAGCAGCGTCGGCCAGCGGCACACCTTCACCAACCGCTCCTGGAACGGCACCGTCGCCCCCGGCGCCTCAGTCTCCTTCGGCTTCCTCGCCACCGGGTCGGGCTCCCCCACCGACTGCCTGCTCAACGGCGCGCCGTGCGGCGGCGGCACCCCGACCAGCC
>NZ_POTY01000095.1 GCF_003236315.1 Micromonospora craterilacus
GCCCCCGGAAGACCCCCGCCACGCCGCCGGTGTGGTCGACGTGGAAGTGGCTGACCACCAGCAGCGGCACCCGGCGTACGTCGAGCCGACGCAGGCACGCGTCCGCCGCCGCCGGATCCGGGCCGGTGTCGACCACGATCGCCCGCCCGGCCGCCACCGGCAACACCACGGTGTCACCCTGGCCGACGGCGCAGACGGCGATCACCCAGCCCTTCGGCGGCCACCCCGGGGCGACCACCCGCACCGGCACGGTGCCGAGCATCACCGCGACGGTGAGCACCGCCACCAGCCGGCGCACGACGGGCCGTCGGGCGGCGACCAGCAGAACCACGGTCAGCGCCGCCAGCAGCAGCGCCCCGGACACCCCGCCGGGCCAGGGCAGGTTGCCCGCCGGCACTCGGGCCCCGTACCGGGCGACCAGCACCAGCCACCATGCCGGCCAGTGCGCCAGCCAGGCGGCAAGCTCGGCGCCGTACGGCCAGATCGGCGACACTGTCGCGGCCACCACGCCGAGCACCGTGGCCGGAGCGATCGCCGGCACCACGAGGAGGTTCGCCGGCACCGCGACCAGGCTGACGGTGCCCGACAGGCCGGCGATCACCGGCGAACAGGCCAGCTGCGCGGCGGCCGGCACCGCCAGTGCCTCGGCCGCCCCCGGCGGTACGCCCCGCCGGCGCAGACCGTCCCGCCAGCTCGGGGCGAGCAGCAGCAGGCCGCCGGTGGCCAGCACGGACAGCGCGAAGCCGGCATCGCCGGCCAGGTCGGGATCGACCAGCACCAGCACCGCCACGGCGGCGGCCAGCGCCGGCACCGCCGCCCTGGGCCGACCGGCGGCCAGGGCGGCGAGCCCGATCGCGCCCATGGTGGCGGCGCGAACCACGCTCGGCGACGGCCGAACCAGGATGACGAAACCCACCAGGGCCAGCCCGCACAGCGTGGCGGCCAGTGCGGGACCGGCGCGCGCCCAGCGGGCCACCAGCAACACCGCTCCCACGATGATCGCGACGTTGGAGCCGGACACGGCATTCAAATGCGTCATTCCGGTGGCTCGGAAGTCCTCCTCGACCGTGTCGGGCAGCCGGCTGGTGTCGCCGACCACCAGTCCGGGCAGCAGGCCGCCCGGCTCGTCGGGCAGCGGCACGCAGGCCTGTTGCAGGCCGGCCCGGAGCCGACCGGCGGCCCGTTGCAGGGCCGACGGCCCCCCGTGCCGGTCGGGCGGGCCGACGGCGAGAAGCACGGCACCGGTCAGGTCGCCGCCGCGCGGTTCGGCCAGCCGTCCCTCGGCGGTGAGCCGTTGCCCGGGCAGCAGCCCCCGCCAGGCCGGATCGCTGGCCAGCACCAGCACCCGGGCCGGCGCGGTGACCCGCTGCCCGGCCGGGCCGGTGACGGTCACCAGCTTGGTCCGCACCAGCAGGGTGGGTGGACGGCCCACGATGCCGCCGCGTACCGGCCGGGGGTCGTCCCGGACGACCAGTTCGGCGGTGACCCGGGCCCGTTCGTCGACCAGGACGCGCAGCGGCTCGGCATCGCGTACGGCCAGCCGGGCCGAGGTGGTGGCACCGCCGCAGACCACGCCGATCAGCACCGCCACCGCGATCCAGCCGTAGCGGCGGGCAACCGCGCCGGGGCGGCCGGCGACCCCGAGCAGGTGCAGTGCGGCCAGCACGGCCAGGCCCGCCGCGACGGCGGCAACCAGCAGCGTCCGCGCGGCGCTGAGGTGCAGCCCGGCCAACGCGGTGAGCCAGGCCGCCAGGGCCAGCCCGGCCAGCCGGAGATCCGGCGCTTCTCCACTGCCCAGCCCGGCGATCGCCCCGGCCGCCCCGATGGTGGCACCGCCGGCCCGCTCCGCCGCGGCTACCGTCCTCGGCGGCTCGGACGCGGCTCTCCCGTCGGCCCGCACCGCCCCGACGGCCGCCGACGCGGCTCTCCCGTCGGCCCGCACCGCCCCGACGAGCGCCGACGCGGTTGTCCTGCCGGCCCGGACCAGCCCGGCCACCATCCTCGCCGGCCGGGATGTGGGTGCCCGGTCCGCCGTCACACCGTCACCAGGTCTTTGAGCTGCTCGTACCGCGCGTCGCCGATGCCGTTGACCTGGCGCAGGTCGCTGACGGACCGGAAGCCGCCGTGCCGGTCGCGATGCTCGATGATCCGCTGGGCGAGCACCGGCCCCACCCCGGGCAGCGTTTCGAGCTGCGTCGCCGTGGCGGTGTTGAGGTTGACCCGCCCGCCCGTGCCGGGATCGGCACCCGCAACCGGGCCCGCGCCCGGCGGTGCCCCCGCCGCTGGGGTGGGTGCCGGTACGCCGACCAGGATCAACTCGCCGTCGGTGACCTTGCGGGCCGGGTTGAGCATCGCCACGTCCACCCCGGGCAACGCCCCACCGGCCGCATCGACGGCATCGGCGACCCGGGCCCCGGCCGCAAGTCGCACCAACCCGGGCCGGCGGACCTTGCCCGCCACGGCGACCACCAACTCGCCGGTCGGCGCGTCGGCCGGCTCATCCCCCGTCACCTCCGCCGGATCGGGCGTGGCGGGCGCGCCGGTCACGGCGGCGACCGGCTCGACCTGCGGCCGAGACCGCCAGGTCCAGCCGGCGACACCGAGCACCACCAGGACCGCGACGACCGCCAGCGCCCGGACACCCCGCCGGCCCGGGTCGAACGCTCCCGGCCCCGGCAACCGGGACACCGGTGACGTGTCGTCCGCGTCGCCTGCCGGCTCTGGCTGCGGCTCCGGCTCCGCCGGACCTGGCCCGGCGGGGCGAACGAGCCTGGGTGAGGTGGGCGAGGGCGGTTCTCGGCCAGTGTCGGCGGAGCGGACGGGCAGGAGCACGGTCGGCCACTCCAGCGGGGAGGGCGAAACCGGGACGACCGACGGCGCCGGATCGCGGCGGCGCAACGACGCCACGGATCCACCCGACGTCGCGGATCCACCCGACAGCGCATCGCCCGGGAGCGCCTCCCCCGGCAGCGAGCCGCTCGACGGCGCATCGCCCGGGAGTGGACCACCCGACAGCGCATCGCCCGACGGCGGGCCACCTGACAGCGCATCGGCCGACAGCGGACCGGCCGGGAGTGCGCCGGGCACGGGCGTCGGCGGTACGTCCGAACCGCGCGGGGCCGCACCAGGCATCAGTCGCCAGAGGCGCTCCCGGACCGCTGTCTCCTCGTCGTTGGACACGGCGCGAGGCTAGGACGGCGAGGCGGGGTCCGGTGGGTCGCTTACTCCTCCGTTGTGGACAACCCCAAGCCTGTGGACAACGCCCTGATCATGCCCGGGTTGTGCTAGGAGAATGATCGTCGCCGAAATCCAAGGCGCCGATCATGCCACCCGACCAACACACCATCGGCGGACAGCCGCTCCGCTGTCAGTGCGATTCCGGGTCGAGGCCGAGGACGGCGCGCCCGCCGTCGACCGGCAGGGTGACGCCGTTGACGAAGCTGGCCGCCGGCGAGAGCAGGTACGCCACCGCGGCCGCCACGTCCTGCGGCTGACCGACCCGGCCCACCGGGTGCAGCCGGGCCAACTCCGCCTCGATCCGCTCCACCTCGCCCGCTTCCTGGCCGGCGAGGAACGCCTCGTGCCGCTCCGTGGTCACCGAGCCGAGGGCGACCGCGTTGGCCCGGATGCCCTGCGGGCCGTACTCGACGGCCAGCGCCCGGGTCAGCCCTTCGACGGCGGCCTTGGCCGTGGCGTACGGCAGGCAACCGGGCACCGGACGGCTGGCCTGGTGGGACGAGACGTTCACGACGGCGCCGGCGGTTCCGGCGGCGAGGAAACGACGTACCGCGGTGGCGGACCCGACCACGGCGGGGCGCAGATTGCGGGTGATCAGGTCGACCACCTCGTCGACTGGGGCGTCGTGCACGGAGGCGTCCCGGAACACCGCGGCGTTGTTCACCCAGCCGGTAAGAGGCTGGGTCCGTTCCGCCAGGTCGGCGGCGCGGGCGGCGACCGCCTCGTCGGCGGCGTCGCCGACCACCGCCGCCAGCCGACCGACCTCGGCATGTCGCTCCACCCAGGACACCGCGTCCGGATCGCGCTCGATCACCGCCACGGTCTCGCCCTGGGCGAGCAGCCGCTCCACGATCCCCCGTCCGATTCCGCGCCCGCCCCCGGTCACCACACAGGACATCCGGCACCCCCGTTCTCCCGACGGCCCATCGTTTCGTACCCCGCACCCGCCGCCCGCCACCGCCGATCTTGCGATTCCTGGACGCCGCCGGCTACTGGACCTTGATCGCCCGCGTTCGGTGACTCCCGACCGGCGGGTCGAGTCAGCAGAGCGCAGACGATCAAGGCCGCGCGCCCCTCACGTCCCAGGTGGGTGGCGGTGGATCACCACGCAGGCCAGGCCGGGGCCGGCGTGGGCGGCGACGGCGGCACCGGCCTCGGAGACGTACGCGTCGTGCAGGCGGGCACCGAGCCGGGCGGCCAGCGCCCCGAGCAGGTCCTCGGCCCGTTGCGGCGCGGCGAGGTGATGCACCGCGAGGTCGACCTGTGCGTCGCCGGCCGCCTCGACGGCGAGGTCGACCAGCCGCGCCACTCCCCGGCTGGCCGTACGCACCTTGTCCCGCAACACGATCCCGCCGTCCGGCATGTGCATGATCGGCTTGACCGAGAGTGCCGTGCCGAGCAGTGCCTCGGCCGCGTTGATCCGGCCGCCCCGGCGCAGGAACTCCAGGGTGTCGACGTAGAAGAAGATGGTGGTACGCGCCACGGCGTCCACGGCGGCGGCGCGTACGCCGGCCAGGTCGGCGCCCTCCTCGGCGGCCCGGGCCGCGGCGACGGCCGGGAAGCCCAGACCCATCCCGCAGGAGCGGCTGTCCACCACGGTCACCCGGTCACCGAACTGCGCGGCGGCCAGCTCGGCGGCCTCCACCGTGCCGGAGAGCCCGGCCGACAGGTGCACCGAAACCACGCCCTCCGCCCCGGCGTCCAGCAGCTCGCGGTAGGTGCCGGCGAACTGCTCCGGCGACGGGCGGGACGTGCTCACCGAGACCCGTCGCCCGGTCAGCGCGCGGGTGGCGTCCGCCGGGAAGAGCTCCACCCCTTCCAGTCCCTCGACACCGTTCAGTACCACGGTCAGCGGCACCACGGTCAGCCGGTGCGCCTGCACCAGTTCGGGCGGGAGGTAGGCGGTGGAGTCGGTCACGACCGCGACGGGCATGCCCGGCACGGTAACCGATCCGGCTGGGCGGCCGCCCGCCCGGCCGCGTCGGAGGATCCGGCCGGTCGCGCTGTCGGGCCACGCTGTGTTGGCACGACGCACCGAAGGCGGCCTCGCCGGCGCCGGAGGCGGTGTCAGACCGGGTCGGCGGCGGGTGGCGCGGCAGCGACGGAGGGCGTGGCCGGGGCGGCGGGTACGCCGATCGGCCCGACGTTGTGGGCCCGCAGGTGCCACCCGCGCCCGACGTCGTGGCGCAGCTCCGTCCAGTGGCAGTTACGCAGCGAGCCGACGGTGCGCAGCACGCTGTGTTCCCAGCCGAGCAGGTTGCCGCAGCCCTGGCGGGCCGCGCCGCCGTGGGTGGCGATGACGACCGTGCCGCCGGCCACCTCGTCGGCGGCCTCCTGCAATGCGGTGCCGATCCGCTTGCCCAACTCGTCCAGCGGTTCGATGTCCGCGCCCGGGTCGGGGTCACCGGCCCGCCAGCGGGCGTACTCGTCGGGGAACTGCTCGGCGACCTCGGTGAGGAGGAGCCCCTGCCAGCGGCCGAAGTGGCGTTCGCGCAGCCGGGCGTCGGAGCGCACCGGCAGGCCGGTCAGCGCGGCCAGCGCGGCGGCGGTGTCCGCCGCGCGGCTCAGGTCGCTGGCGACGATGGCGTCCGGGCGTAGCGCGGCGAGCAGCGGCGCGGCCTGGAGGGCCTGCTCCCGGCCAAGGTCGTTGAGCGGTACGTCGGTCTGCCCCTGCACCCTGCTGGCGGCGTTCCAGTCGGTGTTGCCGTGCCGCCAGACGACCAGCCGGGTCACTCGCCTGTGCCGGCGGCGGCCTCGGCGCGGGCGAGGTCCCGGTCGACGAACGGGATGGTCGGGCAGTCCTTCCAGAGCCGGTCGAGGGCGTAGAACTCGCGTTCCTCGGTGTGCTGGACGTGCACCACGATGTCGACGTAGTCGAGCAGCACCCAACGCCCGCCGCGTTCGCCCTCACGCCGGACCGGCTTCGCCTTCTCCGGCAGGTCGAGCAGGGCCTCCTCGATGGCGTCGACGATGGCCAGCACCTGGCGCTCGTTCGGGGCCGCGGCGAGCAGGAACGCGTCGGTGATGGCGAGCTGGTCGCCCACGTCGATGATGACGATGTCCTGCGCCTTCTTGTCGGCCGCGGCCTGGGCGGCGGCGATCGCCAGCTCGTGAGCGCGTTCGGAAACTGTCACCGTTCTCCTTCGATCAACCGTGCGATGCTCCCAGCCTCTCACACGCCCCGGAATCCCGACTCGCCAGTTTCGCCCGGAAAGCGGGATGAAACAGCCAAATCACTCCTGGTAGAGGCGCCTCTTCGCGATGTACTGCACCACACCGTCCGGCACCAGGTACCACAGCGGCTCACCGCGGGCGACCCGCGCCCGGCAATCGGTGGACGAAATCGCCATCGCCGGCACCTGCACCAGGCTGACCGTGTCGGCGGGCAGGTGGGCGTCGGTCAACTCGAAGCCCGGCCGGGTGACCCCGATGAAGTGCGCCAGCTCGAAGATCTCGTCCAGGTCTTTCCAGCTCAGGATCCGCTCCAGGGCGTCCGCGCCGGTGATGAAGAACAGCTGCACCTTCGGGCCGTACTCGGCGTGCAGGTCGCGCAGGGTGTCGACGGTGTAGGTCGGGCCGCCCCGGTCGATGTCCACCCGGCTGACCTGGAAACGCGGGTTGGAGGCGGTGGCGATCACCGTCATCAGGTAGCGGTCCTCGGCCGAGCTGACCGGGACGTCCGCCTTCTGCCACGGCTGACCGGTCGGCACGAAGATCACTTCGTCGAGCCCGAACCGGTCCGCCACCTCGCTCGCCGCCACGAGGTGCCCTTGATGGATCGGGTCGAACGTGCCGCCCATGATCCCGATCCGCCGGTTATCTTCCTCCACCCCATGATCGTAGAGCCTGTTTTACCGGCCCATGCCGGACCGGGACCAGGTCCAGGCGACCCCACCGCCACCCGCGCGCCGGAGGCCAGCCGGCTCAGCCGAGCTGGTCCACCAACTCCCGGTCCGTCACGACCACGCGCAGGCCATCGACGTCGACCGGCAGCGGCTCACCCGGATTGGGGATCGACTCCATCCACACGGCGCGCCCATCGGCCCACACCGCGCCAGCGACGAGCTGGCCGTAACTGTCGTTGATCGCGTAGAACAGTGGCGTGCTGGCGGTGCCCTTCGTGCACAAGGCCACCTCGCCGCGCCGGTTGCCGTCGGCCCCTTTCCGCGCGGCGGCTGCCTCGACCTCCGCGCAGTCGCGCAGCATCGGCTGGTGCGTCCCGTCATCGAGATAGAGCGTGAGATGCCCACCGTCCTCCCGGTTGGGGCCCAGGTTGATCACCGAGTAGGCATTGGACATGTCCTGCGTGCTCGGACGACACGGGCCGTAACCCGACTGCATTACCCAGTTCTTGCCCTCGGGTAGCCGGTCCATCACGATGCGCACGTACTCGGGCCAGTTGCCGGGCGCGACCTGCTTGGTGTCGCCGGTGACCCGAGTCGCCTCCACGCAGTCATCCGGCGCCGCCGACCCGACCGGCCCGGGCGCGGTCGTCGGTGACAGCGGCGGTGCCGTCACCGGGTCCGGCGGGGGTGCGCCGAACTGTGCGGACTCGGCTCCGCCCCCGGGTGACAGCAGGAACGGCGCGGCGATGGCACCCGTCGCGGCCACCGCTGCCAGCCCGGTCGTCACGGCGTACGCACGCCGGGCCCGCCGGGCGCGGGCAAGCGCCCCCTCGGCGAGGCCCGCAGGTACCGGCACATCGGCGAGCTCGCGCAACCCTCGGCCGAGGCGGTTCTCGATGTCATTGGTCATCTCATCTCCATGGTCAGCGAAAGCTCGGGACAGGAGACACGAAGGCGGGCCAGGGTGCGATGGGTCTGGCTGCGCACCGTACCCACCGAGCACGACAGGATCGCAGCGATCTCGGCCTCGGGCAGATCCTCGTAGTAACGCAGCACGATGACCGCGCGCTGCCGGGGTGTGAGCCCGCGCAGCGCCTCGGCCAGGGCCACCCGCAACTCGGTGTTGCCGGCGGGATCAGCAACCTGCGCGACCGGTTCCGGCAACTCGGCGTACGCCCGCTCGCGCCGGTGGCGCATCCGGCGCCACAGACTGACCTGCTGGTGGTAGAGGATCTTTCGCAGGTAGGCGTCGGGCGAACCGGAGCCCTGCAACGACGTCCAGCGGGTGGCGAGCTTCGCCAGCGCCGTCTGCAACAGATCTTCGGCGTCCTGCCGGTGCCCGGTGAGCAGGATCGCGGTACGGAAGAGTGCTCCCTGCCGCGCCGCGACGTACTCCCGGAACTCCCGCTCGGCCGCACCGTCCATGCGTCGCCTCCCTCGTGTCACCCATCTACACGCCACGAGGGCCGCGTCGCTATGCCGGAGGGCGGAAAAAAGCCTGACGGCGGCATCGAACGGCACTTACCGGGTCAGGCAGCGCAACCGGCGCTGGTCAGGCGATCGTGGCGGCCACCGCCGTCCGGGCCACCAGGGCGCGGCGCAGGTCGTCGTCGGCGTCGGTGACCACCCGGCGCAACCCCGGCGTGAGATCGTCGCCGGACAGCAGCGCCGCGGCCGCCTCCCGGGTGGGCTGGGCGACGGCGTAGCGGGGGAAGGCCAGCTTGGCCACCTCGTCGGCCACCCAGGGCGTACGCAGCCGCGCGGCGGCCGGCATGTCCGCGAAGTACCGAGACACGTAGTCGACGGTCAGTTCCGTCTGCTCCGGCTGCCAGAAGCCCGCAGCGGTCGCCTCGACCAGGCGGTTGGACAACTCCGTGTTCGACACGATGACCTCCCACGCGGCCCGCTTCGCGGCCGGTTCGGGCAGCGCGGCCCGGCACCGGGCGGCCCGCTCCGCGCCGGCGGCGCTCGGGTCGGCCGCCGCCTCCGCCGCGATCTCGGCCTCGCCGGCCGCGCCCAGCACCACCAGCCGGCCCAGGATCGCCCAGCGCAGCTCGGTGTCGACGGCCAGCCCGACCGGCACGTCCCGACCGGCGAGCCAACCGGCGAGCAGGTCGGCGTCGGCGGTCGCGGAGATCAGGCCACGCGCCGCGGCCAACTGCAACGACTCCCCCGGCGCAGCACCGTCGAGCAGCCGCCGGCAGGCGTCGGCGACCCGGGCCAGCGCGCCCTGCCGCACCAACGGGTCGAGGTAGCGGTCGACCAGCGAGCGGCTCAGGGCCAGCACGTCCTCGGCGATGATCACCTCGGCCTCGCCGGGCAGCGCCGCCGCGATCAGGTCGACCACCGCGAGGACCGGCCGTTCGCCGTCGGTCGCCGCGTCCAGCGCCTCGCCCCAGAGCAGCGCGCGGGCCAACGGGTCGGCCAGCCGGGGCAGCAGCAGCGGTACGGCATCGGCCGAGGCCGCATCCAGGCGGATCTTGGCGAAGGTCAGGTCGCCGTCGTTGGGCAGCAGCACCGCCGCCGCCGGCTCACCGGCCAGCCCGGCGAGCACCGTGCGGCCGTCGTCGGTCTTCGGGTCGAGGTCGACCTCGAACCGGTCGGCGGTGCCGTCGACGGCGTACCGGCCCACGCCGATGCGGTGCGGGCGCAGCACCGGATGCGTCGGCGGCGCGGTCTGCGTGATGGCCACCTCGGCGTAGCGACCGTCGGCGGCCACCGCCACCTCGGCCCGCAGGGTGTTGACCTGTGCGCTACGCAGCCAGGACTCCGCCCAGCCGCTGAGGTCCCGCCCGCTCGCGGAGGCCAGGCTGGCGAGGAGATCCGCCAGGGTGGCGTTGCCGAACCGGTGCCGGGCGAAGTGGTCGTTCAGGCCGGCCAGGAAGGCCTCGTCGCCGAGCCACGCCACCAACTGCCGCAGCACGCTGGCGCCCTTGGCGTACGAGATGCCGTCGAAGTTGAGCAGCCCCTCGGCGGCGTCGGTGACCTGCTCGGGGGCGACCGGGTGGGTGGACGGGCGCTGGTCGGCCGCGTATCCCCACGCCTTGCGGCGCAGGGCGAAGGTCGTCCACGCCTCGCCGAACCGGGTCGCCTCGGCGGTGACCCGGGTGCCCAGGTACTCCGCGAACGACTCGTTCAGCCACAGGTCGTCCCACCAGCGCATGGTGACCAGGTCACCGAACCACATGTGCGCCATCTCGTGGGCGATGGTGGTGGCCCGCAGCTCGCGCTGGGTGTCGGTGACCGCCGAACGGAAGATGTAGTCGTCGCGGAAGGTCACCAGGCCCGGATTCTCCATCGCACCGGCATTGAACTCCGGCACGAACGCCTGGTCGTACTTGCCGAACGGGTAGCGCTCGTCGAACAGCTGGTGGAAGCGGTCCAGGCACTGCTTCGTGACGGTGAAGATCTCCTCCGCGTCGGCGTCCAGGTGCGCGGCGAGGGACCGTCGGCAGTAGACCCCGAGCGGAATCCCGTCGTGGCTGTCACGACGAACGTGCCAGGGACCGGCGATCAGGCTGAAGAAATACGTCGCGATGGGCAGGGTGGGGGCGAACTCCCAACGCCCCGGACTCGGGTTGGCCGCCAGCCCGGCGTTGGCCGCCACCGTCCAGTGTGCCGGGGCGGTGACCGAGAGGGTGACCGGCGCCTTCAGGTCGGGCTGGTCGAAGGCGGCGAAGATGCGCTGCACATCGTCCAGGAAGGACATCGCGTAGAGGTAGGTCTCGCCGTCGGCGGGGTCGACGAACCGGTGCATCCCCTCGCCGGTGTTCGTGTACGCCATCTCGGCTTCCACGGTGAGCGTGTTCTCCTCGGCCAGCCCGGTCAACGGCAGCCGGTTGTCGTCCAGCGCGGCGGGGTCGAGGTCGGCGCCGTTGAGGCGTACCGCCAGCAGTTCCGCGGGCTTGACCTCGGCGAAGGTCTCGGTGCCGGTGGCCCGGAACCGGATCGTGACGTGCGAGCGGAACCGCTCGCCGCCCCCGGTCAGGTCGAGGTCCACCTGGTAGGACGCGACGGTGATCGACGCGCCACGCGCGGTCGACTCTGCACGGCTCAGGCTCGGCATCCGCTTATCCTGCCCGATGAGGGAACGAACCGGCTTCCCGATTTCCCCTGGTACTGGAGGACTGGACCATGACAGCGCACCCCAAGGGTGATTTCGACCTCTCCCGAGCGGTATGGCAGCGGGCCGAGGGCGACACCTCGGAGGCGGCGGTGGAGGTCGCCTTCGTCGACGACCTCATCGGCATGCGCAACTCGGCCGAACCGGACGGCCCGGTGCTGGTGTTCACGCAGGCCGAGTGGGACGCCTTCGTCGCCGGTGCCCAGGACGGCGAGTTCGACCTGGACTGACTCTGCGCCGGCGCCGCGACCCGCCGGCCGATCGCCGCCCCACCCGGGCCCGGCCAGTCAGTTCTGGTCACCGTCGCCCCAACCCAGGCCGCCGGGCCCGGGTGCGTGGTGGAAACCGGGATGGCCGGCGACGTCGAGGCAGCGTTCGCCGTCGGGGCCGATCGCGCCGCAGAACAGCCGCTCGGCCCGCTGCCAGGCGTCGGCCGGAGACAGCGCGGACGCGCCGAGCGCCAGCTCGGGCCGGAGCAGGCTCAACGCTTTGGCGTACCCGACCGCCACCTCCCGGGCGGCGGCCAGGTCGGGCGCGGTGAAGCCGAGATGCACGGTGAAGAACCGGTCCGTCCGGGTCGCCCGCCCCGGTGGCACGACCAGCGGCGGATCGCCGCCGATGAGCGGCCCGTCCATCCACCGCCGCCAGTACGCCGAACTGCTGTCCCGCATCCGTCCTCCCCCGCTTCCGCGCCGGCCGACCCGCCTCCCCGCCGACCGCCTGGTGAGGCGGAGCGGCCGGCGCGGGTGCGCCACCGCGCCGAACCGGGACGGTGGCGACGCCACTGCCCGCAGCTAACCAGGTTCTTCGGCTCTTGGGAGGGGCCAGCAAACGTACGCTTGCCGTCCCTAAGCGTTCGGCGCCGTCTATTTGTCACCTCCGGCGCGTTCCCGCGGTACGGATATGGGTAGAAGCATCCGGTAACGGACAAAGCGGCCGGGGGTGGCCACGTACGCGGCAGGGGGGCCTGATGGCGACCATTCCGAGGGACCACAGCCCGGACAGCACCGTGGCCTTCCTCCGGGCCGGCTACCGATTCATCAGCGAGCGGTGCGAGCGGCACGGCAGCGACATCTTCCAGGCCCGGCTGCTGCTGGAGCCGACGATCTGCCTGCGCGGCCGGCCGGCCGCCGAACTGTTCTACGACGCCGACCGGTTCGTCCGCGAAGGCGCCATGCCGACTCGGGGGCAGCGGACGCTGACCGGCCGGGGTGGCGTGCAGGGCCTCGACGGGGCCGCCCACCACGACCGCAAGGCGATGTTCATGTCGCTGATGACCCCGACCGCCGTCCGGCACCTCGGGAGGCTCTTCGCCGACGAGTGGCAGGCCCGGATCCCCGCCTGGGAGTTGGCCGGGCCGGTGACCCTGCACACCGAGGTCGCCTCGATGTTGACCGGGGCGGTCTGCGGCTGGGCCGGGGTGCCGCTGGCCGCCGGCGAGGCGGACCGGCGTACCGCGAACCTGCAAGCCATGATCAACAGTGCCGTGGCGATCGGGCCGCGGCACTGGCGCGGGCGGTTGGGCCGGCTGCGCGGCGAGCGCTGGGCCGGCGACCTCGTCGAGCGGGTACGCGCCGGCTCGCTGCCCGCGTCGGAGGGCAGCGCCCTGCGGGTGATCGCCGAGCACCGCGACGGCCAGGGCCGACCGCTGTCCCGCCGGGTCGCCGCGGTCGAGCTGCTGAACCTGTTGCGCCCGACCGTCGCCGTGGCCGGGTTCGTGGTCTTCGCCGCGCTGGCTCTGCACGACCACCCCGGTTGGCGGCAGCGGGTACGCGACAGCGACGAGGTGACCGAGCAGTTCGTTCAAGAGGTACGCCGCTACTACCCGTTCTTCCCGGTGGCCGCGGCCCGGGTCCGGCGCTCCTTCGACTGGCAGGGCTACCACTTTCCCCGGGACCGCCGAGTGCTGCTGGATCTCTACGGCACCGACCATCACCCGGAGCTGTGGCCGGAGCCGGAGCTGTTCCGGCCGGAACGCTTCGCCGGCTGGCGGGGCGACCCGTTCACGCTGGTCCCGCAGGGCGGCGGTGGACACCTCACCGGGCACCGCTGCGCTGGCGAGTGGATCGCCATCGAGCTGTTGAAGCAGGCGGTGACCCTGCTGACCGGCGCGATGCGGTACGACGTACCGCCGCAGGACCTGGCGGTCGACCTGCGCCGGATGCCGGCGCTGCCGCCCAGCGGTTTCGTGGTCACCGACGTCCGCCGTACCGGCTGACCAGCAGCGCGGCACCGCACCGCCCGGTCCGGCATTTCTCCACGGAGTCGTCCCGGCCGCCCCCAGAATGAGGAATCGTCGGGATCAGTGACATACCTGTGCCAACCCGGCGCGCACGGACGGCGGCGGCGGACCGACGAAGGGACCAACGATGGCGCACAACGTTCGCGGCAGGACGACGGGGCGCAAACCCCCGGCCCAGCTCGCCGCCCTGATCCTGGCGGTGATCTTCCTCCTGATCGGGGTTCTCGGGTTCATCCCGGGCATCACCACCGACTACTACGACCTGAGCTTCGCCGGGCACCATTCCGAGGCGAAGCTGCTCGGGCTGTTCCAGGTCTCGGTCCTGCACAACCTGGTGCACCTCGTCTTCGGCCTGGTCGGCCTGGTGCTGGCCCGCACCCTGGCCGGCGCGCGAGTCTTCCTGATCGGCGGAGGCGCGGTGTATCTCGTGCTGTGGATCTACGGCCTGGCCGTGGTGAACAAGGGATCAGCCAACTGGATACCGGTGAACAACGCGGACAACTGGCTGCACCTGTTGCTCGGCATCGGCATGCTGGCCCTCGGTCTGCTGCTGTCCCGGCGGGCCGGCACCGGCGGCCGACTGGACAACCCGATCGACCGCCCCTGAGCGTCAGGCCGCGACCGGCAGCCGCTTGCCGAGGCAGACCCGGTTCGGGCCGCCGACGTGCTCGCGGTAGGCCGGCACCGGCGCGTACCCGCCGGACCGGTAGAGCGAGATCGCGACCGGCAGGTTCGTCCCGGCCTCCACGCAGAGCACCGAGTGCCCCCGCCGGAAGGCCAGTTCCTCCAGCGCGGCCAGCAACTGCCGGCCGATCCCCCGGCCCCGGTACGCCGGGCGGACGTACATCCCCGACAGCTCGCCGACACCCTCGGCCAACTCCCGAAGGCCACCGCAGGCCACCGCCCGGCCGGCGATCACCACCGCCAGGTAGCGCACGTCGTCCCGCGGCGCGCCGGTCTCGCCGAGCTCGCGCTGCTGGGCCGTGACCAGCGCGGCGACCTCCGGATCCGTGGCGGGGCGGGACTCGATCAACATCACGCCACGCTATGCCCGCAGGATTTCCCGGAGGTTTCTGGCAGTTGTCCCGATTTCGGAGCGCACCCGGCTATCAGGCGTCATCCTCGTCGGTGTCCGGCGTCGGCTCGACCTCGTCCGCCGGCCGCTGCCGGCGGGCCTTGCGGGCCGCCAGCCGTTCGGCCGCGTTGGCCCGGGTCGTCTGTTCCTCCAGCCGGACGTCCCGGCCTCGGGCACCGGGCACGAAGTCGACCCCGGCGTAGAGGGTCGGCTGCCAGTCGAACTCCCGCTCGCCGATGCGGACCAGGTCGCCGGGCTGAGCGCCCGCCTTGGCCAGCTGATCCTCGACACCCAGCCGGGCCAGCCGGTCGGCGAGATAGCCGACCGCCTCGTCGTTGTCGAAGTTCGTCTGGTGTACCCACCGCTGCGGGCGGGTGCCGCGCACGGTGTACGAACCGTCCGGCTCCGCCTCGATGGTGAACCCGGCGTCGTCGACCGCCTTCGGCCGGATCACGATCCGGGTCGGCTCGGCCGGCGGTGCCGCGGACCGCGCCTGCTCCACCAGCTCGGCCATCGCGTAGGTGAACTCCTTCAGCCCCTCGCGGGTGGCCGCCGACACCTCGAAGACCCGCAGGCCACGCGCCTCCAGGTCGGGCCGGACGATCTCCGCGAGGTCACGCCCGTCGGGCACGTCGACCTTGTTCAGCGCGACCAGCCGGGGCCGGTCGGCCAGGCCGCCGTACGCGGTCAGTTCCGCCTCGATGGTGTCGATGTCGGCCAGCGGATCCCGACCGGGCTCCAGGGTGGCCGTGTCGATCACGTGCACCAGCACGGCGCAACGCTCGACGTGCCGGAGGAACTCCAGCCCCAGCCCCTTGCCGGTGGCCGCGCCCGGGATCAGGCCGGGCACGTCGGCGACCGTGAAGGTGTGGTTGTCGACCCGGACCACGCCGAGGTTCGGCACCAGGGTGGTGAACGGGTAGTCGGCGATCTTCGGCTTGGCCGCGGAGATCACCGAGATCAGCGACGACTTCCCGGCCGACGGGAAGCCCACCAGGCCGACGTCGGCGACGCTCTTGAGCTCCAGCACCACGTCCAGCTGCTCGCCCGGCTCGCCAAGTTCGGCGAAGCCGGGCGCCTTGCGACGGGCGTTGGCCAGCGAGGCGTTGCCCCGGCCACCGCGCCCGCCCCGGGCCGCCTCGAAGGTGGTCCCGGCACCGACCAGGTCGGCCAGCACGGTGCCGTCCGCGGTCTGCACGACCGTCCCGTCGGGCACCTTGAGCACCAGGTCGCCGCCGTTGGCGCCGTCCCGGTTCGAGCCGGCACCACCGCGGCCGTTCGGGGCCTTGATGTGCGGGCGGAAGTGGAAGTCGAGCAGCGTGTGCACCTGCGCGTCGACCACCAGGGAAACGGTGCCGCCGTGCCCGCCGTTCCCCCCGTCGGGGCCGCCGAACGGCTTGAACTTCTCCCGGTGGATCGAGACACAGCCGTGCCCGCCGTCGCCGGCCTGCAGGTGCAGGACGACCCGGTCAACGAACGTCGTCACGCCGCAATCCTTCCAGCGGGGCCTGTCCCCGCGCGAGAAATGACGAAGCGGGCCGGGACATCAGGTCCACGGCCCGCTTACGCCGGAGAACTACTGCTGCGGCACGATGCTGACGGTCTTGCGACCGCGCTTGGTGCCGAACTGGACCGCACCGGCGGCCAGCGCGAAGAGCGTGTCGTCGCCGCCGCGGCCGACCAGGTCACCGGGGTGGAACTTGGTGCCACGCTGCCGGATGAGGATCTCACCCGCGCTGACGACCTGACCACCGAAGCGCTTCACGCCGAGCCGCTGGGCCGCGGAGTCACGGCCGTTACGCGAGCTGGACGCACCCTTTTTGTGAGCCATCTGAGGACGACCTACTTCCCGCTGGAGATGCCGGTCACCTTGACCTGGGTCAGCGGCTGGCGGTGACCCTGGCGCTTGTGGTAGCCGGTCTTGTTCTTGAACTTGTGGATCCGGATCTTCGGGCCCTTGGTGTGCGCGGCGATCTCGCCGGACACCTCGACCTGAGCGAGCTTCGCCGCGTCGGTCACCAGGTCGTCACCGTCGACGAGGAGCACCGCGGCGAGCTTCACCGCGTCGCCGGGGGCACCGACGAGCTTCTCGACCTCGATCACGTCGCCTTCGGCGACCTTGTACTGCTTGCCGCCGGTCTTGACGATCGCGTACATCGGAGGCGGACTCCCTGTCGTTGAGGCTGTTGACGGGCGTCCCCGCGGCGGCTCGCCGGGTAGCAGAGGCACGGCGGCGCGGGCACGCGGGAACTCGGCACACCAAAGTGCGCCGCAGGCTAGCCTACGCCATGGCCCGCCCCGACCCCAAACCGGGTACAAGGAAGGGCCCCTTCTTAACGCCTGCGGTAGAGGAAGGGCCCCTTCTTAACAGCCGGCTCCCTGGGTTCGGCGGGCGCGCCAAAGGTCCCGGCCATACGCCAAGGCCCCTCCCGGCGGACTCGCCGCCAGGAGGGGCCCATCGACCATCGGCCGGCCACGAACCAACCGGACCCGGCCCGACCCACCGGCCGCCGGACCGGTCAGCCGGTCACAGGGCCAGCTCCGTCAGCCTGTCACGGGCCAGCTCCGTCAGCCGGTTGCGGGCCAGCTCAGCCGGTCACGGCCGGGTACGCCGGCGCGCGCCACCCCGGCGGGAGCGCCGCCGGCCGGTGCCACCCTCGGCACCGTCCTCCTCGTCGCCCTCGCTCAGCGCGTCCGGGTCGTCCGGCGCGGCCAGCCGGGCGGACTCGCCCTGCTGGCTGTCCGCGACGGCCGGCGCGGCCGGAGTCTCCGTCTCGTAGCGGGACAGGTCGTAGCCCATGGTGTCGTGGAGGTCGGCGTCGGCGGTGCTTGTGGTGTCGGTCTCGGTGACCTCCACCACGGTCCGCTCGGCCGAGGCACCCTTGCGGGCCCGACGCCGGGACGAGCCGGTCGGCTGCTCGGTCGCCGGGGCACCCGCTCCGGCGACCGCCTTCACCTTCTCTGCGCCGCCCGCGCGTGGCTTCTCCGGCACCGGCTCGGTGTGGATGATCAGACCACGGCCCTTGCAGCACTCACAGGTCTCGCTGAACGCCTCCAGCAGCCCCGCGCCGATCCGCTTGCGGGTCATCTGCACCAGGCCCAGCGACGTGATCTCGGTGACCTGGTGCTTGGTGCGGTCCCGGCCCAGGCACTCGGTCAGCCGGCGCAGCACCAGTTCCCGGTTCGACTCCAGCACCATGTCGATGAAGTCGATCACCACGATGCCGCCGATGTCCCGCAGCCGCAGCTGGCGGACGATCTCCTCGGCCGCCTCCAGGTTGTTGCGGGTGACCGTCTCCTCCAGGTTGCCGCCGGCGCCGGTGTACTTGCCGGTGTTGACGTCGACCACGGTCATCGCCTCGGTCCGGTCGATCACCAGGTGACCACCGGACGGCAGGAAGACCTTGCGGTCGAGCCCCTTGAGGATCTGCTCGTCGATCCGGCACTCCGCGAAGACGTCCGTGGTGCCGACGTGCCGGCGCAGCCGCGCGACCAGGTCCGGCGAGACGTGCGACAGGTACGACTCGACCATGTCGTACGCCCCGTCGCCCTCGATCACCAACTCGCGGAAGTCCTCGTTGAACAGGTCGCGGACCACCCGGATGACCAGATCCGGCTCCTCGTAGAGCAGCACCGGCGCGCCGCCCTCGGCCGCCTTGGCCTGGATGTCCTCCCACTGCGCCTGGAGCCGCTTGACGTCCCGGGCCAGCTCGTCCTCGCTGGCCCCCTCGGCCGCGGTCCGGACGATCACCCCGGCGCCGTCCGGGACGAGCTTCTTCAGCACGTCCCGCAGCCGCTTGCGCTCGGTGTCCGGCAGCTTGCGGCTGATCCCGGAGGCGTTGCCGCCGGGCACGTAGACCAGGTGCCGGCCGGAGAGCGCGATGTGGCTGGTCAGGCGGGCACCCTTGTGCCCGATCGGGTCCTTAGTGACCTGCACCAGCACCGAGTCGCCGGACTTGAGCGCCTGCTCGATCGAGCGGGCCCGCCCCTCCAGGCCGGTGGTGTCCCAGTTGACCTCGCCGGCGTACAGGACCGCGTTGCGGCCCCGGCCGATGTCGACGAACGCCGCCTCCATGCTGGGCAGCACGTTCTGCACTTTGCCGAGGTAGACGTTGCCGGCCATGGTGCCGGCGGAGTTGCGGGTGACGTAGTGCTCGACCAGGACGCCGTCCTCGAGCACGGCGATCTGGGTGCGGTCACCGCGCTGGCGTACCGCCATCACCCGGTCGACCGCCTCCCGGCGGGCCAGGAACTCGGACTCGCTGAGGATCGGCGGGCGGGTCCGGCGCTGCTCGCGGCCGTCCCGGCGGCGCTGCCGCTTGGCCTCCAGCCGGGTCGAGCCGGAGACGCCCTGCACCTCGTCGACCGTCCGGCGCGGCTCCCGGATCTTCACCACGGTGGGTACGCCGTCGTCGGCGGCGCCCTCGGTGTCGCCGGCGCCCCGGCGACGGCGCCGCCGGCGCCGACGGGTCATCCCGTCGCCGCCCTCGGCCTCGTCACCGGTCTCGTCCGCCTCAGCCTCGTCCGCCTCAGCCTGGACGGCCTCCTCGGCCTCCTCGTCCTCGACGTCCTCGACGTCCTCGGTGCCGCCCTTGCCGCGACCCCGGCCCCGGCGACCACGCCGGCGACGGCGCCGCCCGGCAGCGGTCTCCTCGTCCTCGTCCTCCTCGGCCTCCACGGCGGGTTCCTCGTCGACCTCGACCTCCACCACGGGCTCGGCCTCCCGCCGACCCCGGCGGCGCCGCCGGGCCGGCTCGGCCGGCTCCTCGACGACCTCCTCCGCAGCGGCCGCCGGAGCGGCTGCGCGGGCAGCCGTGATCTCCTCCGGGGCCATGAAGAGCACCGTCGGTGCGGTGAGCGCGGCCCGCCGCCGGCGGGACCGGGGCTCCGCCGCGGGCTCCTCGGCCGCTTCCTGAACCGGCGGAACGGCGGGCTGCTCACCCGGGCCGCTCCTGGCGGGCTCACCCGCCGGCAGGGCAGCAGCGCTCTCGGTCGGCGGGACGGCGGCGCCGAAGTCGGTGCCGGCCGGGGGCTCGGCACCGGCCGGCGGTTCCTCGATCGCGGGCTCCTGGCTCGGCCCGGCCGCCGGCTCCGCCGGTGGCTCGGCGGCCGCTGCGGGAGCCGCCTTCTTGCGGCGGGTACGGGTCACCTTGACGGGCGGCACGACATCTCCGCCGGCGGCCTCGACCTCGGCCGCGGCCAGCGGCTCCTCGACCGCCTTCTGAGCAGTGGTGGCCTTGCGACGCCGGCGGGTGGTCTTCGGCGCGGCGTCGAGGTCGCCGGAGACCGGGGCAAAGATCTCGGCCTGCGGCGCTTCCCCGCTGCCCACGGCCGGGGCGCTGGACGCCTCCACCGGGGCGTCGGTCTGCTCCGGCTGGCTGACCGGGGTGGCCCGGCGCCGGGAGGCACGCCGCTTGGGCGGTGCCTCGGCGGCCGACGCGCCGCCCAGGTCGGCGGCACCGCTCACGGTGCCGTCGGCCTGCTCGGGCGCGACGGCGTCCGGCACGGGGCCGGTCGCGTCCTGCGGTGCCCCGGCACCGGTTGTCTCACTCGCCGTGGTGGCGGTGCTGTTCTTGGCGGTCTCGGCCGGGTTTGCGCCGGTCCGTTCGCCGCCCTCGGGCTCGTTCTCGAGCATGGACGTTCTCCAGTTCTGGCTTCCCCGGGCGCGGGTGAGCGCTGCCACGCAGGGTTGCCGCAAAGGTGTTTCCCCGGGCGCACGGCGTGCGCGACCGGCGAAGTCTGCCTGCCTGGGTGCCGACCGTCGGTCAGCGCCCGCCGATGGTTGCCCCGTCGCGGTCCGCGTCCAGCGGATCCACGATCGCACCCTGCGCGGTCAGCGTGCCCTGAGCCAGCCGGATCACCTTCGGGGCTACCGGCGGCTCCAGGCCGGCCACCACGCGGAGGCCGGAAAGGACGTCATCGGGCCGTACGGACGGGGTGACCTGCCGCACGACCAGTTCGAGTATCGCACACGGTACGGCCGGGGCCACGGAAGGCGTCACCGGCGGGCCGCTTACATCGATGGTAATGACGGCGCCCCGCGCGTCGAAGGTCCGCCGCCCCTGCTTGGTCATCCGCTCGACCATGACCTCGTCAGCGGCGGTGAAGGTGGCCACCGCCGCCGCCAGCACGGCGGGATCCACCTCCGGCAGCTCGATCCGCCAGTGGGACGCCTCGATCCGGTCGGCCAGGCCGCCGCCGCTGGCCACCACGACGTCGAGCACGTCGAGGCCGGGCGAGAGCGCGGCGTCCAGCGCCGCACGCAGCGCGGCCGGGTCGACCGGCTCCCGCAGGCCGACCTCCAGGTACTCCGCCTCGCTCGCCACCCCGGTCGGCGCCGCGCTGGCGTACGAAATCTTGGGGTGCGGGGTGAAACCCTGGGAGAAGGCCACCGGTACGCCGGCGCGGCGCAACGCCCGCTCGAACGCCCGGGCGAAGTCCCGGTGCGAGGTGAACCGCAGCGGGCCACGCTTGGCGTACCGGATCCGGACGCGCTGGACGACCGGTGCCTGGCCGCCCTCGGGCTGTGGTTTCCTACTGATCGTCCTGCTCCTCGGTGTCGGACCCCTCCCGGGGCGCCGGGGTCACTGCTGGGCGCCGGCGGGCAGCTTCAGACCGTTGACCGGGGTCAGCGGGAGCAGCTTGCGGCCGGTCGGGCCGATCTGGATCTCGGTGTCCATGGCCGGGCAGACGCCGCAGTCGAAGCAGGGCGTCCACCGGCAGTCGTCCTGCTCGTACTCGCTGAGCGAGTCCTGCCAGTCCTGCCAGAGCCAGTCCTTGTCGAGGCCGGAGTCGAGGTGGTCCCAGGGCAGGACCTCCAGCTCCTCGCGCTCCCGGGTGGTGTACCAGTCGAGATCCACCCCGAAGGCGGGCAGCACCTCGGTGGCGGCGTCCACCCAGCGCTGGTACGAGAAGTGCTCGCTCCAGCCGTCGAACCGGCCGCCGTTCTCCCAGACCCGGCGGATCACCGCGCCGACCCGGCGGTCACCGCGGGACAGCAGGCCCTCGATCAGCGACGGCTCGCCGTCGTGGTAGCGGTAGCCGATCGCCCGGCCCAGCGAGCGGTCGGCGTTGATCGCCTGCTTGAGCAGCTTGAGCCGGTGGTCGATGACCTCCGGACGTTCCATCGACGCCCACTGGAACGGGGTGTGCGGCTTCGGCACGAACCCGCCGATGGAGACGGTGCAGCGGATGTCCTTGGAGCCGGTGGCGGCACGGCCGGCCTTGATCACCTCGTGCGCCATGGCGGCGATTTCCAGGACGTCCTCGTCCGTCTCCGTGGGCAGGCCGCACATGAAGTAGAGCTTCACCTGCCGCCAGCCGTTGGTGTACGCGGTGACCACGGTGCGGATGAGGTCGTCCTTCGACACCATCTTGTTGATCACCTTGCGGATCCGCTCCGACCCGCCCTCCGGGGCGAAGGTCAGACCGGTCCGCCGGCCATTGCGGGACAGCTCCTGGGCCAGGTCGATGTTGAACGCGTCAACCCGGGTGGACGGCAGCGAGAGCGAGACATTGGTGCCCTGGTACTGCTCGGCGAGGCCGGAGCACATGTCGCCGATCTCGGAGTGGTCGGCCGACGACAGCGACAGCAGGCCCACCTCGTGGAAGCCGGAGAACTCCAGCCCCTGCTGCACCATCTGCCCCACGGTGGTGATCGACCGCTCGCGCACCGGACGGGTGATCATGCCCGCCTGGCAGAACCGGCAACCCCGGGTGCAACCCCGGAAGATCTCCACCGCGTACCGCTCGTGCACCGTCTCGGCCAACGGGACGAGCGGCTTCTTCGGGTACGGCCAGGCGTCCAGGTCCATCGTCGTGCGCTTGTGCACCCGGAACGGCACGTCCGCCCGGTTCGGCACGACCCGTTGGATCCGGCCGTCGGGCAGGTAGTCCACGTCGTAGAAGCGCGGCACGTAGACGCTCTCCGTCCGGGCCAGCCGCAGCAGCAGCTCGTCCCGGCCGCCCGGGCAGCCCTCGGCCTTCCACTCCCGGACGATCGCGGTGATCTCCAGCACCGCCTCCTCGCCGTCGCCGAGCACGGCGGCGTCGACGAAGTCGGCGATGGGCTCGGGGTTGAACGCGGCGTGCCCGCCGGCCACGATCACCGGATCGGCATCGGTGCGGTCGGCCGCGAGCAGCGGTACGCCGGCCAGGTCGATCGCGGTGAGCAGGTTGGTGTAGCCCAGCTCGGTGGCGAACGACACCCCGAAGAGATCGAAGTCGCGGACCGGCCGGTGGGCGTCGACGGTGAACTGGGGCACGCCGTGGGCGCGCATCAGCTTCTCCAGGTCCGGCCAGACCGCGTACGTCCGCTCGGCGAGCACGTCGGGCAGCTCGTTGAGCACCTCGTAGAGGATCTGCACGCCCTGGTTGGGCAGACCGACCTCGTACGCGTCGGGGTACATCAGCGCCCAGCGCACGGTCGCCGCGTCCCAGTCCTTGACCACCGCGCCCAGCTCACCACCGACGTACTGGATGGGCTTGGTCACCTGGGGCAGCAGCGACTCCAGTTGGGGCCACACGGAGTTGGCCGCGACGGGACGCGGTGTGGTGGACGGGACGCTCATGATGCCCAAGGGTACGCGCCCGCCCACCGACCAACACGCCACACCTGCCCGACCCGCTTGTCAACTAGCGGCCCCTGCTCCACCACCCGGCGCTCGGCCGCACGGGCCCGGTACGCCTCGCCGCACGGGCCGGGGCAGGAGCCGGATTCGGTCACGGTGGCACACCGGTACTAACCTCGGGTCGGCGCGAGAGGAGATTGCCGCGATGCCGGAGCCGCAGCCGGGAGCAGACCGGCCGGTCGACGGAAACCTTTCCGATTCACCTCGGGAAGGGGAGCCGGCGGTCACCCAGGAGCAGCCCTCCAGCCCCGTACCACCGACCGGCGGACCCCGGGCGGGCCTCGACGGCACCCACGAGACACCCACCGAACCGCGCGAGGCGGCCGACCAGGCCACCCGGCAGGCCGACGCCGGGGAGGGTGACGACGCCGGCACCACTGCGAAGGCCGAGCAGCGCCCCGCCCCGGCCGCCGAGGTCGGCCCGCAGGGCACCCGGGTACTGCCCGACCCGGCGGCGGAGGAAGCGCCGGCACCGCGGTGGAGCGGTTC
>NZ_POTY01000096.1 GCF_003236315.1 Micromonospora craterilacus
GCGACTGGGGGCCGGCGGAGCCGCCGCGGCGGCGCAGGTACTTCTCGAACTCCTGAGCGATCTCGTCCCCGGTCAACGGGGTGATGCCCGCGTCACCGACGCGCTCCTCCAGCTCCCGTACGTACTCGCCGAGTTCGGCGTCCTGCTCGGCGGCGCTGCGTACCCGCTGCTCCCACTCGGCCGCCTCCTCGGCCAGGTCGGCCATCGGCACCGGCAGGTCGACCACCTCCTCGACCCGGTGCAGCAGGGCGAGGGTCGCCTTCGGGCAGGGCGGGTTGTTGGCGTAGTGCGGCACGTGCACCCAGAACGAGACGGCGTCGACCTCGGCGCGGGTGCAGGCGTCGTGCAGTACGCCGACGATGCCGGTCGGCCCGTCGTAGCGGGTGGGGGTGAGCTGGTAGCGCTTGGCCGCGTCGGCGTCGGAGGCGCTGCCGCTGATCGGCAGCGGCCGGGTGTACGGCACGTCGGCGAGCAGCGCGCCGAGCAGCACCACCCGCTCGACCTCCAGGCTGTGGCAGATCTCCAGCACCTGTTCACAGAAGGTGCGCCAGCGCATGCTCGGCTCGATGCCGCGGATCAGCACCACGTCCCGGTCGGTGCCGGCCGGGCTGGCCACGGTGAACCGGGTAGTCGGCCACTCGACCCGTCGGGTGGCGCCGTCGGACATGGCGATGGTGGGCCGGCTGACCTGGAAGTCGTAGAAGTCCTCCGGGTCCAGCTCGGTGATCGGCCGGGCCTGCCACACCTGCTCCAGATGCTCGACGGCGGCGGTCGAGGCGTCGGCGGCGTCGTTCCAGCCCTCGAAGGCGGCGATGGCGACCGGGGACCGCAGCACCGGCAGCCCGTCGAACTCGGTCACGCCGTCACCTCACCCTGCTCGTCACCGGCGACCCCGGGGTCGGCCCCGGTCCTCCGCCCGCCGTGCATGGTGGTGTCGCTGTAGTCCCTCACATCAGCCAGCCTACGTGCCCCGTCCGGACAGGGCCCGTCGGCCGCGCCGGTTCGGGCCGGTACCGGTGACGGCTTCTCGGCCGGTCACCGACGTGCGGCAACGCCAGACACCCGGCATAACAGATGAAAGCGGTCAGCGTGATCCGGGCGACACAATGTGGGAAGGGGCGGCGCGCGGGGATGCGGGCCCGCCGTACCGCACTAATCTGAGATCGTGCGGACTTCGTTGCTCGATGCGCTGGCAGACCGGATCCTCGTCACCGACGGGGCGATGGGGACGATGCTGCAGGCCGCGGACCTGACCATCGACGACTTCGACGGTCTGGAGGGGTGCAACGAGATTCTCAACGTCACCCGGCCGGACGTCGTACGCGGGGTGCACGAGGCGTACCTCGCCGCCGGCGCCGACTGCGTGGAGACGAACACCTTCGGCGCCAACCTGCCGAACCTCGCCGAGTACGGCATCGCCGACCGGATCTGGGAACTGTCCGAGGTGGGGGCGCGGCTGGCCCGGGAGGCCGCCGACGCGTACGAGACGCCGGAGCGGCCCCGCTGGGTGCTCGGCTCGATCGGCCCCGGCACGAAGCTGCCGACCCTCGGCCACGCCGACTACGCCAGCCTGCGGGACACGTCCCAGCAGAACGCCGGAGGTCTGATCGCCGGTGGCGCGGACGCGTTGATCATCGAGACCTGCCAGGACCTGCTCCAGGTCAAGGCCGCGGTGATCGGGTCGAAGCGGGCGATGGCCGAGGCCGGGCGTCAGCTGCCGATCATCGTCCACGTGGCGGTCGAGACCACCGGCACCATGCTGCTGGGCAGCGAGATCGGTGCGGCGCTGACCGCGATCGAGCCGCTCGGCGTCGACCTGATCGGTCTCAACTGCTCGACCGGCCCGGCCGAGATGGGCGAGCACCTGCGCTACCTGTCCCAGCACTCCCGCATCCCGGTGTCGGTGATGCCCAACGCCGGGCTGCCCGTGCTCACCCCGGACGGGGCGTACTTCCCGCTGAGCCCGGTGGAGCTGGCCGACGCCCTGGAACGGTTCGTCCTCGACTACGGTGTCGCGCTGGTCGGCGGCTGTTGCGGCACCACCCCCGAGCACATCCGGGTGCTCGCCGAGCGGCTGCGCGACGTCCGGCCGGTGACCCGTGAGCCCCGTACCGACCCGGGTGTCTCCTCGATCTACCACCACGTGCCGTTCGCCCAGGACGCCAGCGTGCTGATGGTGGGGGAGCGGACCAACGCCAACGGCTCCAAGGCGTTCCGGGAGGCGATGCTCGCCGCCGACTGGCAGTCCTGCGTGGAGATCGCCCGGGGTCAGGCCCGCGACGGCTCGCACCTGCTGGATCTCTGCGTCGACTACGTCGGCCGGGACGGCACCACCGACATGCGCGAGCTGGCCGGGCGGTTCGCCACCGCCTCCACCCTGCCGATCATGCTCGACTCGACCGAGCCGGCGGTGATCGAGGCTGGGCTGGAGATGCTCGGCGGCCGGTGCGTGGTCAACTCGGTGAACTTCGAGGACGGCGACGGCCCGGAGTCCCGGTACGCCAAGGTGATGCCGGTGGTCGCCGAGCACGGCGCCGCCGTGGTCGCGCTGCTCATCGACGAGGAGGGCCAGGCGCGTACGGCGGAATGGAAGGTACGCGTCGCCGGGCGGCTGATCGAAGACCTCACCGGCCGGTGGGGGCTGCGCCGCGCCGACATCCTCATCGACGCGCTGACCTTCCCGATCGCCACCGGCCAGGAGGAGACCCGCCGCGACGGCATCGAGACCATCGAGGCGATCCGGGAGATCGCCCGCCGCTGGCCGGGGGTGAACTTCACCCTGGGCATCTCGAACGTCTCCTTCGGGCTCAACCCGGCGGCCCGGCAGGTGCTCAACTCGGTCTTCCTGCACGAGTGCGTACAGGCCGGGCTCACCTCGGCGATCGTGCACGCCAGCAAGATCCTGCCGATGTCGAAGATCCCCGACGAGCAGCGTGAGATCGCCCTCGACCTGGTCTACGACCGCCGCCGCGAGGGCTACGACCCGGTACAGCGGTACATCGAGATCTTCGAGGGCGTCGACGCCGCCTCGGCGCGCGCCACCCGCGCCGAGGAGTTGGCGGCGCTGCCACTCAACGAGCGGCTCAAGCGGCGGATCATCGACGGCGAGCGCAACGGCCTGGAAGCCGACCTGGACGCGGCGATGGCCGCCGGCACCGCGCCGCTGGTCATCATCAACGACATCCTGCTGGACGGCATGAAGGTCGTCGGCGAGCTGTTCGGCTCCGGGCAGATGCAGCTGCCGTTCGTGCTCCAGTCCGCCGAGGTGATGAAGACCGCGGTGGCGCACCTCGAACCGCACATGGAGAAGGCCGACGACGGCGGCAAGGGCCGCATCGTGCTCGCCACGGTCAAGGGCGACGTGCACGACATCGGCAAGAACCTGGTCGACATCATCCTGTCCAACAACGGCTACGAGGTGGTGAACATCGGCATCAAGCAGCCGATCTCCGCCATCCTGGACGCCGCCGAGCAGCACCGGGCCGACGCCATCGGCATGTCCGGGCTGCTGGTCAAGAGCACGGTCATCATGAAGGAGAACCTCGCCGAAATGGCGTCGCGCGGAGTCGCGGAGCGCTGGCCGGTGCTGCTCGGCGGCGCGGCGCTGACCCGGGCGTACGTCGAGGACGACCTGCGGTCGATGTTCCCCGGCCAGGTGCACTACGCGCGGGACGCCTTCGAGGGGCTGTCCCTGATGGACCGGGTGATGACCGCCAAGCGCGGCGGCGCCCCGGTGATCGACGCCGAGCGGGAGGCGGCCCTGGCGGCCCGGCGGGCTCGCCGCGAACGGCAGCGCGCCGTGGTCGCCGAGTCCCTCCCGGAGCTGGACGACACCTCGGTGCGCTCAGACGTGGCCACCGACGTGCTGGTGCCGGTCGCGCCGTTCCACGGCACCCGGGTGGTCAAGGGTGTGCCGCTGGCCGACTACGCGGCGCTGCTGGACGAGCGGGCCACCTTCATGGGCCAGTGGGGGCTGCGCGGCGCACGCGGCGGCAAGGGCCCGTCGTACGAGGAACTGGTGGAGACTGAGGGCCGGCCCCGGCTGCGCTACTGGCTGGACCGGCTGATCGCCGACCAGGTGCTGGAAGCCGCCGTGGTGTACGGCTACTTCCCGGCCTACTCCGAGGGCAACGACCTGGTGGTGCTGGACGAGAACGGCCACGCCGAGCGGGCCCGGTTCTCCTTCCCCCGGCAGCGGCAGGAGCGGCGGCTGTGCCTGGCCGACTTCTTCCGTCCGCGCGGCGAGGAACTCGACGTGGTCGCGTTGCAGCTGGTCACCGTCGGCCAGCCGGTCAGTGAGTACGCGGCCAAGCTGTTCGCCCGCAACGAGTACCGCGACTACCTGGAGGTGCACGGCCTGTCCGTGCAGCTGACCGAGGCCCTCGCCGAGTACTGGCACCAGCGGGTCCGCTCCGAGCTGACCCTGCCCGACGGCCGCACCGTCGCCGACGACGACCCGACCGACCTGGCCGGCCTGCTCCGCACCGACTACCGGGGCTGCCGGTACGCGTTCGGCTACCCGGCCTGCCCCGACCTGGAGGACCGGGCGAAGATCGTGGAGCTGCTCGGCGCCGAGCGGATCGGCGTGCAGCTGTCCGAGGAGTTCCAGCTCGTGCCCGAGCAGGCCACCGACGCCATCGTCGTCCACCACCCCGAGGCCAGCTACTTCAACGCCAAGTAATCGGGCAAGTGCTCTGACCTGCGCAAGCTGGGCGTGCACACATTCGGGGACCGTCGAGGGGGTTGCCCAGCCGCTATCCTGCTGCCGTGTCTGAGCCGGAGCCGGGTGTCCACAGTGTCGCAACTGAGCACGCCGATCGACACGGCCCTATCGCCTCGCGGTGTGGTACTTGAGATCAGCGTTGGTGAGCTCGCCCGTTGGCTTTATCGATTTCGAACGCCTATGGCTGATCTGGCCATCGGTCATCGTCCTGGGCCTCATCTGCTTGTCGCCAGTGCGCTATATGGCGTATTTCGAGTGGAAAGTGCCCCAAGCCGATCTCGGCGCCATGCTTTGGCGAGACGCTTTCAGCCCACGCTTCCGGTAGCCGGTTCCGGTGGGCCGTGGGGACGCCGTCGGAGTGTCTCCGTTGAAGTCATGCGCGCTGGTAGCCTGACGCGTCTCGCGCGAGAGGTGGAGTCTGTCCGGTGCTCAGGATGGTGCTGCGTAGGTTAGTCGCGGTGGTAGCCGTCTGCATGGTGACCGCGTGCGGTTCTCCAACGGTTCATACAACGGATCGATCAGCGGGCGACACGATCACCTCCACGGCGCAGGCAGCGGGCTCGGCCACGGCCACGCCGCCAGCTTCCCCAGCAGTTCCGGCGACCGGCGGATCCGGCTACTCCGCGACACTGTCCGCACGCTTGTTGGCCACGGACTCAGTGCCGCCCGGATTCGCTGTGGAGATCGCGACAGTCATGGCGCCGGATGCTGGAGATCAACGCCCAGGCGTCGACGATTCCTGTTCGGACAGCATGATCCCGCTGCTGTCGGCCAGGCGGTTAACCGGGACTCCGTCGGCGATGGCGGCAGCGACCCTCAGCTTCGACGCGGATTCCGATGGCCTCTGGGTGGGAAGCGAAGTCCTCAGGACCTATGCCGACGACGGCGCACGACGAGCAATGACCGACCTGCGGACCTTCATCGGCCGTTGCCCCACCGTCACCTCGTCCGGCCTGGGCGTCGGCGGCACCTACCACTTCGCAATAGCACCAGGGCCACGGCTGGGCGATGACAGTATTCACGTCAGCTGCAGCTCGACGTCCGGTTCTGACGCGCTGACATGCGACAGCATCCTCGTCCGGATCGGAACCACTCTGGTGGTCGTACAGGAGCAGGGCAACAATTCCGGCGGCGACAAATACCTCACCCAGCTTGCCGAGGCCGCGCTCCGCAAATATCAGACGAGCGGATCCTGAATGGCCATAGGCGCCCCTGAGGCCAGGGCCACTTGCGACCCGAGTGGCGGACTTGGCCGGGCTGTGGCCGTAACTGGGCAGCGAGGTGAGATCGGGACTCAGATCCAGCGGCTACCCAGCCACATCCGGGCGGCCCATTCGGTGTACGGCAGCGGCTTGCCGACGTAGAGCGGATAGAAGTACGCGAAGCAGGCCGCGACCAGCAACACGTACGCGCCGGCGACGACGGCACCGATCAGGCGTCGGTCGTGATCGGACAGTGTGCTGCCGGTGGTGGTCGACGGGAACGTAGGAGCCGGGGTCATGATCGCGCCGAGGACGTAGACGACGGCGAGAACCAGGAACGGCTCCGCGGGGAGGGTGTAGAAGTAGAACATCGTCCGCTCGTCGGCGGCGGCGAAGTAGAACCAGGGCAGCAGACCGGCGAGAACGCCGGCCCAGATCGGGACGGCCCGCCAGTCCCGCCTCGCGATCCCGAACCAGGTCAACGCGGCCAGCGCCGGGATGAAGGACCACCAGAGTACGGGTGTCCCGAGGAGCAGCACCTCTCGGACGGCGGTTGACCCGCCGCAGGTCCCGTCGCACCACCAGTCGAAGGCGACTGGCCGGCCGAGCAGCAGCCACTGCCACGGCCAGGACTGGTACGGATGCGCCTTCGCCAGCGTGGTGTGGAACCCCAGCGCCTCCACGTGATAGTGCCAGAGGTTCTGCAGCGCGCCCACGATCGGCAACTCGGTGCGGCCGGTGTCGCGCAGCCAGTGCCGCAGGTATCCGCCGTCGGTGAACAGCCACCCCGACCAGCTTGCCAGGTAGACCACGAGGAAGAGCACGCCACCGAGGGCCAACCAGCCGAGCTGACCGAACAGACCGTCCCGCCACGGTCTCGGTACGCCGGCGGAGCGGCGTGCCTGGATCTCCCAGTAGAGCATCAGCATCGTGAAGACGAGCACGTACCAGACGCCGCTCCACTTGACCGCGCACGCGCAGCCGAGCAGTACGAAGGTGGCCAGGCGCCACCAGGGCACCGAGAACGGCGGGCGGCCGGCCGGTCCCGGCGCGGTGGGGTCGAGGCCGGCTTCGAGCGCCCGCAGCCAGTGTCGCCGGCGGGCGTCGCGGTCGAGCAGCAGGGTGCCGAACGCGGCGAGGATGAAGAACATCAGGAAGATGTCGAGCAGCGCTACCCGGGACATCACCAGGTGCATGCCGTCCAGCGCCATCAGCAGCCCTGCCGCGCAGCCCAGCACGGTGGACCGGAACATCCGCCGTGCCACGCGTACCAGGATCAGCACCGACAGGGTGCCGACGACCGCGGCGGAGATGCGCCAGCCGATCTCGTTGTAGCCGAAGACCAGCTCGCCGAGCCCGATCATCCACTTGCCCAGCGGCGGGTGGACGACGTACGCGGCGGTGTTGTTCTTCTCGTCCCACTCGAAGCCGCGCTGTAGGAGGTGGTGCGCCTCGGTGGCGTAGTAACGCTCGTCGAAGATCTTGCCGGGTGGACTGCCCAGATTGGCCAGCCGCAACACGCCGGCGATGGCGACGACCACCGCGGTGGCCAACCAGGAGCAGACGCCGCCGCTCGCCTCGAACGGTGACAGGCGTCGCCGGACGATCTCCGGAACCTCGCGCCGGACGATCTCCGGAACTTCGCGGGGGACGGTGCCGGCGGAATCGGCGACGGCTGGCGTACCGGCGGCTTGTCCTTCCCCACGGGTCGCCATCACGCAGATCGTAGGTGAGTGACCGCGCCTCTCGCAGGCCCACCGACGTTCGATCTGGACGTACGGTCGAGATGCAGCTGGAAGTAGCGGTCGGAGACCTCGATGATGTAGTCCCGGAGCAGGGCCGTCGCCTCGGCGGAGCTAACGGGAGCTGGAGTGACGGTCCAGTGGGGTGGTGGTGGCGCTCACGAGTGGCGTCCGGGCTCGTCCGGGACCAGGGTGCGGATGCGTCGGGGGCCGTGCAGCCAGGGTGCGATCCGCGGCGTCGCCACGATCAGCGCGACCGCGAGCAGCGTGATCACTGACTGCCCGATCCGGCCCGGCGTGATGCCGGGCGAGGGATCCAGCACGTAGTTGGCGTATCCGTTGGCCGCCGCATCGGTGACGAGGATGGCGCAGCCGAGCAGCAAACCCTCGACCCGGCGTAGCGCCAGCAGCAGCGCCGCGAGCGGGTCCAGCACGGTCAGCGACGTGAAGTAGAACAGCAGCCAGGTGGGGGTCGACGCGTCCGGCCCGCCGGGCCGGACGCCGAGCAGGTCGCCCAGGTGCACGATCCCGCCGTAGGCGAACACGACGACGACGGCGACGACCAGGACGCGTACCCGACGGGGTACCCCTGCCCACCGGTGGGCGGCCGAGTTGGTCATGGGCCGACCGGCGGCGCGGCGACCATGAGGCCTCCTCGTTCTCCCCTGGGGCGGGGATCCGCCCGTGCCGTGCCGATCCTAGTGACGCCGAGGGCTTCCCGTCAGAGGCGTACGGCGCGGTGAGCTACCGAGCGGGGCGTCCGGTCTAGTGGCGGCGTGCGGCGCGATCGTGGCGGGCGGCTGCTCGGGCGTGGGCGATCGTGAGTAGCCGGTCGATCTCGGGCAGCAGATGTGGGCCGGGCATGACGATGCTGCCGAAGCCGTGGAGCGCGTAGGCCGGGTGCGGCACGACGGTGTCGAGGCTGGCGAAGTCGAAGGTGTGCCGGTGCTGCTCGAAGTCCTTGGGCGGGAAGCCGAACAGCCGCTCGAACTCGGCTCGGCCCAGGTCGAGGTTGAGGCGGAAGACGCCGGGGCGGTCGAGTTGGGAGGCTTCGTCGAAGCCGGGCACGTCGTGTTCGACGATCGTGGCGAAGGGCTGGCGGCGGTCCGGGCCGACGAAGAAGAAGCGGTCGCCCCAGGAGCCCTCCGGTGATCCGTTCTCCTCGCTCGCCACGAGCTGCTCGACGCCGGGCAGCGCGAGGATCCGGCCGGCGAGCATGGCCGGGCCAGTGCCGGTCGGGATGTGCAGCACCACATCCGCGTGCTCGATGGTGGCCTGATCCAGCGGGAAGTAGCGGTAGTCGTGCGTCCTCTGCTCGGCATGTTCGACTGCGGACGCCCGGACGTACCGGGGAAGCGGGGACTCCTGCTGGAGTTTCCCTTCGTACGTCGAAGGGCCGGGCGCGTCGATGCCGAGCGCGGGGCTTGCGCCGAGGCTGCCGGCGATCACCGCGTATCGGTCGCTGAGCAGCGATCCGACGATCGCGCCGGCGCTGAACCACGACAGCTCCGTCCCGGCCATCGTCATCGTGCTCGAATCGCGTCGCAGGTGCTGGTTGTGCGCGAAGACCAGCGTCGGCCCGCGGTGCGCCTCGGCCGCGCGGATCGCGAGCAGGTTCTCGGCCATCAGCGCGTCCCGGGCCGCGACCAGGCGGGCGATGCGTTCCTCCTGCGCCAGGGGTGCGGCGGCCGCCGCGTGGTAGCGCAGCACCGCGACCGCCGCCGTTGCCTGCACGAACGCCGCCTGCCAGCCGTCGGGTCGCCGAGGCGCCTGTAGGTACAGCTCGGTCAGCAGGTCGTCGGCGATCACCCGCAGGCGCTGGGCGTCGGCGGTCCGCCCGATCGATCTGCCCGGCTCCCAGATCGCGGCCGTTTCGCTCCACCGGGACTCGTCACCGACCAGGTCGTCGATCTCCGCTGACCGGTCGGCGCCGAGGAAATCGCAGACCTGGACGAGGTAGCGGCGTGGGCTCGGGACGCTGTCGATCTCCAGCGGGGCATCGAAGCCGTGGAACGTCAGGCGCTCGGCCGCCGGCCGCCCGGCGTTCCAGTCGCGCATCCGGAGCAGCAAATCACGGTTGGCCGGTGCGGTGCCGAACCCGTGGCTGAACCCCTCCGCGAGCGCGCGGTCGAGCGTTACGGCGGCAGAGCCCTGGACGAACCCGTCGGCGATCAGCCCGGCGGCCCGGTCGCTCTCCAGCGCGATCGACCGGTAGCCACGCTCGGTCAGCGACATGAAGATCTCGTTGCGGATCTGTAGGAAGGCGGATTCGCCATGCGTTGGCTCGCCGAGCGCGAGCAGGGTTGGCGGTACGGCGAGCAGGTCGAGGAAGGACGTCACTCCATCGACCGTATCGTTGAACTGCCCGTTGAGACTTCCGAGCGATCGGACGCTATAGAAGCTGTGAAACCCTCAAAACCCGGGGTACGCCGACCAGTCGACCTCGCACGGGTGCACGGCCTGTCGGTGCAGGCCGTGCGCAACTACGAGCGCGACGGCGTCCTGCCGCCGGCCGAACGCAGCCCGACCGGCTACCGCCGGTTCACGGAGGTGCACGCCAAGGCCCTGAGCGCCTACCTCGCACTGATCCCCGGCCACGGCTACGCGGCCGGTGGCGAGATCATGCGCGCCGTCAACCGGGGTGAGATCGACACGGCGTTACGCGTCATCGACCACAGCCATGCCCTGTTGCAGCGCGACCGCGAGACCCTGGACGCGGTCGAGGCGGCCGTCGCGATCCTCACCGGAACCGGGCGGGAGCCCCAGAGCCGAAACGCCGTGCCGATCAGCGCGCTGGCGCATCGGCTCGGCGTACGACCCGCGACCCTGCGCAAGTGGGAGCGGGCCGGGATCCTGAGGCCGGCTCGCGATCCCGCGACCCGCTACCGCGTCTACTCACCGGACGACGTCCGCGACGCCGAACTCGCTCACCTGCTGCGCCGCGGCGGGTACCGGCTCGATCACATCGCCGGCGTGCTGCACCGGGTACGCGACGCCGGCGGCACCGAACCACTCGCCGCGTCGCTGGGCCAGTGGCGCGAACGGCTCACCGGGCGCGGCAGAGCCATGCTCACCGGCGCCGCCCGACTCGCCGAGTACCTCGACAGCGGCACCGGGCCCACCGCACAGCCGCGCTGACTTTCCCGCCTTCGCGCGGCGCGAGCAGCGTGATCACTGCCTGGGGAACGCAGCGCCGATGGGGGACTCCTGAGCGGGTTCGCCGCTCATGATCATGTCTGCTGGCCGAGGATGGAGGCCATGCTCGCGTTGCGCCGCTCCATGACCACCTGGACTGTCTCCGTGCCGATCGCGGCGCTCGTGGTGTTGGCGCTGACCTGGAACCGGAAGCTCAGCGGCGTCATGGTGGTCGTGGTCGCCGCGTTCCTGGCCGGTGCGGTGCTCGCCGCCGTCCACCATGCCGAGGTGGTCGCGCACAAGGTCGGCGAGCCGTACGGGTCACTTGTCCTCGCGGTGGCGGTCACCGTCATCGAGGTCGCCCTGATCGTCACCCTGATGATCAGCGGCGGGCAGAAGACCCAGTCGCTGGCCCGGGACACCGTCTTCGCCGCCGTCATGATCACCTGCAACGGCATCCTCGGCCTGTCCCTGCTCATCGGCGCGCTACGCCGACGCCTGGCCGTGTTCAACCCCGAAGGCACCGGCGGCGCCCTGGCCACCGTGGCCACCCTCGCCACCCTGAGCCTGGTGGTGCCGACCTTCACCATCGGCCGGGCCGGCCCGGAGTTCAGCCCCGCCCAACTCACCTTCGCCGCGGTCGTCTCACTGGCCCTGTACCTCCTGTTCGTCATGGTCCAGACCGGACGCCACCGCGACTATTTCCTCCCCGTCAACCGCAAGGGCGAGATCCTCCCGGAGGAGGTGCACGCGGACCCACCCACCACCCGACGCGCGCTGATCAGCCTCGGTCTGCTCCTCGTGGCCCTGGTCGCCGTCGTCGGCGACGCCAAGTCGGTCTCCCCGGCCATCGAGTCCGGCGTCGCCGCGGTGAACCTGCCGCCGGCCTTCGTCGGCGTGATCATCGCCCTGCTCGTCCTCCTCCCCGAAACCCTCGCCGCGGCCCGCGCCGCCCGCCGCGACCGGGTGCAGATCAGCCTCAACCTGGCCCTCGGCTCCGCCATGGCCAGCATCGGCCTCACCATCCCGGCCATCGCGATCGCCTCCATCTGGCTGGAGGGACCGCTGCTGCTCGGCCTCGGCGGCACCCAGGTCACCCTGCTCGCGCTGACCGTCATCACCGGCGTGCTCACCGTCGTGCCGGGCCGGGCCACCCTGTTGCAGGGCGGCGTACACCTCGTCCTGCTCGCCGCCTTCGTCTTCCTCGCCGCCAGCCCGTGACCAAGAGCGCGGTGCGCCCCCTTTGGTGGCCGGGGGCGCGCCGACTGAACCGGGCGGGCCGGGAAGGCGTAACAGACGGCGACGGGCGTGCCGGTCGTACCGTCGGGGTACTTGATCCGGCATCGCCGAGACGGGAGGGACGCGGTGGCGGAAGGTGGGCGAGGGCAGCGTCGGGGAAGGCTCGCCGGCCTGGCGGTGGCGCTGGTGGCGGCGGCCGCGTGCATGGTGGAGCCGGTAAGCGAGCCGGAGCAGCCGACCGAGCCACGGGAGGCGACGTCGCCGAGCGCCGAGGTGACCCGGGCCGACGGCACCGACACGGTCGAGGAGTTCCGGCAGGACCTGGCCGACGCCCAGCACGTCGCCGAGCAGTACTGGGCCGAGCAGTTCCAGGCCTCGGGGCAGTCGTTCCGGCCGATCCGGCGGATCATCCCGTACCAGCGTGACGGTGAGGTCTCCTGCGGCGGGCAGGAGGTGCCCCGCAACAACGCGGTCTACTGCACGGTCAGCGACTTCATCGCGTACGACATCAACTGGTCGTTCGGCGCGTTCCGGCAGATCGGCGACGCGTTCGTGTTCTACCTGCTCGGCCACGAGTACGCGCACGGCATCCAGACCCGGCTGGGAATTCGCTACAGCTTCACGATCCAGCAGGAGTTGCAGGCCGACTGCATGGCCGGGGCGTACCTCGGCGATTCGGTGCGTGCCGGCCGGCTCACCCTCGAAGACGGCGACCTCGACGAGTTCAACGAGGGGCTGCTGGCCGTCGGCGACGACCCGGGCCAGCCGTGGTTCGCCGAGGGGTCGCACGGCACGCCGGAGCAGCGGGCCGAGGCGTTCTTCCGTGGGTACGAGCGGTCGCTGTCCGCCTGCGATCTGGGTTGAGAAAGGTCACTGTGTCGGGCGCGCCGCGGCGGCGGGCTGACAGGATCCACCAGGTACCCGCACCCGAGGAGGATCCGGTGACCAGCCGCCACCCCGCCGCCGTGCTCTTCGACATGGACGGCACCCTGGTCGACAGCGAGCAGCTGTGGGACGTCGCGTTGCAGGAACTCGCGCAGACGTACGGCGGCACCCTCTCCGTCGCGGCCCGCCGCGCGATCGTCGGCACCGGCATGGCCGACTCGATGCGCATCCTGCACGAAGACCTGGGCCAGCCGCACCGGGACCCGGCGGCCAGCGCGGCGTGGATCAACGCCCGGATCCTGGAGTTGTTCCGCACCGGCCTGCAGTGGCGGCCCGGGGCGCTGGCATTGCTGGCGGCGGTCCGCGCGGCGCGGATCCCGACCGCCCTGGTCACCTCGAGCGGCCGGGCCCTCGTCGAGATCGCCCTGGACACCCTCGGTCGGGACAGCTTCGACGTGGTGGTCTGCGGCGACGAGGTCGACTCGACCAAGCCCCACCCGGAGCCCTACCTGACGGCCGCGCGGCTGCTCGACGTGCCGATCGAGCGCTGCGTGGCGATCGAGGACTCGGCGACCGGGGTGGCCAGCGCGGTCGCCGCCGGGGCGGCGGTGCTGGCCGTGCCGGCGGAGGTGCCGCTGACGCCCCGAGACGGCGTGCACCAACTGGAGAGCCTGCTCGCGGCGGACCTGGAACTGCTCGCCGGGCTGCTGACCCGGGCGCGTTAAGCGGGCTGCTGACCCGGCGCGTTAAGAAGGGCCCCCTGTACAACGCGCCAGGCGTTAACAGGGGGCCCCTCCTTGCATCTCAGTCGTGGGCGATGGCGCCCAGGACGTTGATCCGGGCGGCGCGGATCGAGGGCAGGACCGCGGCGACCACACCGATGATCGCGGCCAGGCCGAGGAAGACGCCCATCTGGCCCCAGGGCAGGACCAGCTTGTTGATCCCCTCGTCGCGCAGCGCCTCCACCACCGCGGCGCCGAGGCCGGCGCCGACGGCCACGCCGAGCAGCGCGCCGAACACCGAGATCACCACCGCCTCCACGGTGATCATGCCCATGGTCTGCGACCGGCGCAGGCCGATGGCGCGCAGCAGGCCCAGCTCGCGGGTCCGCTCCAGCACCGACAGGGCCAGGGTGTTGACGATGCCGAGTACGGCGATCACGATGGCCAGCGCCAGCAGGATCTGGATCATCTGGAGCAGGCCGTCGAGCTGGCTGGCCTGCTGGTCGATGAACCCGTCGAGGTCGATCACCGAGACCTCTGGGCTGTTCGCGAGCAGCGCCTCGACGCGCGGCTGCACGTCCGCCACCCGGGTGCCGGGTTCGAGCTGGATGAAGCCCTGGATCGGCTGCTGGATGCTGAAGTCGCGGGCCGCCTCGGTTGGCAGCACCGCCTGCGTCCCGAACAGTGCCGTGCTCTGGAAGATGCCGCTGATCGTGTACGTCCGCTCCGCACCGCGGGCCAGCTGCACCGCCAGCGTCGAGCCGACCGACAGGCCGCGCGACTCGGCCGCGTCCGAGCTGACCAGCATCTGGTTCGGTGCCAGCTGGTCGATGTCACCGGCGGTGGCCGTGACCCCGTAGACCTGCCGCAGCGCCGACGGTTCCGTCAGGGCGCCCACCCAGGTGTGCTCGCCGCCGATCTGGGCCATGTCGCCGTAGAGGCCGTCGGCGATCCGCACCCCGGGAATCGCCTTCGCCTCGGCCAGCACCGCCGGGTCGAAGCTCGGCGGGCGGGGGCCGCTTTGCGCCCCGGCGATCACCAGCTCGGCCTTGATGGTGTCCTGGGCCAGGCCGCTGATGCTGCTCTTGGCCGAGTCGAGGATCACCGTGATGCCGGTGACCAGGGCGATGCCGACCATCAGCGCGGCGGCGGTGATGGCCGTCCGGCGAGGGTTGCGTCCGGAGTTGAGCCGGCCCAGCTTGCCCGGCGTCCAGCCGGAGAAGACCGCGCCGAGCGCCGCCACCACCGGCCGGCTGATCAGCGGCGTGAGCAGTGCCACGCCGATGAAGGCGAACAGCACGCCGCCGAGGATGGTGGCCAGGGTGTTGCCACGCGCGTGGCCGCCCAGGCCGAGGAAGAGCAGGGTGGCGCCGAGGGCGGTCACCACCGCCCCGGCCACGGTCACCTTGGTCAGCGGCCGGTCCGGGGTGGCGACATCCTGCATCGCCGCGATCGGGGGGATCCGCGCGGCGCGCAGCGCCGGCAGCAGCGCCGCCAGCACGGTGATCACCAGGCCGACCGCGAACGCGCCGATCACCGCCGCTGCGGGCATGCCCAGCGTGGCCAGGGTCAGCCCACCGGCGACGTTGCTGAACGCGTACGCCAGCAGCGCGCCGACACCGAAGCCGGCGGCCAGGCCGAGCACCGAGGCGACCAGGCCGATGGCGATCGCCTCCAGCACGACCGAGCCGATGATCTGCTTGCCGCTGGCGCCGACGGCCCGCAGCAAGGCCAGTTCCCGGGTGCGTTGGGCCACGATGATCGAGAAGGTGTTCAGGATCAGGAACGTGCCGACCAGCAGCGCCACGGCGGCGAAGCCGAGCAGGATCCGGTTGAAGAAGGCCAGTCCTTCCTTCAGTCCGGCGGCGGCGTCGGCGGAGAGTTGCTCGCCGGTCTTGACCACGTAGTCGTCGCCCAACGCGGCGGCCACCGAGTCGCGCAGCGACTCGTCGGAGACACCCGACGCGGACCTGATCACGATGTTGTTGAAGACGTCCTGCTCACCGAGCATCAGCCGCTGGGCCGCCGGGGTGGTGAACATGACCTCGTTGACGCCGCCGAGGGAGTCCCGGTCGCCGCTGTAACCGAAGACACCGACGATGGTGAACTCTTCCTTCGGCGCCAGGGTGAGCACCCCGACCCGGTCGCCGACTGCGACCTTGCCCGCGGTCGCCAACGCCTTGTTGATCACGATCTCGTCGTCGGCGCGTGGCTCCCGGCCCTCGCGCAGCTGCACCAGGTCGCTCTCGCCGACCCAGTTGCCGCCCAACTGCGGCGGGCCGAACGAGGTGACCACCTTGCCGTTGCTGCCGATCAGCCGCGCCCCGTCGGCGACCACCGTGCCGGTGGCCTCGGCCACCCCGGGTACCGCCCGCACGGTCTCGACGGCGGCCGCCGGGAAGGGCGTCTGGATCTGCTCGCCCTCGAACTCGTTGACCGCGAGTTTCGGCTTGGCGGCCACGTTGACGTCGACCTCGGCGTACGCGTCGGCGAAGATCTGGTCGAAGGAGCGGCCCAGGGTGTCGGTGAGCACGAAGGCGCCGGAGACGAACATGACGCCGAGCACCACGGCCAGGCCGGACAGCACCAGCCGGACCTTGCGGGCCAGCAGGCTCTTCAGAGTCGCCCGGAACATCAGCCGGCCACCTCGGCGGGAGTGTCCAGCTTCTTCATCGTGTCCAGCACCGTGTCGGCGGTCGGCTCGATCAGCTCCGAGACGATCTGCCCGTCGGCGAGGAAGACCACCCGGTCGGCGTACGCCGCCGCCGTCGGGTCGTGGGTGACCATGACGATGGTCTGGCCGTGCTCGCGTACCGAGTTGCGCAGGAAGTTGAGCACTTCCGCGCCGGAGCGCGAGTCCAGGTTGCCGGTCGGCTCGTCGGCGAAGATCACCTCAGGGCGGGCCACCAGCGCCCGGGCGCACGCCACCCGCTGCTGCTGACCACCGGAGAGCTGCGCCGGCCGGTGGTCCAGCCGGTCCCGCAGCCCGACCGTGTCGATCACGACGTCGTACCAGGCCGGGTCCGCCTTGCGGCCGGCGATCGACAGCGGCAGCAGGATGTTCTCCTTGGCCGTCAGGGTGGGCAGCAGGTTGAACTGCTGGAAGATGAAGCCGACCTTGTCCCGGCGCAGCTTCGTCAGCCCGGCGTCGCCGAGCCCGGTGACCGTGGTCTCGCCGACGTGCACCGTCCCCCGGGTCACCGTGTCCAGCCCGGCCAGGCAGTGCATCAACGTCGACTTGCCGGACCCGGACGGGCCCATGATCGCCGTGAACCGGCCGCGCTCGAACTCGGCGCTTACCCCCCGCAGCGCGATGACCTGCGCCTCACCGCTGCCGTATACCTTCCACACGTCGCTCGCCCGGGCTGCGGCCGGGGCCGGCTGGCCTGTCGTAGCGGTCACGTCTAAACCTCTCCGTCGCTGTCAAATCGCGCCGCCCCCGCTGGTCCGGCACGAGTTCCATCATCTGTGCTGCCCGGCGCGGATCCGTCCGACTCCGGGCGGAGCCGAGGCGGATTTCCGGGTGCGGGTACCCCCCACGCGGAGTCAGGGTTGTCCCCGACTCCGCACCGGCCGGCCACGCCGCCGGGCCGGTGCACGATCATCGTGAGCGTTGCCGCCACGTGAGGGTCAACCACTTTACGCCGCTGATCGTCACGGTAGGTGACGGATGCAACGGCCGCGTTACGCGCCGGGTCGGACCAGACCCGACTCGTACGCCAGCACCACCGCCTGCACCCGGTCGCGCAGCCCGAGCTTGGTCAGCACATGCCCGACGTGGGTCTTGATGGTGGTCTCGCTGACCGACAGCGTCCGGGCGATCTCCGCGTTGGACAGCCCCCGGGCGACCTGCACGAGCACCTCCCGTTCGCGTTCGGTGAGGGCGCTGAGGCCCTTCGGTGGCGACGCCGCCGGGTCGGGCAGCGCGTCGGCGAAGCGGTCCAGCAGCCGCCGCAGGATCCGCGGCGCCACCACCGCGTCGCCGCCCGCCACCGTGTGGATCGCGGTGACCAGGTCCTCGGCCGGTACGTCCTTGGCCAGGAAGCCGCTCGCCCCGGCCCGCAGCGCACCCACCACGTACTCGTCGAGGTCGAAGGTGGTCAGGATGAGCACCCGCACCGGCAGCCGGGCGTCGACGATGGCCCGGGTCGCGGTCACCCCGTCCATCCGCGGCATCCGGATGTCCATCAGCACCACGTCGGGCAGCAGCCGGCGGGACAGCTCCACCGCCTCCACCCCGTCGCCGGCCTCGGCCACGATGTCCAGGTCCGGCTCCGCGCCGAGCACCATCCGGAAGCCGGTACGCAGCAGCGGCTGGTCGTCGGCGAGCAGGATGCGCACCGGCCGGGTCGGCGCCGTCGGATCCGTCATGTCGTTCTCCACCTTCGCTGTCACGCTGCCGCACACGGGTGCGCCGTCGCCCGGACGCGCGCCGGGTTCGGTGCCGTCGTCACCGGCTGCTGCCGCCGTCGACCAGGGGCTCGACCGGGATCCGCGCGTACACCCGGTAGCCGCCGCCGGGACGCGGCCCGGTGCGCAGGACACCACCGTAGAGGCCGACCCGCTCCCGCATCCCGACCAGGCCGTGCCCGATCCGGTGGGTGTCCGGCGTCGGCCCCCGGCCGGTGTCGGTGACCTCGACCTCGACGGCGTCGGCGGCGAAGCTCACCCGCACCTGCGCGGTGGCCGCGCCGGCGTGCTTGAGCGCGTTGGTCAACGCCTCCTGCACGATCCGGTACACGGTCAGCGCCTCCCCCTCCTCCAGCGCCCCCGGGGTGCCCGCCACCGTCAGCGTCACCGGCAGCCCGGCCTCGCGGACCTGCTCGGTCAACGCCTCGATGCCGGCGATCCCCGGCTGCGGCGCCAGCTCGGCGGCCGGCTCGGCCTCGGTACGCAGCACGTCCAGCAGCCGGCGCAGCTCCCGCAGGGTCGCCCGGCTGGTCTCCTCGATGGTGCCGATCGCCTCGTCGGCGGCGTCCGGGTCACGACGCAGCACCCGGCGTACCCCGGTGGCGAGCACCCCCATCACGCTGACGTGGTGGGCCACCACGTCGTGCAGCTCCCGGGCGATGCGCCGCCGCTCGTCGGCGACCGCCTGCTCGGCCAGGGCCCGCTGGTTGGCCTCGGCGGTCCGGGCCCGCTCCCGCAACGCCTCGGTGGAGGACCGCCGGGCGTGCAGCGTGCGACCCACCGAGAACGACACGATCCCGACCAGGAGGCTGTTCGCCACCAGGTACGCGGAGCTAATCTGCGGCAGACCCTCGGGCGGCACCAGGGTGTTCACCGCCGCCACCGGCAGCCACAGCGCCACCGCCGCCACCAGCGCCGGGCGCACCGGACGGTACGCGGCCATCGTGTAGGTGAGCACGACGAAGGTGAGACTCTGCGTGGTCGGGGCCACGTCGATCGTGATCGGCAGCACCAGGCTCGCCAGCGCGGCCAGCACGGCGGGCCACGGCGCCACCCGGCGCAGCGCCACCGGTGCCGCGCACAGCACGCTCCAGCCCAGCGCCGCGGGCAGCGGCCGGGGCCAGAACTCCGGCGGGGTCAGCAGGGTGAGCACGACCTCCGCGAGGACCAGCCCGGCGGCCAGCAGCGTGTCACCCGCCAGCGGTCGCCGGCGCAGCCATTCCCTCGGATCCGTGCTCACGTCACGACGCTAGCCGCCCTTGCCGGCGAAAGATCGTCTTGCGTGGTGACGTGGTCGTCCTCCCTGGGGAGGAGAGCTACTCGTCGGCGCCCGGCGGCGCCGGACGGGAGCGGGCGTCGCGCAGCGGATCCGGCGTCGGCGGCTGCTCGGGGAAGGGCGGCGGGGTGCCGCCGTAGCTCGGGCACAGCGCCTGGTGGTTGCACCAGTCGCACAGCCGGCTCGGCCGGGGGCGGAAGTCCCGCGCGGCGGTGGCCTGCTCGATCGCCCGCCACAACGCCACCACCGTGCGCTCGAACCGGGTCAACTCCTCCTCGTCGGGGGTGTAGTCGCACACCTCGGCGTCGCGCAGGTAGAGCAGGCGCAGCACTCGGGGGACCACGCCCCGGGTGCGCCACAGCACCAGCGCGTAGAACTTCAGCTGGAACAGGGCGCGGGCCTCGAACGCCTCGCGCGGCGCGCCGCCGGTCTTGTAATCCACCACCCGCAGCGCGCCGTCCGGGGCGACGTCGAGCCGGTCGAGGTAGCCCCGGATCAGCAACTCGTCGTCGACCACCGCGGAGATCAGGCTTTCCCGCTCGGCGGGCTCCAGCCGGCGCGGATCCTCCACCGCGAAGTAGCCCTCCAGCAGGGCCGCCGCCGAGCGCAGGAACTCCGCCGAGGTGAGCGGACCGTCCCCCTCGAACAGCCCGGTCAGCTCCGGCTGCTCGGTGACCAGGCGGTCCCACTGTGGGGCGACGAGGTCGCCGGCCGCGGCCGGGGTGCGCCCGCCCGACGGCAGATCGAACAGCCGCTCCAGCACCGCGTGCACCAGCGTGCCGCGGGCCTGCTCGACGGTGGGCCGCTCGGGCAGCCGGTCGATGCTGCGGAACCGGTAGAGCAGCGGGCAGGTCTTGAAATCCGCCGCCCGCGACGGTGACAGCGAGGCCCTAACGGTCGCCGGCAACTGCGTCGGAGTCGGAGCCTGCTCAGTGATCACCGGATCCGCCGTCATGCCCCGGAACACTAGGGCACCGGTGTGACAGGCGGGTCGCCGCCGCACCGGTAGGTGATCTCCGGCCGCGTAGCATCAGGCCGATGGAGCAGTCGATGGAGCAGCGGAGGCGACCGCGGCCGGGCCGGCGTTCCGGCTTGCGGGTGGGTCGCGTCTTCGGGGTGCCGCTGTACCTGAACGCCTCGATCCTGCTGCTCGCCCTGCTGATCACCGTCCTGTACGGCGAACTGGCCGGCCAGCGGCTGCAGCTGTCCCCGGTCGGTGGCTACCTGGTCGGCGCCGGGTTCGTCGTCTCGCTGCTCGGTTCGGTGCTGGCCCACGAACTCGGCCACGCCCTGACCGCCCGCCACTTCGGTATCGGTGTGCGGGGGATCACCCTGGAACTGCTCGGCGGGTACACCGAGATGGATCGCGACGCCCCGTCACCCCGGGTGGACCTGCTGGTGTCGCTGGCCGGGCCGGCGGTCTCCGCGGTGCTCGGCGTGGCCGCGGTCGCCGCGACGCTGGCCCTGCCCGACGGCACCGTCGCCGACCAGCTCGCCTTCCAGCTGGCGGCGAGCAACGTCATCGTCGCGGTGTTCAACATCCTGCCCGGGTTGCCGCTGGACGGTGGTCGGGCCCTGCGGGCCGCGGTCTGGGCGGTCACCCGGGACCGGCACCTGGCCACCGAGGTGGCCGGCTGGGCCGGCCGGGTCGTCGCGGTCGGCACCGCGCTGCTGGTGGCGCTGCTCTACGCGGCCGACGTGCTGAGCCTGGTGGCGCTGCCGCTGACCGTGCTCGTCGCGCTCACCCTCTGGCACGGCGCCGGGCAGGCGATCAGGCTGTCCCGCATCGGCCGGCGGCTCCCGCTGATTGACCTGGCCCGACTGGCCCGGCCGGTGTTCGCGGTGCCCACCGGCACCCCGCTGGCCGAGGCCCAGCGCCGGGCCGCGGCGGCGCCGCAAGGGGGCCCGGAAACGGCGCCGGAACACCGGGCCGCGGCGCCGGAGCGGCCCGCCGCGTTGCTGGTGACCGACTCCGCGGGCCGGCCGGTGGCCGTGGTCGACCCGGCCGCCGCGGCGGCCGTGCCGGAGGCCCGTCGGCCCTGGCTGGCCGTTGACGCGGTGGCCCGCTCGGTCGCCGACCTGCCGACCATGCCGGTGGCCACCGACGGGGAGCAGGTGCTGGAGACCGTGCAGGCCCACCCGGGCGCGCAGTACGTGGTGACGGCAGGCGAAGATGTCGTCGGAATTCTGCACATCGCGGATCTGGCTCAACTGCTCGAACCTCACCGGAAGATGAACACGTGACCGTCACCCACTCCACCCCGGCCGCCCCGGGCGCCGACGCGCCCGCCGAGAAGCCGGAGCTGCCCGCCGTGCACCGTGGGCCGTTCCGGCCCGGCGACCGGGTGCAGCTGACCGACCCCAAGGGACGGATGCACACGGTCACCCTGGAACCGGGCAAGGCGTTCCACACCCACCGGGGCATCCTCCAGCACGACGCGCTGATCGGCCTGCCCGACGGCAGTGTGGTCAGCACCGCCGGCGGCGGCACCGCCTTCCTGGCGCTGCGTCCGCTGCTGTCGGACTACGTGCTGTCCATGCCCCGCGGCGCCCAGGTGATCTACCCCAAGGACGCGGCGCAGATCGTCGCCATGGGCGACGTCTTCCCCGGCGCGAAGGTCCTGGAGGCCGGCGCCGGCTCCGGGGCGCTGAGCTGCTCGCTGCTGCGCGCGGTCGGCACTGCCGGGGAACTGCACTCGTACGAGCTGCGGGACGACTTCGCCCAGATCGCCCGGCGCAACGTCGAGGCGTTCTTCAACGGGCCGCACCCGGCCTGGCACCTGCACGTCGGGGACGTCGCCGATTGCGCGGAGACCGGTTTCGACCGGATCATCCTGGACATGCTGACGCCGTGGGAGAACCTCGACATGGTCGAGCGCGCGCTGCTGCCCGGCGGCGTGTTCATCGGGTACGTGGCCACCACGCCGCAGCTGTCCGAGCTGGTCGAGGCGCTGCGTGAGCGCGGCGGCTGGACCGAGCCGCGGGCCTGGGAGTCGTTGGTGCGGGACTGGCACGCCGAAGGGCTTGCGGTTCGGCCCGACCACAGGATGATCGCCCACACCGCTTTCCTCGTCTCCGCGCGTAAGCTCGCCCCCGGAGTCACCGCACCGCCGCGACGTCGCAAGCCCAGCAAGGGCACCGAGGCGTACGTGCAACGCCGGCAGGCGCTGCGCGACGCGGAGGCGGCCCGGCAGGCGGCGGCGCAGGCCGACGGGACGCAACCGGACGCGACGCAGGAGGTGGACAGGTCGTGACGGCGGAGGTGGCGGCATGAGTGAGCGCAGCGAGCGAATCGTCGGCTCGGCGAGGTGACGGCATGAGCCGTCCCGGTTTCGGCGGCGACCTGCCGGCGGTCTTCCCCGACTGGTCGCCCTACACCGACCTGGAGTCGGCGGCGCGGGCCTACCTGCGGGACCCGGACGTCGCCCTGGAGGCGCTCGGCGGGGTGCTGCGCGGGGCGTCGGTGCTCGGCTTCACCCTGGAACGCTTCGTCAACGAGGTCAACGGGGTGTGGCAGGAGGTCGTCGTCTGCGACGGCAGCCGCCTGGTCCTCTGGCACGGCGAGGACGTGCCGCCGGGGGAGGGGCCAGCGGGCTCGATGACCTCGTCGTTGCGGGTGGTGCCGGTCTCCTCGGTCACCGAGGTCGGCTGCCGCCGTCGGCTGTTCCGCCACGAGAACGGCGAGATCCGGGTCGACAGCATCGACGTCTATCTGCTGCTGACCTCGCTGGACGAGACCCCGCCCAGCGAGGAGGCCGCCGGTGGGCCGCGCCACGACGCGTTGCGCTTCGGCAAGACCCTCGACGACGGTGGCGCCGGGCAGATCGCCCGGCTGGAGGAGTTCGCCCGGCTGGTCGCCTCGGTGGTCGGCCGCCCGCTGCTGTAGCCGCGCCGCTGCGGTCGCCCGCTGGCAGTGGGCCGGGCCGCCGCGGTCGTCGGCTGTCAGTGGGCCGGGCCGCGGCGGTCGTCGGCTGTCAGTCGTCCTCGGCGTCCGGCCCGGCCACCTCGACGCCGTCGCTGCCGCGTACGACGTGGATGCACTCGCCCGGGCATTCCTTCGCCGAGTCGATCACCTCGAGGCGCAGGTGCTCCGGCACGTCCACCCGGGTGCCCGGGGTCAGCCGAAGCTCGCCGTCGGGACCCTTGACGTACGCCAGGCCGTCGACGTCGAACTCGAAGACCTCCGGCGCGTACTGGACGCACAGCCCGTCGCCCGTGCACAGGTCCTGATCCACCCAGACCTGCAGTTG
>NZ_POTY01000097.1 GCF_003236315.1 Micromonospora craterilacus
GGCGGGGCGATGTCCGGCCGGCGGCATAGACTCGCGGTGCGATGCATCCTCTCTTCGACATCCCCGTGTCCCCGCCCGCGCCCGAGCCTGCCCGGGCGCTGCCGCCGCACCGGCCGACCCCCGGCCGCCTCGATCCGTTGCAGCTGGTGGAGGGCCTCAACGGCCCGCAGCGCGACGCGGTCACCCACGCCGGCTCGCCGCTGTTGATCGTCGCCGGTGCCGGTTCCGGCAAGACCCGGGTGCTGACCCACCGGATCGCCTACCTGCTCGCCGCGCGGGACGTGCATCCCGGCGAGATCATCGCGATCACCTTCACCAACAAGGCCGCCGGCGAGATGAAGGAGCGGGTGACCGCCCTGGTCGGCCCGCGCGCCCGGCTGATGTGGGTGTCCACCTTCCACTCCGCCTGCGTACGGATCCTGCGGGCCGAGCACGAGCACGCCGGGCTGAAGTCCACCTTCTCGATCTACGACGCCGACGACTCCCGCCGGCTGATGCAGATGGTCACCCGCGAGCTCGACCTCGATCCGAAGCGCTACCCGGCGCGCGGCCTCGCCGCCCAGGTCTCCAACCTGAAGAACGAGCTGGTCGACCCAGAGACCTTCGCCGCCCGGGCCAGCGGGCCCAACGAGCGTGCGTTGGCCGAGGCGTACACGCTCTACCAACGGCGGCTGCGCGAGGCGCACGCGCTCGACTTCGACGACCTGATCATGACGACGGTGCACCTGTTCCAGTCGCATCCGCACGTCGCGGAGACCTACCGCCGCCGGTTCCGGCACGTCCTGGTCGACGAGTACCAGGACACCAACCACGCGCAGTACGTCCTGATCAAGGAGCTGGTCTCCGGCACCGAGGGGGTCGAGCCGGCGGAGCTGTGCGTGGTCGGCGACGCGGACCAGTCGATCTACGCGTTCCGGGGCGCGACGATCCGCAACATCCTGGAGTTCGAGCGCGACTTCACCGACGCCCGCACCATCCTGCTGGAGCAGAACTACCGCTCCACCCAGACCATCCTGAACGCCGCGAACGCGGTGATCGACCGCAACACCTCCCGCAAGCCCAAGCGGCTGTGGAGCGACGCCGGGACGGGCGAGCCGATCGTCGCCTACGTCGCTGACACCGAGCACGCCGAGGCGGACTGGGTGGCCCGGGAGATCGACCGGCTGGTCGACGCCGACGACGCCCGCCCGGGCGACGTCGCGGTCTTCTACCGCACCAACGCCCAGTCCCGGGTCTTCGAGGAGGTGTTCATCCGGGTCGGCCTGCCGTACAAGGTCGTCGGCGGGGTGCGCTTCTACGAGCGCAAGGAGGTCCGGGACGCGCTGGCCTACCTGCGCGCGGTGGTCAACGACGACGACACGGTCAGCCTCCGCCGGATCCTCAACACGCCGCGCCGGGGCATCGGCGACCGCGCCGAGGCGTGTGTGGAGGCGCTGTCCAGCCGGGACCGCATCTCCTTCGGCGCGGCACTGCGCCGGGCCAAGGACGCGCCGGGCATCTCCACCCGGGCGGCCAACGGCATCGCCGAGTTCGTCGCGCTGCTCGACTCCGCCCGGGAGTTGGCTGCCGACGGCACCCCGGAGGACGTGCTGGAGGCGGTGCTGACCCGCTCGGGCTACCTGACCGAGCTGGAGGAGAGCCTCGACCCGCAGGACGCCGGTCGGGTCGACAACCTCCAGGAGTTGGTCAGCGTCGCCCGCGAGTACACCGAGCGGATCGAGGCGACCGGCGCGGACGGCGAGCGGGCCACCCTGGCCGGCTTCCTGGAGCAGGTCGCGCTGGTCGCCGACGCCGACCAGGTCCCGACCGACGACCCTGAGCACCAGGGCGTGGTCACCCTGATGACGCTGCACACCGCCAAGGGCCTGGAGTTCCCGGTGGTCTTCCTGACCGGCCTGGAGGACGGCGTCTTCCCGCACCTGCGCTCGCTGGGCGACACCCGGGAGCTGGAGGAGGAGCGGCGGCTGGCGTACGTCGGCATCACCCGGGCCCGGCAGCGTCTCTACCTCTCCCGGGCAGTGACCCGCTCGGCCTGGGGACAGCCGGCGTACAACCCGCCGTCCCGGTTCGTCGAGGAGTTGCCGACCGAACTGGTCCGCTGGGAACGGACCGAGGGGTCGTACACCTCGTGGGGCGGCGGTGGCGGCGGCGTGGGCGGCCGCGCGGACCGGGTCACCGGCGGGCGTGGCGGCTTCACCGGGGGCACCCCCCGGGCGGTTCAGCTGGCTCGGAAGCTCGGCGTGGACGGCAGCCGGTTGGCCACCGCCAGCGAGCTGCCCCAGGGGCCGAAGGTGACGGCCGGGGACCGGGTGAACCACCAGCGCTACGGGCTGGGCCGGGTGGTGGCCGTGGAGGGGCACGGCCCGGGCGCCCGGGCGCAGATCGACTTCGGCGACCAGACGCTCTGGCTGGTGCTGCGGCACGCCCCGATCGAGAAGCTCTGACCGGCACCGTCCCGGCCGTACTGCCGGGCCGGTAGGTCGACACCCGGCCGGCGATCTGGCGGCGTCTCTGCGGGCAGGAGACCGCCATCCGGCGGAATGGAGACGACCGTCAGCAGGCCACGTCGATGCCCCGGGCACGCAGGAACGGCGCCGGGTCGATCTGGTTCCACATCTGGCCCTGGTGCACCTCGAAATGCAGGTGTGGGCCGGTCGAGTCGCCCGTGGAGCCCTCCAGGCCGATGGTCTGCCCGGTGCTGACCTTCGCGCCCACGCTCACCTTGGCCGTGCTCATGTGGGCGTAGTGGGTGAGGTAGCCGTTGCCGTGGTCGATGAAGACGGAGATGCCGTACCCGTCGCCGACGTCGCCAGCCTTCGCCACGGTCCCCCCGAAGGCGGCGCGGACCGGGGTACCGGCGGGCAGCGCGAAGTCGATGCCGGCGTGCAGGGTGCCCCACCTGGGGCCGTAGCACGAGGTGATGGCGGCACCGGCCATCGGGATCACCCACGACGACTTCGGCGTCGCGCTCTTGGTCGGCGCGGGCGTGGCCTTCGGGCTTGCCTTCGTGGCCTTCGGGGTGGGCTTCGCGGTCGGGCTCGCGCTGGCGCTCGCGGAGGGGCTGACGCTCGGGCTCGCCGACGGAGTCGGTGTCGGGCTGTCCGGGGCGGCCAGCGTGACCGGCTCGCGGGCCGAGCGGTCGGCGCGGGCGGCGGCCTCGGCCCGGTCCGGGGCGTCGAGCGAGACCGGGTTCGGGGCGGGTTGGTCGTCGCGGGTGGCCACGGCGACACCACCGAGGCCGAGGCCGACCAGGGCGACGGCGCCGACGACCAGGTGGCGGTGGCGCCGGCCGAGGCGGCGCCGGTGCTGGGCCGGGGCGTCGGGGATCTTCCGGTACGGAGTCGAGCTGTCGTCCTGCACGGCGGACCTCACTGGATCGAGTGGCACGTGACCTCGAAATCCTGGTGTCGGTCCAGCTCAGGACGGGTACCGGGGGTCAGGCCGGCCGCCGGCGGTGGCCAGCGCGTTGTCCGGTTCTGTCCGCCGCTGCCGCCGACTGACCGGAGCGGTGACCCGGTTCGGCTGTGGCATCGCTCACAGTCTCCGTTGTGAGCTGGGATACTTTCGCGGCCGAGGGGACATGCAAAACCGCCCGGATCGATCGATCCGGGCGGTCAACGGGCCTTACGCGGCGTCAGGACTCCGCTACCTCGCTGTAAATTGCCTCGACTTGCAGCTTGATGTCCACTCCGCGCTCCTGCAGCCACGGCACCGGGTCGAGGGGCTCGCCCTTGACATGGACCTCCAGGTGCAGGTGGGAGCCGTACGAGTGGCCGGTGTTGCCCACCAGGCCGAGCTGGTCGCCGGCCTTGACCTGCTGACCCTCCCGGACGCTGAGCGCGGAGGAGTGGCCGTAGATCGCCTCGCTGCCGTCCGCGTGCTGGACGATGACGGCGTAGCCGTACCCGCCGAACCAGCCGGCCTTGGTGACCAGGCCCTCGTGGATCGCGACGTACGGGGTTCCCTCCGGGGCGACCAGGTCGATGCCGGTGTGCAGCTTGCCCCAGCGCATCCCGTACGGGGAGTTGAAGTCGTAGCCCTGCAGGGGCAGCAGCCAGACTCCGGTGTCGGCCGCACTCTCCGGGCCGCTGCGGCTGTCGCGGGACGCCCGCTCGGCGGCGTCGGCGCGGTCCGCGGCGCCCTGGCTGCTGATCGATGCCTGCTTCAGCTCGTCGAGCACCGACGGGCTGACGCTCTTGGCGTCCGGCAGTGCGCCGGCGCCCAGCGCGACCACGCCGGCACCGACGAAGGCGGTGGTGACGACTGCGGCGTAGCGGCTACGTGGGGGGGTGGGTACGCGGCGGCGGCCGCGATATCGATCGGGCTCAGACGACAGGCGCTGGCGCACGCATACCCTCCGTTGTCGGGTTCCGATGCGATCTGACCGTCGTCCGGATCGGGTGGCCGAACGTCGGCTGCTCGCGTCATCACCCGTCCGTAGACCTGATGACAACCGTGGACACGTTAGCCAACCGTCAGTCGAGTCACAAGCCGAAGCGCCGAATTCGTTGCCTCGTTCTGTCCCAATCCGTCCATTATTGTCATGCCTCGTGGTGCTGGAGAGCTGCCCTCTTTATCGTCCGTTCGTCGCGTACCGTGACCGAACGGCGGAGTCGTCTCCCTTGACGCGACCCACACGATTGCGGCCCTGGGTGAGGTTGCGGTGGCAGCGGGTTCCGCCAGCCCCCGTTCCCCGGCCCCGGCCGGCCGGGTTACCGTTCGTTCAGGTGAATGCCGCGGAGCCGGTGAAAGGGATGCGCAGATGAGCTCTCGTGTTCGGGTCGTCGTCGCCAAGCCGGGCCTGGATGGCCACGACCGTGGCGCCAAGGTGGTGGCCCGCGCCCTCCGGGACGCCGGCATGGAGGTCATCTACACCGGCCTGCACCAGACGCCGGAGCAGATCGTGGAGACCGCGATCCAGGAAGACGCCGACGCCGTCGGCCTCTCGGTGCTCTCCGGGGCGCACATGACGCTGTTCCGTCGGGTGCTCGAACTGCTCGACGAGCGGGACGCCCGGGACATCGTGGTGTTCGGCGGGGGCATCATCCCGGACGCCGACCTTCCGGAACTCGAGCAACTCGGCGTGGCCAAGATCTTCACGCCGGGTGCGACCACGCAGTCCATCGTGGAGTGGGTCCGCGAGAACGTCGCCCAGCCAGTGGGCTGAACGCGGCCCGCGCGGGCGGCGGGCTGCCGGCGGGGCGGGCGCGCCAGAAACGCGCTACGGACAGGGGGAGGGGCCGGACGCACCCCTCACACGTCCGGCCCCTCTATGCACGATGCCCCGCCGCCACCCCTCGACCGACAGGGCATCGGCCGTTCTGTTGTCCTCGCGCTGTCTAGCGCTCCGACACCTGACTCAACGACGCCCTTCCGGCGGGGTTACGCACCACCGCACAGATCCCTGGCCGGCCCGGCGAGATCGCCCGAACGGGTGACGCCGGCCCGGGTCCGCTGCGGGACGGTGACGCAGCGTCCGCCGCGGATGTGGATTACGGCACACCGCGCGCCCGCTCGGTTGCCCGCCGTGCCGGCATCGCTAGGCTGCGCGCAATGGCCTGCGTCAACTTCAACTGATGTCAGGCATCGCACTGTTTTCTTTCCATACGCTGGTGGCGGCGCGACGGTGCGCCGCGGAGACGGGACGGGACGCGCAATCGTGGACCTGTACGAGTACCAGGGGCGGGACCTGTTCGAGCGGCACGGGTTGCCCGTGCTCGCCGGCGGCGTCGCGACGACCCCGGAGGAGGCCCGCGCGATCGCCGAGCGCCTCGGCGGCCGGGTGGTCGTCAAGGCGCAGGTGAAGGTCGGCGGGCGTGGCAAGGCCGGCGGCGTCAAGCTGGCCGAGGGCGCGGAGGAGACGGTGGCCCGCGCCACCGACATCCTCGGCATGGACATCAAGGGCCACACGGTCCACAAGGTCATGATCACGGTTACCGCCGACGTGGCCGACGAGTACTACTTCTCGTACCTGCTCGACCGGGCGAACCGCACCTTCCTCTGCATCGCCAGCGTCGCCGGCGGCATGGACATCGAGCAGGTCGCCGCCGAGACCCCGGAGAAGGTCGTCAAGGCCCCGATCGACGCGGTCGAGGGCGTGGACGAGGCCAAGGCTCGGGAGATCGTCTCCGCCGCCGGCTTCCCGGCCGAGGTCGCCGACCAGGTCGTCGACATCGCGGTGGGGCTGTGGAAGGCGTTCGTCGCCGAGGACGCCACCCTGGTCGAGGTCAACCCGCTGGCCAAGACCAAGGACGGCAAGCTGCTGCTGCTGGACGCCAAGATCTCGCTGGACGAGAACGCGGGCTTCCGGCACCCGGACCACGAGGCCCTGGTCGACCAGGCGACCGTGGACCCGTTGGAGCAGGCCGCCAAGGCGAAGGACCTCAACTACGTCAAGCTCGACGGCGAGGTCGGCATCATCGGCAACGGCGCGGGCCTGGTCATGTCCACGCTCGACGTGGTCGCCTACGCCGGTGAGCGGCACGGCAACGTCAAGCCGGCCAACTTCCTCGACATCGGCGGTGGCGCGAGCGCCGCGGTCATGGCCAACGGCCTGGAGATCGTGCTCTCCGACCCGTCGGTGAAGAGCGTCTTCGTCAACGTCTTCGGCGGCATCACCGCCTGCGACGAGGTCGCCAACGGCATCATCCAGGCGCTGGCCCTGCTCGAGCAGCGCGGCGAGCAGGTCACCAAGCCGCTCGTCGTCCGACTCGACGGCAACAACGCCGAAGCTGGTCGGGCGATCCTCGACGGCGCGAACAACCCGCTGGTGCAGCGGGTCGACACCATGGACGGCGCGGCCGAGCGGGCCGCCGAGCTGGCGGCTGCGGGGGTCTGACAATGGCTATCTGGCTGACCAAGGACTCGAAGGTCATCGTCCAGGGGATGACCGGCTCCGAGGGTTCCAAGCACACCCGGCGGATGCTTGCCGCCGGCACCAACGTCGTCGGCGGCGTCAACCCGCGCAAGGCGGGCACCACCGTCGAGTTCGACGGCACCGAGCTGCCGGTCTTCGCCAGCGTCGCGGACGCGATGAAGGACACCGGTGCCGACGTCACCGTCATCTTCGTGCCGCCGCAGTTCACCAAGGGTGCGGTCATCGAGGCGATCGACGCCGAGATCCCGCTGGCCGTGGTGATCACCGAGGGGGTGCCGGTGCACGACACCGCCGCCTTCTGGGCGTACAACGTGGCCAAGGGGGAGCGGACCCGGATCATCGGCCCGAACTGCCCCGGCATCGCCTCGCCGGGCGCCTCCAACGCCGGCATCATCCCGGCCGACATCACCGGCACCGGCCGGATCGGCCTGGTCAGCAAGAGCGGCACGCTGACCTACCAGATGATGTACGAGCTGCGCGACATCGGCTTCTCGACCTGCGTCGGCATCGGCGGCGACCCGATCATCGGGACCACGCACATCGACGCGCTGGCCGCGTTCGAGGCCGACCCGGACACCGACGCCATCGTGATGATCGGTGAGATCGGCGGCGACGCCGAGGAACGGGCCGCAGAGTTCATCAAGGCCAACGTCACCAAGCCGGTGGTCGGCTACATCGCCGGCTTCACCGCGCCGCCCGGCAAGACCATGGGTCACGCCGGTGCGATCATCTCCGGCTCCGCGGGCACCGCCGACGCGAAGAAGGCGGCGCTGGAGGCGGTCGGCGTCAAGGTCGGCAAGACGCCGACCGAGACCGCCAAGCTGATGCGGGAGATCATGTCCGCCGGCTGAACGGCAAACACGCGTTGAGGGGCCGACCGGAAGGTCGGCCCCTCAACGGTTCCAGTACGGGTAGTTCCCGGTGGACCGCAGGATCAGGCTGACGACGATGTTGAGCACACCGAAGGCGATGGCCAGGTAGCCGAGCACCGGTGACTTCGCGTACCGCTTCGCGTCGCGTACCGACAGCCAACCGAAGACGATGCCGAGGATGCCGCAGCAGAGCAGGCCGGTGACGATGCCCAGCACACCCCAGAGGGTGGTGCGGTCCCGGCCGGCGGGCGGCGGCGGGGGCGGTGGATACGGAGTGTTCACGGCTTCCCTCCGGACGCTTTGCTGCCGCGACGTGGTCACGGTCCCTGTGCCGAGGCTAGAGGAGGACGTCGCGGCGCCACGCGCGATCACGCGAACTGGACGCTCTGGTGGGTGGTGTCGGACAGCCGACGCCGGCACGGCATGCCAGAGTAGAGCCAATGTCGTTCGTCACCCCTGACCAGCCTCGCCGGGCAACCGACGCCCGCAGCGCCGGTGCCCGGCCACCCGGCCGTGCCGGCCCGCCGCGCCGGGTGCCGTTGCCGCGGGACGGGACGCCGGGCCGCCGCCACGCGCCGCTGGTGGTCGCCGCGCTGGTCGCCGCCGGTGGCGCCGCGCTCACCTCCTGGTTGCCCGTGGCCCTCGTGCTCTGGCTGTTCCAGGTCAGCGAGGGTGCCGCCAGCCTGCTCGGTGGCGTGCGTGCCGGGGCGGCCGGCTGGTTGCTCGGGCAAGGGGTGCCACTGGCCACCGCCAACGGCCCGCTGGGTCTGGCCCCGCTCGCGGTGACCGCGTTGGCGGTGTGGCGGCTCACCCGCGCCGGAGTGCACGCCACCCGCGCGATCGGTGCCCGAGGCAGCCGGTCGCCGGGCCGTACGCTCGTCGCGGCCACCGCGGTCGGCATCGCGTACGCCCTGCTGGGCCTGCTCGCCGCGATGCTGGCCGGAGCCGGCGTGTCGCCGGTGCGGGCCGGGCTGACGCTCGCCGTCCTCGGCACGCTCGCCGCCGGCGTCGGCGCGGCCCGCACCACCGGGCTGGCCGAGGCGGTGGCCGCACAGGTGCCGCCGCCGCTGCGCGAGGGTGTCCGTGCCGGCCTGGTGGCCGGGCTGGTGCTGCTCGGCGCGGGGGCGGCCGTGGCCGGACTGGCCGTGGCGACCGGTGGTGGCGACGCGGCCGACCTGATCGGCGCCTACCGCACCGGGGTGGCCGGGCAGGCCGGCATCACCCTGGTCAGCCTGGCATACGCGCCCAACGCCACCGTCTGGTCGACCAGTTACCTGCTCGGCCCCGGCTTCGCCATCGGCACCGACACGGCGGTCCGCACCAGCGAGGTCTCGGTCGGCGCGCTGCCGGCCCTGCCGTTGTTCGCCGGCCTGCCCAGTGGGCCGGTCGACGGGCTCGGGTCGGCCGCGGTCCTCGCGGTGCCGGTTCTGGCGGGGATGGCCACGGGCTGGCTGCTCGCCCGTCGACTGTTCGGAGTGGCCGCCGCCGAGCGCACGTCGCCGCCGTGGCGGCGGCTGCTCGTCCCGGCCGTGCTCGCCGGACCGGTGGCCGGCCTGCTGCTGGGTGCCGCGGCGGCGGCCTCCGGCGGGCCGCTGGGCGCCGGTCGGCTGGCGGAGGTCGGGCCGGTCGGCTGGCAGGTGGCGCTGGCCGCCACCGTCGTCACCGGTGGTGGCGCGCTGATCGGCGCCGCCGCCACCCGCTGGCTCACCCGCCTGAGTACCTGACGGACGTAGCCGGTCGACGGCCGTTCCGACGGTGGCTGGCGGGACGGTGGCCTTACCGGAGACGGCAGAGGGGGCGTCCCGGTGCTCCGGGACGCCCCCTCGATCTGCGTCGCTCAATACTGCATCATCGGGTTGTTGAAGTCGAAGTTCAACACCACCAGGACGATCTGGATCAGGCCCAGCAGCGCGCCGACCCCACCGCAGATCAGGCCGGCGAGGGCCTGCCCGGAGTTGTTGGCCAGGCCCTGGTCGGCCTTCTGCTTGCCCAGCCAGCCGGTGACCAGCGCGGCCACGCCCAGCGGGATGCCGAGGTAGCAGCAGCACAGCGGGATCGATGCGATGCCGAGAATCATCGCCACCAGGCCGAGGGTGTTCTGCGGTGCACCCGGGCCGGCGAAGCCCGCGTTCGGGTACATCGGCGTGCCGCCGTACGGCAGTTGCGCGGCGTACGGGTCGGGGTAGGGCTGGCCGTACGGCTGACCCGACGTCGGCGGCTGTCCGTAAGCCGGGGGCTGCCCGTAAGCCGGGGGCTGTCCGTAGGCCGGCTGCCCGTAGGCCGGGGGCTGGCCGGCGGCCGGCGGCGCGTACGGGTCGTACGGCTGGCCGGTGGTCGGCGGCTGCTGACCGTACGGGTCGGCCGGTGGCGCGTACGGATCCGCCGGTGGGGCGTACGGATTGGCCGGTGGCGGGGCGTACGGATTCGCCGCCGGTGGGGCGTACGGATTGGCCGGAGGTGGCGTGGCCGGGTCCCCGTACGGCTGCTGCTGGCCGTACGGGTCCTGACCAGAGTTGTCGGGCTGCATCCGGCTCAGTAGCTCATGGAGGTATTGCTGGTGAATGCGCTGAGCAGGCCGCCGCCCAGGCAGCACAGCACGACGATGGCGATCCAGGCGATGCCGACGATCAGGGCCCACTTGGACCACTTCTTCGACTCGGCCGCCGCAGCCTGGGCACCGGCGTAGTCGCCCTGCTGGAGCAGCGGGTTGACCTTCGAGGCGTTGATGATCGCGGGAATGGCCAGCGGCCAGAACAGGAAGATCGCGACGATCGACATTGTCATGTTGTTGTCGATCTGCTGGGGCGGCTGGGGCGGGTATCCGGGCTGCATGGTGACGTGCTCCTCACGTGTGTTCGCTGACGGGTGCGGGCCGGACACACGCCGGTCCCAAGCGACCGGCAGCGTACCCGGTCCGGGCGAATCCGGCAGTCGTCGATCGGCGCGCAGCCCAGCGGGTGGGCAGCGACCAGCCGCCGGCAGCCCGCCGGATAGGGTGTGCCGGTGACCGAGCCCGCCCGCATCGTCGTCCTCGTCTCCGGCTCCGGGAGCAACCTGCAGGCCCTGCTGGACGCGACCGACGACCCGGCGTACGGAGCACGGGTGGTCGCGGTGGGCGCGGACCGGGACGCGATCGCCGGCCTGGACCGGGCCGCCGCCGCGGGCGTGCCGACCTTCGTGGAGCGGGTGAAGGACCACCCGGACCGCGAGCAGTGGGACGCCGCGCTCACCGCGCGGGTCGCCGAACACCGGCCCGACCTGGTCATCTCCGCCGGCTTCCTGAAGCTGGTCGGCCCGCGTTTTCTCGCCGCCTTCGGCGACCGCTACCTCAACACGCACAACACCCTGCTGCCGGCGTTCCCCGGCATCCACGGCCCGCGTGACGCCCTCGCCTACGGGGTGAAGGTCACCGGGGCGACCCTCTTCTTCGTCGACGCCGGGATGGACACCGGCCCGATCGTCGCGCAGGTGGCGGTGCCCGTGTGCGACGACGACGACGTCGACACCCTCACCGAGCGAATCAAGGAGGCCGAGCGGCGCCAGCTCGTGGAGCAGGTCGGCCGGTTGGTCCGTGAAGGCTGGACGATTACCGGAAGAAAGGTCACAGTTCCGTGAGTTCCAACCAGGACGGGCGCCGCCCGATCCGGCGGGCACTGGTCAGCGTCTACGACAAGACCGGCCTGGCCGAGCTGGCCCGGGCGCTGCACGCCGCCGGCGTGGAGATCGTCTCCACCGGCAGCACCGCGTCGACGATCGCCGGCGCCGGGGTGCCGGTGACCGCTGTGGAGCAGGTGACCGGTTTCCCGGAGATCCTGGACGGCCGGGTGAAGACCCTGCACCCGAAGATCCACGGCGGGCTCCTCGCCGACCTGCGCAAGGAGGCCCACGCCGCCCAGCTCGACGAGCACGGCATCGCCGGGATCGACCTGCTGGTGTCCAACCTGTACCCGTTCCAGGCCACCGTCGCCTCCGGCGCGAGCCAGGACGAGTGCGTCGAGCAGATCGACATCGGCGGGCCGGCGATGGTGCGGGCCGCCGCCAAGAACCACGCCTCGGTGGCCGTGGTGACCGACCCGGCCGCGTACCCGATGCTGGTGGCCGCGCTCGACGGCGGCGGCTTCACGCTGGCCCAGCGCCAGGCGCTCGCCGCCCGCGCGTTCGCCGACATCGCCGAGTACGACGTGGCCGTCGCCGACTGGTTCGCCGCGACCCTCGCTCCGGCCGCCGACGGCTGGCCGGAGTTCGCCGGGCTGGCGCTGCGCCGGCAGGCGGTGCTGCGTTACGGCGAGAATCCGCACCAGGCCGCGGCGCTCTACGCCGACCCGGCGAGCCCGGCCGGGCTGGCGCAGGCCGAGCAGCTGCACGGCAAGGAGATGTCCTACAACAACTACGTCGATTCGGACGCCGCCTGGCGGGCCGCGAACGACTTCGCCGACCAGCCCGCGGTGGCCATCATCAAGCACGCCAACCCGTGCGGCATCGCGGTCGGCGCGGACGTGGCGGAGGCGCACCGCAAGGCGCACGCCTGCGACCCGGTGTCCGCCTTCGGCGGCGTCATCGCGGTGAACCGGCCGGTCTCGGTCGAGCTGGCCGGACAGATCGCCGAGGTCTTCACCGAGGTCGTGGTGGCGCCCGGCTACCAGCCCGGTGCGGCCGAGGTGCTCCAGGCCAAGAAGAACATCCGGCTGCTGCGGGCGCCGGAGTTCCGGCCCCTGCCGGCCGAGTGGCGGCAGGTCACCGGTGGCGTGCTGGTGCAGCTGCGGGACGCGATCGACGCCGAGGGCGACGACCCGGCCAGCTGGCGGCTGGCCACCGGCGAGGCGGCCGACGAGGCGACCCTCGCCGACCTGGCCTTCGCCTGGCGGGCGGTGCGCGCGGTGAAGAGCAACGCGATCCTGCTGGCCCACGACGGTGCGACCGTCGGCGTCGGGATGGGCCAGGTCAACCGGGTGGACTCGGCCCGGCTGGCGGTCAGTCGGGCCGGTGCCGACCGGGCGCGTGGTGCGGTCGCGGCCTCAGACGCGTTCTTCCCGTTCGCCGACGGCCCGCAGATCCTCATCGACGCCGGCATCCGGGCGATCGTGCAGCCCGGCGGCTCGATCCGGGACGAGGAGGTGATCGCCGCCTGCAAGCAGGCCGGCGTCACCATGTACCTCACCGGCACCCGCCACTTCTTCCACTAGGTGTTAAGAGGGGCCCCTTTAATACGCCAGGCGTTAAGAAGGGGCCCTTCCTTACAGTCCGGGGCGGAGCTCGGCGAAGTGGCAGGCGGAGGGGTGCGGGTCGGCGGCGCGTAGGACGGTCTGCGGGTCCTGGGTGGCGCAGATGTCCTGGGCCTTCCAGCAGCGGGTGCGGAAGTGGCAGCCGCTCGGCGGGTCCGCCGGGCTCGGCACGTCGCCGGTGAGCCGGATGACGGTGCGGTGCTCGCGGGCGTCCGGGTCCGGCACCGGCGCCGCGGAGAGCAGCGCCTGGGTGTACGGGTGGGTGGCCCGCTCGTAGATCTCGTCCTCGGTGCCGATCTCCACGATCCGGCCGAGGTACATGACCGCGATCCGGTCCGAGATGTGCCGGACCACCGACAGGTCGTGGGCGATGAAGATGTACGACAGGCCGAACTCGTCCTGAAGCTCCTCCAGCAGGTTGATCACCTGGGCCTGGATGGAGACGTCCAGTGCGGAGACCGGCTCGTCGCAGACGATCACCTCGGGCCGCAGCGCCAGTGCCCGGGCGATGCCGATGCGCTGCCGCTGGCCGCCGGAGAACTGGTGCGGGTAGCGGTTGATGTGCTCCGGGTTCAGCCCGACGACGTCGAGCAGTTCCTGGACCCGGCGCTGGCGGCTGCCCTTCGGGGCCGCCTCCGGGTGGATCTCGAACGGCTCGCCGATGATGTCGCCCACCGTCATCCGTGGGTTCAGCGAGGTGTACGGGTCCTGCATGACCATCTGCATGTTGCGCCGGATCCGGCGCAGCTGCGAGCCGGAGGCGGCGAAGAGGTCCTGCGCGCCGAGGGTGGCCCGGCCGGACGTCGGCTTCTCCAGCCGCATCAGCAGCCGGGCCAGGGTGGACTTGCCGCAGCCCGACTCGCCGACGATGCCCAGCGTCTCGCCCCGGCGCAGCTCGAAGCTCACCCCGTCGACGGCCTTCACCGCGCCGACGTGCTTCTTGAACAGCACGCCCTGCGTGACCGGGAAGTGCTTGACCAGGTGGTTGACCGAGAGGATCGTCTCGCCCCGGACCTTGGTGGAGCTAGCGGGCGCGGTCATCACGTACCTCCTGCGCGAAGTGGCACGCGCTGGTCCGGCCGTCGCCGAGGACCAGGTCGTGCGGCACCACGTCCACGCAGACCTGCTGCGCGTACGGGCACCTGGGGTGGAAGGGGCAGCCGCTGGGGATGCGCATCAGGTTGGGCGGCAGGCCACGGATCGTGGAGAGCTTGCCGCCGCGCTGGTCCAGGCGCGGGATCGACTCCAGCAGCCCCTTCGTGTACGGGTGGGCGGGCGCCCGGTACAGCGAGCGGACGTCGGCGTGCTCGACGATCCGGCCCGCGTACATGACGGCGATCCGGTCCGCCACGTCGGCGACCACGCCGAGGTCGTGGGTGATCAGGATCATCGCCATGTTCAGGTCGCGCCGCAGATCGGCGAGGAGGTCCATGATCTGGGCCTGCACCGTGACGTCGAGCGCGGTGGTCGGCTCGTCGGCGATGAGCACCTTCGGCTCCATGGCCAGCGCCATCGCGATCATCACCCGCTGGCGCATGCCGCCGGAGAACTGGTGCGGGTAGTCGCCGAGGCGCTTGGCCGCGCCGGGGATCTGCACCAGGTCCATCAGCTCAACGGCACGGCGCCGGGCGTCGGCGCGGGACATCCCGAGCCGTTGGCGCAGCGTCTCGCCGATCTGCCAACCGACCGGGAAGACCGGGTTCAGCGCGGAGAGGGCGTCCTGGAAGATCATTGCGATCTCCTTGCCCCGCACCTGCCGGCGCTGCTCCTCCGACAGGCCCAGCAGGTCCCGACCCTGGTAGCGGATCTGGCCGGAGCTGATGTGCGCCGGTGGGGTGTCCAGGATGCCCATGATGGCCTGGGCGGTGACGGACTTGCCGGAGCCGGACTCACCCAGCACGGCGAGCGTCTCGCCCGGGTCCAGGTGGTAGCTGACTCCGTTGATCACCTTGGCCACGCCCTCGCCGGTGCGGAACTCGATGTGCAGGTCGCGAACCTCGAGCAGGTGACCGCCGGGCGGGGTGGGGGAGGCCGGCGTCGGCCGGACGGCGTGCTGGCTCATATGAATCACCGGAGCTTCGGGTCGAAGGCGTCACGGATCGCGTCGCCGAGCATGATGAACGCCAGCACGGTCAACGCGAGGAAGGTCGACGGGACCACCAGCGGGGTTGCCGACTCCCGCATGTGCACCCGCCCGTTGTTGATCTCGATGCCCCAGGAGATGGTCGGCTCCTTCAGGCCGATGCCGAGGAAGGACAGGGTCGCCTCGGCGGCGATGAACGAGCCCAGCGCGATGGTCAGCACCACGATCGCCGGGGCGAGCGCGTTCGGCAGGATGTGCCGCCACATGATCCGGCCGTTGCCGGCGCCGAGCATCCGCGCCGCGGCCACGTAGTCCTGTTCCCGTGCGGTGATCACCGAGGAGCGGACCACCCGGGCGGCGGTGGTCCAGCCGAGCACCGCCAGCACGAAGATGACCGCGCCGATGCGTACCGTGGCGCTGTCCGTGCTGACCCGCTTGAGCAGGACGATCGCGGCCAGCAGCAGCGGGATGCCGAGCACGACGTCGATCACCCGGGACAGCACCGCGTCGACCCAACCGCTGAAGTACCCGGCGAGCATCCCCACGACCAGCGCGATCGCGCCGGTGAACAGCGCGGAGAGGGCGCCGACCAGCAGCGACGCGCGAGCCCCGTACACCGCGCGGGCGTACGTGTCGCAGCCCTGGAAGTCGTACCCGAAGAGGGCCCCGCCGGACGGCGCGGCGTGCTGCCGGGAGAGTACGCAGTCGGTCGGGTTGTTGCTGGTGAACAGGCCCGGCACGGCGGCCATCGCGGTCACCAGCAGCACCAGCGTCAGGCTGATCCAGAAGATCGGCTTGCGGCGTAGGTCCCGCCAGGCGTCCCCGGCCAGGCTGCGTGGCTTGCGGGGCTGGCCCACCTGACTCGGTGTGCCCGGCTCACCCGACGGCCCGCGCCGCGCGGCCTGGTTCTCCGAGGCCGCCACCGTTTCGAAATCACTCATGCCGGCACCTCGCTGCGCTCGGCGCCGACCTGAGACGCACTGCGCATGATGATTCGCTCGCTGCGCTCACTCATAGCGGATCCTCGGGTCGAGTACGGCGTACAGGATGTCCACCACCAGGTTGGAGATGAGGTAGACCACGACCAGCACGCTGACGATGCCCACCACCAGCGGGCCGTCCTCGGTGCGGATACCGCGGAAGAGGTTGAAGCCGACGCCGGGGATGTTGAACACGCCCTCGGTGATGATCGCTCCGCTCATCAGGTTGCCCACCTCGACGCCGAGGAAGGTGATCACCGGGATGAGCGAGTTGCGCAGCACGTGCACGCTGACCACCCGCCGGCGCGGCAGGCCCTTGGACCGGGCGGTACGCACGTAGTCGGCGCGCAGGTTCTCGGCGACCGAGGTACGGGTCAGCCGCAGCGCGGTGGCCAGGGAGAGCGAGCCGAGCACGATGCCGGGCAGCAGCAGCGCGTAGAAGTCGGGGTTGGCGCCGGAGGTCGGCGGGAAGAGCTGCCACTTGACGCCCAGGAAGTACTGCGCGAGCGGGGCGAGCACGATGGTCGGGATGCCGAGCACCAGCAGGGTCAGCAGCAGGGTGGCGTTGTCGAAGATGCTGGCCCGCCGGATGCCGGCGAGCACGCCCGCGGTGACGCCGAAGATGACGGCGACCGCGATGGCGATCAGCGCCAGCTTGATGGTGACCGGCCAGGCGCCGGCGAGGATGTCGCCGATCGACCGCCCGGTGAGCGACTCACCCAGGTTGCCCCGGAGCAGGTTGGAGATGTAGTCGAAGTATCGGTAGAAGAAGCCGCCGACGCCGGTCGCGTCGAGGTGGTACTTCTCGGTGAGGTACGCCCGCTGCGCGGCGGTGACCGGGCGCTCTCCGGCGAGGGCCTGGATCGGGTCGCCCTGACCGGCGAACATCAGCGCGTAGACGATCAGCGTGGTCCCGAAGAAGGCCACGACCATCTGGAGCAGGCGCCGCACGATAAAGCGGAACATACTTGGCAGTCTCTCCGAAAAGGGGCTAATCACGGGCCGGGTCGGGTCACCTGGCGATGACCCGACCCGCGCGCTTGGGGTGTTACTTGACGGCCTCGATCTTGAGCAGGTTGACCCGGTCGAAGAGGTCCACCTCAACGTTCTTGACCTTGGTCGAGTGCCCGAAGTTGTTCTGGCCGTACCGCAGCGGGATCACCGGCAGGTCCTCTGCCAGCAGGTCCTCGGCCGCCTGGTACTTCTTGATCGCCGCGTCCTCGCTGGGAGCGCTGGCGCCCTCGGCGAGCAGCTTGTCGAACTCGGGGTTGCTGTAGCCGTAGTAGTTCGACGAGCCGTTCGTGCTGTACAGCGGGCCCAGGTAGTTCTCCATGGACGGGTAGTCCATGACCCAGCCCATCCGGAACAGGCCCACCGGCTGCTTGGCCTTGACCTTGGTCAGCAGGTCGGCGAACTTCGGCTCGGCGTTGCCGACGCAGTCCACGCCCAGGTTGGCCTTGAGCTGGTTGCAGGTGGCGTCGATCCAGTCCTTGTGGCCACCGTCGCCGTTGTAGGACAGCGTGATCTTCGACGGGCCACCCGCAGCCTGGTACAGCGCCTTGGCCTTGGCCGGGTCGAACTCGCCGGCGGCGCCGATGGTGTTCTCCCGGTAGCCGGCGACCACCGGCGAGACGAAGGAGCGGGCCGGCTGCTGCGAGTCCTTGAAGATCGAGCGGGTGATCTCGTCCCGGTCGATCGCCATCGAGATGGCCTTGCGCACGTCCGGGTTGCTGAATTCCTTCTGGAACGTCGGGAAGGCCAGCACCTGCAACGTCGACGCGGGGCTCTGCTGGAACCGGTCACCCAGGTCGGTGCCGGCCGTCGAGAGGTTCTCGGTCGGGATGGTCTTGATCACGTCGAGGTTGTCCGACAGCACGTCCGCGTACGCGGCGGTCAGCTGCTGGTAGATGCGGAACTCGACGCCGGCCACCTTCGGCTGCTCGCCAGGGAAGGCGTCGTACTTCTCGACCTCGACCTTGGCGTCGTGCTGCCAGGTGCCCTTCATCTTGAACGGGCCCTGGCCGATCGGTGCCTGCTCGTACCCCTCGGCCAGCACGCCGGGCGCGGAGAACGCGGCCTTCGGCAGCGGGTAGAAAGCGGTGTAGCCGAGCATCGACTTGAACTCGCTGTACGGCTCGGAGAGCGTCACCGTGAAGGTCAGGTCGTCGACCTTCTTCAGGCCGCTGAGGGTCTTGGCCGACGGGCTCTCGCCCTGCATGGCGTCGTACCCGGCGATCTTCTCGAAGAAGTAGCTGGAGTTCTGGCCGTTCGGGGCGTACGCCCCGTAGTTCCAGGAGTCGATGTAGTTCTCGGCGGTGACCTGCTCGCCGTTGTGGAAGGTGTAGCCGTCCTTGAGCTTGATCGTCCAGGTGGTGTTGTCCTGGGACGTGATCGACTCGGCCGCGACCTCGTACGGCTTGTTCGCCTCGTCGTAGTCGACGAGCGGGCTGAACAGGGCGGAAAGCACCTGGGAGCCACTCGTCTCGGTGGTGTTGGTCGGCACCAGGTGCTGCGGCTCGGCGATTTCGATCCGCACAGCCGCGTTGGGGTCGCTCTCACCAGATCCGCCGTCGCCGCCCGAGCCGCAGGCCACCAGGCCCAGGGTCACCGCGAGCGGGAGGGCGGTCCAAGCGGCGAGCCTACGAACACGCATTGAACCTCCTCGTCTCATTACTCTGCGCAATCAGGCCCGGCGCTGGGGTGACTCTGCGCAACGATCGGCAACGCTAGGTCGGATGCCGCGACTCGGCAACGTAGCGGTTGCGAAGGTGTAACAGAATGGGCCCCCCTCCCTTGTCGGACATGCCGGGCCGTGCTAAGCGAACGCCGATATGTGCGGGCTGACGTGGGGAAACCTGTCGTGATTGGGCCCGCTACGGCGCGTACCGCACGGTCCTGGCCTGGCAGACCAAGATCGCCGGATTGTCGACCTTCGTGTCCGGACGTCCGGAGCGGTTGTGGCAAGCTCCACAACTCGTCACTCAAAGTGACTAACAACACGTAACACAAGGTGATTTGACGATCGAGGTTGCCGGCCCCGCCAGGTCGGGGTAGGCGGCGGCTCCGGCCGTGAGACGATCTGGTCGTGACGGCGACGCTTCTGGACGGCAAGGCGACCGCGGCCGAGATCAAGGACGAGCTGCGGACGCGGGTCAAGGCGCTGGCGGAACGGGGCACCGTGCCGGGGCTGGGTACGGTGCTGGTCGGCGCCGACCCCGGTTCCCAGGCGTACGTCAACGGCAAGCACCGTGACTGCGCCGAGGTGGGCATCGCCTCGATCCGCCGGGAGCTGCCGGCCGACGCCACCCAGGAGCAGGTCGACGAGATCCTCGCCGAGCTCAACGCCGACCCGGCGTGCCACGGCTACATCGTCCAACTGCCCCTGCCGGCGCACCTGGACACGCAGCGGGTGCTGGAGCTGATCGACCCGGACAAGGACGCCGACGGCCTGCACCCGGTGAACCTGGGTCGGCTGGTGCTCGGCTACGACGCGCCGCTGCCGTGCACCCCGCGGGGCGTCGTGGAGCTGCTCCGCCGACACGACGTGGCGCTGCGCGGTGCCAACGTCGCGGTGGTGGGCCGGGGCAACACCGTTGGCCGCCCGCTCGGGCTGCTGCTCACCCGGCGCAGCGAGAACGCCACCGTGACCCTGTGCCACACCGGCACCCTCGACCTCGCCGCGCACACCCGCGCCGCCGATATCGTCATCGTCGCGGCCGGCGTGCCCGGCCTGCTCACCGCGGACATGGTCACCCCGGGTGCGGTCGTGGTCGACGTGGGCATCACCCGGGTGATCGGTCCGGACGGCAAGGGTCGCTACACCGGTGACGTGGACCCGGAGGTGGCCGAGGTGGCCGGCAAGCTGGTGCCGATGCCCGGGGGCGTCGGCCCGATGACCCGCGCCATGCTGCTGACCAACGTCGTCGAACGCGCCGAACGCGACTGAGCCGGTCATAACCGTCCGCCCCTGGCCCGATCGGTGCCAGGATGGCTGATACGGTCCGGAAAACCGACTGGTATCAGGGAGTGGGACGACCATGGGTAAGAAGGTCACTGTCGTCGGCGCCGGATTCTACGGCTCCACCACCGCGCAGCGCCTGGCCGAGTACGACGTCTTCGACACGGTCGTGATCACCGACATCATCGAGGGCAAGCCCGCGGGCATCGCCCTCGACCTCAACCAGTCGCGCCCGGTCGAGGGTTTCGAGACCAAGGTCGTCGGCGTCACCACCGGCCGGAACGGCGAGGGCTACGAGGGCATCGAGGGTTCGGACGTCGTCGTGATCACCGCCGGCCTGCCCCGCAAGCCGGGCATGAGCCGGATGGACCTGCTGGAGACCAACGCCAAGATCGTCCGCCAGGTCGCCGAGAACGTGGCCAAGTACGCCCCGAACGCCGTGGTCATCGTGGTCTCCAACCCGCTCGACGAGATGACCGCGCTGGCCCAGATCGCCACCCAGTTCCCGCGCAACCGGGTGCTCGGGCAGGCCGGCATGCTGGACACCGCCCGGTTCACCAACTTCGTGGCCGAGGCGCTGGAGGTGCCGGTGAAGTCGGTGCGCACCCTCACCCTCGGTTCGCACGGCGACACCATGGTCCCGGTGCCGTCGAAGAGCACCGTCGACGGCAAGCCGCTGCGCGAGGTCATGCCGGCCGAGCAGATCGAGGACCTGGTCGTCCGTACCCGTAACGGTGGCGCCGAGGTGGTGGCGCTGCTCAAGACCGGCTCGGCGTACTACGCCCCGTCGGCCGCCGCGGCGCGGATGGCCAAGGCCGTCGCGGAGGACTCCGGCGAGGTCATGCCGGTCTGCGCCTGGGTCGACGGCGAGTACGGCATCTCCGGTGTCTACCTGGGTGTGGAGGCCGCGATCGGCGCCGAGGGCGTCAAGCGCGTCGTCGAGACGGACCTGGACGCCGACGAACTGGCCAGCCTCAAGGAGGCCGCCGAGGCGGTCCGCGCCAAGCAGGCCGACATCGCCAACATGTAACCCCTGTCCCGCCTCGTTGACCATGAAGCTGGTGAGCCTCACCAACTTCATGGTCAACGGCGGGGGTGGGTCGTGGTGGGCCCGGCGGTGGGGGCACCAGATGGTTTCCAGTACGCTCGTACTGCTTGAGCACGTGTCCCCCGAGAGGAGCGCCGGCCGATGGCGAAGATCAAGGTAAACAACCCGGTCGTGGAGCTCGACGGCGACGAGATGACCCGGATCATCTGGAAGCAGATCCGGGAGCAGCTGATCCTGCCCTACCTCGACGTCGACCTGCACTACTACGACCTGTCGATCCAGCACCGCGACGCCACTGACGACCAGGTCACCATCGACGCCGCCAACGCCATCAAGGAGCACGGCGTCGGCGTCAAGTGCGCCACCATCACCCCGGACGAGGCCCGGGTGGAGGAGTTCGGTCTGAAGAAGATGTGGCGGTCGCCGAACGGCACCATCCGCAACATCCTCGGTGGCGTCGTCTTCCGTGAGCCGATCATCATGTCCAACGTGCCGCGGCTCGTCCCCGGCTGGACCAAGCCGATCATCATCGGCCGGCACGCCCACGGTGACCAGTACAAGGCCACCGACTTCGTGGTCCCCGGCCCGGGCACGGTGACCATCACCTACGCCCCGGCCGACGGTTCGCAGCCGGTCGAGATGGAGGTCGCCAACTTCCCCGGCGGCGGCATCGCCATGGGCATGTACAACTTCGACGAGTCGATCCGGGACTTCGCCCGGGCCTCGTTCCGGTACGGCCTGGACCGTAACTACCCGGTCTACATGTCGACCAAGAACACCATCCTCAAGGCGTACGACGGCCGGTTCAAGGACATCTTCGCCGAGGTGTTCGAGAACGAGTTCAAGGCGGAGTTCGACGCCGCCGGCCTCACCTACGAGCACCGGCTCATCGACGACATGGTCGCCGCCGCGCTCAAGTGGGAGGGCGGTTACGTCTGGGCCTGCAAGAACTACGACGGTGACGTGCAGTCCGACACCGTCGCGCAGGGCTTCGGCTCGCTCGGCCTGATGACCTCCGTGCTGCTCTCCCCCGACGGCCGTACCGTCGAGGCCGAGGCCGCGCACGGCACCGTCACCCGGCACTACCGGCAGTGGCAGAAGGGCGAGAAGACCTCGACCAACCCGATCGCCTCGATCTACGCCTGGACCCGGGGCCTGGCCCACCGGGGCAAGCTGGACGGCACCCCGGCGGTCACCGAGTTCGCCAACACGCTGGAGCAGGTCATCGTCGACACCGTCGAGGGTGGTCAGATGACCAAGGACCTCTCGCTGCTCATCTCGCGGGACGCCCCGTGGCTGACCACCGACGAGTTCATGAACGCGCTCGACGAGAACCTGGCGCGCCGCCTGACCGCCTGAGCCCCGTCAGCACCCACCGAGCCCGCCGGCGTCACGCCGGCGGGCTCGGTGCTTCCGGTGCCCAGACCTCGGCGCGTCGCGGTACGAAACGCCGGGGCGCGTCACCCGACTCGGCGCGCCTCGTTGACCTGGGTGGACGAGATGCCAGTCCCGTCCTGGAAGGTTGACCGTCGCCGCCTCGCGGCACGAGTGCCCAGCAGCCAGCCTTCCCGGCTGTCGTGCACAGCCAGCCGTCCCTTCCCTGCGGGGGGCCCTGTCCCGGGCCCCCCGCGCCCTGCTTCCGGGTCAGGTGGCGCGCAGCAGCGCGGCGGCGCGCTCCGGGGCGATGTCGTTGATGAACACGCCCATCGCCGACTCCGAGCCGGCCAGGTACTTCAGCTTGTCGGCCGCCCGCCGGACGCTGAACAGTTGCAGGTGCAGATGCCCCAACTCGCGGTCGAGGCGTACCGGGGCCTGGTGCCAGGCGGCGATGTACGGCATGGGCGCGTCGAACAGCCCGTCGAAGCGGCGCAGCAGATCCAGGTAGAGCGGGCCGAAGGCGTCCCGCTCGGCGTCGGTCAACGCCGGGATGTCGGGCACCGGTCGGTGCGGCGCGAGGTGCACCTCGAACGGCCACCGGGCGGCCGCCGGGACGTACGCCGTCCAATGGTCGTTGGTCGCCACCACCCGCTCGCCGGCCGCGCGTTCGGCGGCGAGCACGTCGGCGTAGAGGTTGCGGCCGCCGGTGCGTTCGGCGTGCCGTCGGGCCGCGGCCAGCAGTGACCGGGTACGCGGCGTGACGAACGGGTACGCGTAGATCTGCCCGTGCGGGTGGTGCAGGGTCACCCCGATCTCCACGCCCCGGTTCTCGAAGCAGAACACCTGCTCGACCCCGGCCAGCCCGCCGAGCGCGGTGGTCCGGTCGGCCAGCGCGTCGAGCACGGTGCGTACCCGGCGCGGCGGCAGGCCGGCGAACGAGGCGTGGTGGTCGTCGGTGAAGCAGACCACCTCGCAGCGCCCCTGCCCGGGCCGGGCCGCCGTGAACGGGGTGATCTCGGCCGGTTCCTCGACCACCCGCCCGCTCAGCGCCGGGAACCGGTTCTCGAAGACCGCGACGGCGTACTCCGGGGCGGGGATCTCGCTGAGCCGGTCACCGGTCGAGGGGCACAGCGGGC
>NZ_POTY01000098.1 GCF_003236315.1 Micromonospora craterilacus
GTCACCTGGTAGCCCCAGGAGCCGCCGAACGGGTGCTCCATCACCGGCAGGAACTCCACGTGGGTGAAGCCCAGCTCCACCACGTACGCGACCAGCTGCTCGGCCAGCTCGCGGTAGCCCAGGCCGGCGCCGCGCAGCAGGGTCCAGAGGCCGGCACCGTCGGGCGCGGAGAGCCACTTCTGCCCCACCGGCCCCTCCGTCGGGCGGCCGTGCGGGACGGGCAGGCTACCGGCGAGCACGGCCTGGGTGGGCGAGAGGCGGCGGATGGCCACGCCGGCCACGTTGTCCGGGTGGGCAGCGGCGAACTCCCGGTAGATCTCCTGGTCGTGCTGGCCGTCGTCGCCGACGAGCAGCCAGCGTACGTCGGGGAACTCCCGAGCCAGCCGGGCCAGGGTGGCCCGCTTGTGCTCCCGGCCGCTGCGAAACCAGCGGTCGTGGGTGGGCCCCCAGTCGGTCAGCAGCAGCGGCCCGGCCGGGTAGAGATGCCGGGACAGGAACCGGGTCAGTGTCGGTGCGACGTTCCACGCGCCGGTGGACAGGTAGAACACCGGGGCACCGGGGTGGGCGGTGACCAGCCGCTCGTAGAGCACCGCCATGCCGGGCACGGCCATTCGGGCGTGCTCGTCCAGGACGAAGGTGTTCCAGGCGGCGAGCAGTGGGCGGGGCAGCGCGGTCACCATGACCGTGTCGTCGATGTCGGAGAGGATGCCGAAGCGGACCTCCGGGTCCAGGATGCGCACCGGCGCCTCTACCGGCTCGGCGTCGGGCGTGCTGAGCCGGACCGAGCCCCAACCGGGCGACAGCTCCGCCTCGACCACGGTGTCGACGAAACCACTGCGGTCCGCCCGCGCCTCGTGGCTCACCCCGCCGGTCTCGATGGTCACCGTGACGTGCTTGGCCGGCAGGGTGGTGAAGCTGCGCCAGCCCCGGACCTTCTCCAGCCGGCCGCGCTGCCGCTTGTCGGGCCGCCCCAGCAGTACCCGGCACATCACCCGTACCCAACCGGGCGCGCCGTAGCCGGTGTAGGCGATGATGTTGATCCGCCAGCCCGTCCGCCGCAGCCGACGCTCGACCAGGGCGTGCACGGCGTCCTCGATCCGCGCGGCCCGGTGCAGATTTGGTACGGCCAGCTGGCCTGCGGGAGTGGGTGGCACGCTGCAACCCTGCCACACGCCGACGACCTCGGCCACGCGGAGCCAGGCCCGCACCCCCGACCCATGACACCTTGATCGTCTGCGTCCCGGTGACTCCCGCCTCGGCGGTTCGGGTCACCGGAATGCGGACGATCAAGGGCAACGGCCCCCGGGCGGGCGCCGAGCCGTGAAACACTCCGGTCGGACGACGACGGGGGCGATGGGTCGTGCCACAACCAGGGCAGCGGCGCGGACGGTGGCAGCCACGGCTCGACCGGCCGGCGCTCGTCGCGCTGGTCCTCGGTGCGGCCGCGGTCGGTTACCGGCTGGTCCTCACGTTGCAGACCGTGCCGGTGTCCAACAGCGACGAGGCGACCTTCGGGCTGGCCGCGCTGCACATCGCGCAGGGCCGGGAACATCCGGTGTTCCTCTACGGCCAGCGCTACATGGGCATGCTGGAGTCCTACCTGGCCGCGCCCCTGATCGCGGTGGCCGGGCCGAGCTGGCCGGTGCTGCGGTTGCCAGTGCTCGCGCTCTACGCGCTGTTCCTCTGGCTGATCCACCGGCTGACCCGGCGAATCGGCTCGCCGTGGTTCGCCACCGCGATCGTCGGGCTGCTGGCGCTGGGCGCCGAAAGGGTGATCCGGGACCAGGTGACAGCGGTCGGCGGCCGTCCGGAGGTCAAGGTCGCGGTGCTGGCGATGCTCCTGATCGTGGTGGGGCTGGCCCGGCGGACGGTACGACGCCGCTGGCTGGCCGTCGGCGGCTTCGGGCTGCTCGCCGGGCTGGCCCTCTGGTCGGACTGGCTGATCGTGCCGTACCTGGCGGTGGCCGGGCTGGCCCTGCTCTGGGCGGCCCGCCGGGAACTGCTCGGCTGGGCCGGGCTGCTGCTGGTCGCCGGGTTCGTGGTCGGGGTCGCCCCGATGATCCGCGACAACCTGGTGGCCCCGCCCGGCCAGGACTCCCTGTCGGTGCTGGGCAAGATCAGCAACGGGACCGGGTCGGCACCGTCGTGGTCCCAGCGGCTGGGCGGCGGTCTGCTGGAGGGGGTGCCGCTGGCCGCCGGGCTCTGCCCGGTCGACGGCTGCGCCCGCTGGCAGCAGTGGTTCGGTCTGCTCTACCCGGTGCTGCTGGCCGTCGCGGCGGCGCTCGCCGTGGTCGCGTACCGCCGGGGCACCGGGCGGCCCGACCGGGTCGGGCCGGTGGTGCATCTCGCGCTGCTCGCCGGTGCGGCGCTGACCCTGCTGGCGTACGTGCGCAGCCCGCTCGCCGCGACGGAACCGCTGAGCAACGCCCGCTACCTGTCGGTGCTGCAACTGTCGCTGCCGGCGGTGCTCTGGCCGCTGTGGGTGGCGACGGTGGCCGGCTGGCGCGGGACGGTCGGCGTGGCGGGCCGGCTGGTGGGCGCGTTGGCCACCGCCGTGCTGGCCGCCCTGGCGGCGACCTCGCTGGTGGTCACCGTGCTGTTCGCCACCGTCGGCCTGGCGCCGGGCCGTACCGAGGAACGGAACGCCCGGGACCTGGCCGCCACGGTCCGCGCCGCCGGGCTGCGCGAGGTGTACGGCGACTACTGGACGTGCAACCGGCTGATCTTCAACACCGCCGAGGAGGTGGTCTGCGCGGTGCTCGACGGCGACCTGCACCGCGGGCAGAACCGCTACCCGGCGTACTGGTGGCGGCTGGCCCGCGCCGAGCGGCCCGGGTACGTGCTGGCCACCGGCACGCCGGCCGAGCGACGGCTGCGGGAGCTGCTCGGCGACCAGGCCGACGCGGCGCTGCTCGCCGAGGTCGGCGCGTATCGCGTGTACCACCCGCAGACGCCGCTGCGGCCGTGGCGGTAGGCGGGGCCGTACGCTGACCGGACCCGGCGCGTGGTGCGTACCGGGGTCGTCGAGGAGTCACATGCTCATCCTGCTGCCGCCCTCGGAGGGCAAGGCCGACGCCGGGGCGGGCCGCCGGCTGGACCTGGCCCGGCTGTCGCTGCCGGAACTCAACCCCGTCCGGCAGGAGGTGCTGGCCGCGCTGGTGGCGCTCGGTGCCGGGCCGCCGGAGGCGGCGCTGGCCGCGCTCGGGCTGGGCCCGGGTCAGCACGGCGAGCTGCGGCGCAACGCGCGGCTGGAGCGGGCCGCCACCGCACCGGCCGGCCGGATCTACACCGGGGTGCTCTACGAGGCTCTCGACCTGGCCACGCTCCCGCCGGCGGCGCAGCGGGCGGCCGGGCGACAGGTGCTGGTCAGCTCGGGCCTGTGGGGGGCGGTACGGCTGACCGACCGGATCCCGCCGTACCGCTGCCCGATCGGGGCCCGACTGCCCGGCACCGGTGCGCTGCCGGCCGTGTGGCGACGGGTGCTGGGGCCGGCGCTGACCGCGGCGGCCGGTGCCGGCCCGGTGCTGGACCTGCGTTCCGGCGCGTACGCCGCCGCCTGGTCACCGCGTGGTGAGCTGGCCGTCCGCACCGTGACCGTACGGGTGCTGCACGAGCGGGAGGTCGACGGTGTGCCGGTGCGTACGGTGGTCAGCCACTTCAACAAGGCCACCAAGGGCCGGCTGGTCCGTGACCTGCTGCTCGCCGGAGCCCGGCCGCGCACCGCGGACGCCCTGGTGACCGCCCTGCGGGACCTGAAGTACACGGTGTGCGAGCAGCCCACGCCCCCCGGCCGCGCACGCCAGGTCGACCTGGTGGTTTCGGAGCTGTAACCAGGCGCAAGATTTCCTCAAGGCTGGGCCGGATCGGTACCACCCACCGGCGTCACGGGTCACCGTAAGGGAACCCGACGCCACAAGGAGGCCCTCCGGTGGTTGCCGAACCGATCCTGCTCGACCGGCACCGTCCGCCGTCGACCCTGCCGTTACTGGACTGGACGACCCTGGCCGACGCGTTCGAGACGGCCTGCCTGCTGCGGTGCATGCCGCCCCCGGCGGCGCCCCGTCAGCGGCTGGCCCGGCTGCCGGTCCAACCGGCGACGATCGAGTTCAACCGGGAGGAGGCGGCCCGGCGGACACGGCAGCTGCTCGACCGCCTCGACATCCCGGTCCGGCACGAGCGGGCCGTCGGCGGGCTGCGCCGCCGCTACGAACTGCACCGGCTGGACGTGCCCCGCGAGCACCGGTCGGCGTACGTGGCCATGGTGGAGAACGGCTGGCACCGCGGCCGGCGGGAGCTGCTCGGCGGACCGGTGCCCGGCGCCTCGACGGCGCGCCGGCTGCGGCGCACCGGGTTGGCCGCCGCCGCCTGGCGGGCCGCGCTGCTCGCGGGTGGCCGGCACGTCCGCCGGCACATCCTCGGGGTGCGGATCACCGACCGGGAACTCGCCGCGGTGCTGGTCCGCGGCGCGGCGCTGCTCGACGTACCGGCGATGCTGCGCCCCGGCACCGGCTGTTACCTGGTCAGCGTCGCCCACGGCCCGGACCGGGACCGGATCCTGCACCACGCCGGAGAGGAGGCGGCGCACCGCCCGGTCGCCTGACCTCCCGGCCACGAGCCGGCCGGACCGGGTCCCGGCCGGGGCGTCCGGGGCGCCGATCGGGACCCGGCGCCCCGGACTTCTGTCCCGATTCGTCACCCGGCCCGGGTAGCTCCGGCGACCCCGCCGGGCCGCGGCCGGGAGTATGCTCCGCCACCCCGGGCTTGCGTCACAGGGGTCCGGCGGCGCAAAGTGCTGCCCGTGAGCCGTACCCGGTATGCCGCCCGAGCCCGCCGGCACGGTGCCCGCGCGACGCTGGCGCTGGCCGTGCTGCTGGCCCTGCCCGGCCTCGGCGCTTGCCGGGACTCCCCCGGCGATTCGGTGCTCATCCGCATCGCCACCGGCAGTCCGACCGCCGTCTACCACGCCTTCGGGGAGTCACTGGCCGCCATCCTCAACCGGGAACTACCCAACGTGCACGCCGAGGTGATGGTCACCGCCGCCTCGGCGGAGAACATACGGCTGCTCGGTGCCGGCGAGGCCGAGCTCGGCTTCACCCAGGCCGACGTGCTGCCCGCCGATCCGGGCCCGGACCCGCCGGTGGTGGCGGTCGCCCGGGTCTACGACGACCTGCTGCACCTGGTCACCTCCGCCGACAGCCCGGTGCACACGTTGACCGACCTGCAGGGGCGCCGGGTCTCGGTCGGTGCGCCGGGGTCGGGGACCGAGATCACGGTCCGCCGGCTGCTCACCGTGGCGGGGCTGGACGGCGTGCAGGTGCAGCGGGAACGGCTCGGCCTGGACGATTCGGTGGCCGCGTTGCAGGCCGGGCAGATCGACGCGTTCTTCTTCTCCGGCGGGCTCCCGGTACGCGCCGTCGCCCAGTTCGCCCGGGACACCCCCACCCGCATCGTCGACCTCGGCGAGTGGACCGCCCCGCTGCGCCAGGGCAACCCGGAGGTGTACGTGCCCCGGGACATCCCCCGCTCGGTGTACGGCATCGACCCGGTCACCACCGTCGCCAACCCCAACTATCTGGTGGTCCGGGCCGACCTGCCCGAGGCGGTGGTCCGCGAGGTGACCCGGCTGCTGATGGAGCGGCGGTCAGAGTTGGCGGCCGCGCACCCGGCGGCGGGGCGGATGAGCCCCCGCGCGGCCATCGCCACCTCACCGCTGCCCCTGCACCCGGGCGCCGCCTCCTGGTACCGCGCCAGCAAACCCTGACCGCACTGGCCAGGCGGGCCGGACCGGTCAGGCGGACCGGGCGGCCCGCGCGGCGGTGCTGTCGCCGAGTCGGGGGAACGGTTCGTTGGAGAAGACCACCTCCACCGGCACCTCGAAATGCCGGGCGATCCGCAGCGCCAGGTGCAGGCTGGCGCTGAACTCGCCGCGTTCGAGGTAGCCGATGGTCTGATAGTGGACGCCCAGCGCCTCGGCCAACTGGCGGCGGGAGATGCCCCGTTCCGCCCGCAGCATGGCGATGCGGTTGTAGACGACCTCACTCATGCCGGCACTCCGCTGACGACTCGCGCTCCCTCATGTCCCGTCCCTCACGTGACCCGCTGCAGGGCCTTCTCGCGGCGGGCGGCGACGCTCGACCCGGACTCCCGACGGGCCATCCGACGCAGCACCACCGGCGCCAGGACCAGCCCGGCGGCCGCCCACCCGCCAAGCACCAGCAGCGTCTCCAGGTGCCGCCACGACTCGCCGATCTCGACGGCGGCCATCGCGCCGGGCAGCAGCGCCGACCGCATGCCGAGGCCGAGCCAGTAGATCGGGAAGACCTGCGCCAGCCCCTGCAACCAGCCGGGCAGTGCGGTGATCGGGTAGAAGATGCCGGAGGTGGCGATGAGCCCCATGACCGGCAGCATGACCAGTGCCATGTTGCGAGGGTTCGACAGCAGCGATCCCAGGACCGCCCCGATCGGCATGGTCGCCACCATCCCGATCAGCAGTACCCAGACCAGGGTCACCCAGGCACCCGGACTCAGCGTCAGCCCGTCGAAGAGGAAGAGACCCGGGACGAGGAGCAGGGCGACGCTGACCAGCGTCATCCCGGAGATCATGGTGATCTTGCTGATGAGGTAGCCGAGCATCCCGTTCGGGGTGGCCTTGGCGCGCAGCAGAGTGCCGTCCTCGCGTTCGATGACGAGGGTCGAGGCCATGCTGACCAGCCCGCCGAACGCCACCGTCATGCCGAGCGTGCTGGGCAGGGTCTGCGCGCCCAGCGAGAAGTCCGTGCCCGGCACCCGCGAGTCCCGGAGGAAGAACATCACCACCAGCAGAATGACCGAGGGGAAGAAATAGCCCCACAGGGTCTCGGCGTTGGTGAAACCCTGCCGGAGCTCGATCCGGCCGCGGGACAGACCCGCCCGGGCCGCCACGAACAGCGGATTGACCGTCGGGGTCATCCGGCCACCTCCTCGAACGCGCGGGCGGCGCTGCCGGCGCGCCCGGACTCGTACTCGTGGACCAGCGCCATGTAGGTGTCCTCCAGGCTGGCCCGACGCACCTCAAGGTCGGCGATCTCCTCGCCGTGCTGCGCCAACAGTTCCCGGACGAACGCGGTCGCGTCGCTGGTGGAGTGGACGAACCGGGCCCCGCCCCGGCTCCACCGCACCTCGGCGTCGACGGAGATCCGGCGGGACAACTCGTCGGCGGAACCGCTGGCGATGATCCGGCCACCGGCCAGGATGAGGATCCGGTCGGCCAGCTTCTCCGCCTCGTCCAGGTCGTGGGTGGTGAGCAGGATCGTGGTGTCGTCGATGTCGGTGAGCCGGTGCACCAGGTCGTGGAACTCGCGCCGGGCGGCCGGATCGAAGCCCGCGGTCGGCTCGTCGAGGAAAAGCACCTCCGGCCGACCGACGATGCCGATCGCCACGTCGACCCGGCGACGTTGACCGCCGGAGAGCTGCCCGACCCGCTTGTCGACGTGCTCGGTCAGCCCGACCACCTCGATCAGCTCCTCGACGTCCCACGGTCGACGGATCTGGTCCGCCGAGTAGGGCGCGTAGAAGGAACCGAGGTGGGTCAGGAGCTCCCGCACCCGCCACCGGCTGTGGTCGCGCCAGGACTGGAGCACCACGCCGAGCCGGGCGCGCCACCGCTCGTCGCCACGCGCGGGGTCCACCCCCAGCACCTCGACCCGTCCGGCGGACCGCATCCGGAAGCCCTCGAGGATCTCGATGGTGGTCGTCTTGCCGGCACCGTTCGGGCCGAGCAGCACCAGCACCTCGCCGCGCCGCGCGGTGAACGACACCCCGGTGAGCACGTCGGTGGATCCGTATCGCATTCGCAGGTCGTGCACGTCCAGGGCAATGCCCCGGTCGGCCGGCGACCCGGTGACGGTCGGGGCTTCCGCCCCGGCGCGGACAGCCATGGGATCACTCCTCCCCGTATCAGTTCTGCGCCAGCAGATAGCATCCATGCTACAAACCACCGCAAGTCCTTTACCGTCCCGGGGTCTCGCCTGGCTTGCCTCAGGCCACCACGGACGCGGACGGCGCCGGCTCGGCGGAGGCGGGCGGCTCGGCGGAGCTGGCCGGGACCTCGGCCGCCGGGAACCACAGCGCGGCGACCAGGCCACGCGGGTGGTTCGGGTGCATGGTGAGCCGACCGTCGGAGGCGTCGACCAGCACGGCGGCGATGGTGAGCCCCAGCCCGGCACCGTCGACGTTCTGCACCTCCGGTGCCCGCCAGAACCGCTCGGTGGCCTGGCCGAGCTGGCTGCTGGTCATGCCCGGGCCGGTGTCGCGTACCTCCAAAGCCGTCCCGCCGTCACGGGGCGCGACGGTGACCGTCACCTCGCCGCCGGCCTCGCTGAACTTCACCGCGTTGTCGATCAGTGCGTCGAGCGCCTGGTCGATGGCGGTCGGCACGGTCCGGGCGTACACCGTTGTCGGGTCCGCGGCCAGGCGCAGGGTGATCGAGCGGTGCCGGGCCAGCGGCTCCCAGGCCGCCACCCGCGACGCGGCCGCCGCCGTCGCGTCGACGGTGACCCGCTGGTTCTCCCGGCGCTCGGCACGGGCCAGGGTGAGCAGCGCGTCGAGCAGCAGGGCCAGCCGGTCGGTCTCCTCCAACGCCAGCCGGTGCTCGGCGCGGCCCTGTGGGTCGGTCAGGCTCGGCCCCAGCTCCTCCACCCGCAGCCGCAGCGCGGTCAACGGATTGCGCAACTGGTGGCTGGCGTGCGCGACGAACGCGCGCTGCCGGTCCATCACGTCGGAGACGACGTCGGCCATGTGGTTGAAGCTCGTCGCCAGGCGGCGCAGCTCCGGCGGGCCTAGCCGGTGCTGCACCCGGGCACCACGATCCCCCTCGGCGATCTCGTGGGTGACCGCGTCCAGTTCGGTGACCGGACGCAGCACCCAGCCGGCCAACCCGAACGCGGTGAGCACGCAGGCCAGCACGGCCAGCAGACCGATGACGGTGAGCAGCAGCCACCAGGTGGCGACGGTGCGGCGGACCCCGTCGGTCGGGGTGGCGGTGACCACCGCCCCGAGCACCTCGCCGCCGTCGTTGATGGGCACCGCCACCACGATCGGCCCCTTCACCCAGGGCCACACCGAGTCGGGCCCGCTGGTCTGCTGGCCGGACAACGCGACGTCCAGTGCCGCCCGGGTGCCCGGGGCCGCCTGCCAGCTCGCCGAGGCCACCACGATCCGGCGGTCCCGGTCGAGCACCGCCGCACCGATCCCGTACAGCTCGTCGTAGCTGCCCAGCTCGGTGTCGAGCGGCCCGGGCGTGCCACCACGCAATGCCGGCCCGGCCAGCGAGGCGAACCGGGTGGCGTCGGCGACCCGGTCGGCCCGGACCCGTTCGGTCTCCCGGGTGGTCAACGTCATCGCCAACGGCGTGCCCAACGCGACCAGCACCAGCACCATCAGCAGCAGGTAGCTGATCACCAGGCGCCGTCGCACCGCAGGCCCCTCACTCGTTCCGCAGCCGGTACCCGACGCCGCGCACGGTCTCCACCAGGCGCGGGTCGCCGAGCTTGCCGCGCAGCGAGCCGACGTGCACCTCCACGGTGTGCCGGTCGGCGAAGGTGGTCCCCCAGGCGTCGAGCAGGATCCGGTCGCGAGGTACCGCGACCCCGGGCTGGCGGGCCAACGAAAGCAGGACGTCGAACTCCTTGCGGGTCAGCGAGACCAGCCGGTCGGCCACGGTGACCGTGCGGGCGGCCACGTCGATGCGGACCGGCCCGACCTCGAGCAGGTTACGCGCGGGTGCCGCGTGCGAGGCGCGCCGGAGCACCGCCTCGATGCGGGCCTGCAACTCGACCATCGAGAAGGGCTTGACCACGTAGTCGTCCGCGCCGAGCCGCAGGCCGAGCACCCGGTCCCGCTCCTCGCCGCGGGCGGTCACCGCGATGATGCCGAGCTGGCTGCTGCGCCGGCGCAACTCCCGGCACAGGTCGGTGCCGTCGCCGTCGGGCAGGGTCAGGTCGAGCAGCACCAGGTCGCACGGGGCCGCGGAGATGGCGGCCGCGACGGTGGCGGCGTGTTCCACCTCGTACCCGCGCCGGGTCAGCGCGGACGACAACGCGGCGGCCACCCGACGGTCGTCCTCGACCAGCAGGATGCGCACCCGGCCTCCCCGTTCGGTCTGCTCTCTGCTGACCCCGATTGGTTTCGGTTCCGCGGAACCTTTCGAATTGGTCTTCTGTCAACGTTGCTGACCTTGAATGACCTTGGTCAGCTCGCTGACCATAGATGGTCGCAGACAACCCGCCGGGGTGACAGGCCCGGGGCCGGTGGGCCGGGCCTCAGAGCCCGAAGACCTCGTCGGCGGTGGTGTCCCGCACCCCGTCCACGAATCCTTTGAAGGCGGGATCGTCGTGGCTGGCCGGCACGGTGGTGACGACCTCGCCGGTGGCCTCGGTGACCGCGTCGACCAGCGGCGGGAAGTCGATCTCGGAGTCGGCGAGCGTGTCGTCGTCGGCCTCACCGAGATTGATCACGTGCTGCACGTCCTCGGACGGGGTGGCGGGGTCGTCGGCCCAGTCGGCGCCGGCCCGGTAGCACTCGTCGTAGAGCGCGCGCTGGCTGTCGGTCCAGTCCTCGTGGTAGCTCTCCATGCCCATCCCCCTGTGCGACGGCCTGCCCCTTTCGAGCATGCCCGCCGACGCGACGGACCGGGCCGAAACGGCCGCAGCCTGGTCAGTCGCGGCGCAGGCAGGTCACCGCCCCGGGCTGGTCGGGAACTGGTGGCGGGCGCTCGGCGAACTCGGTGTAGCCGAGCCGCGCGGCGGTCCGGCGGGCGAAGCGGTTGCCGTTGTAGACACAGATCGTCCCCACGTCCAGCCGCTCCAGTGCCCCGGCCACCTCGTCACGGGTCGGTCGACCCTCGGCCGGCCCCCCGTCGGCGAACCGGGTCAGCAGCAGCCGATCCTGGGAGAACTGCGAGTTCAGGTCGTACTCGACCAGGAAGAAGTCGCGTGGCAGCACCACCCGCGCCTGGCTGGTCAGGATCGGGATGGTCCGCATGATGGTCGCCGGCGCCAGCACGAGCCCGTCCGGGCGGTCGAGGCCGTCGATCCACTCCGCGATGCCCTGCCGCTGCGGCCGGAGCTTGAAGGTGGGCTCGTCGTGCACCTCCACCCCGCTGCGCTCGGCCCACATCGGGGTGGCGTAGACGGCGAACGAGGCCACCATCGCCCCGGCCAGCACCAGGCCGACCAGGGCCCGCACGGTACGCAGCCGGGTGGGCAGCCAGACGGTGCACAGCAGCCCGATCAGCGCCGGCAGGGCGAGCAGCCACGGCACCCGCCAGAGCACCACCGAGATACCGGTGAGCGAGCTGATCCACTCCAGCACCCCGGGCACCAGCAGCACGCTCAGCGTGAGCGCGCCGCCGGCCGCGAACAGCGCCGGGGTGCGGCGGCGGGCCAGCAGCGGCCCGCACCACAGGGCGAGCCCGCCGATCACACCCACGATGCCGATCTCGAAGGTGCGCCGGTAGGTGTGCGCGGCGTCGTAGAAGTTGACGTCCGCCGCGGCCTCGTTGGCCGACGTGCCGAGGGCCAGCTGGGTGACGACCACCGCCCCGACCGGGTACGCCAGGGCGGCGACACCGGCGGCCAGCGCCGACTTCCAGCGCCCTACCAGCAGCATCATCAGGGCCGCCCCGCCGACCAGCAGCGGCAGGATGATCGCGGCGGTGGTGGTGAGCCCGATCGCGGTGATCGACAGCGCGACGATCAGCACCAGGCCGCGCTTGGACCGGTCGTCGAACCAGCGGGTCAGGTAGAGCCACATCAACGGCACGACCGCGGAGACGAACATGCCCTTGCCCTGGTAGAGCCGGGGCAGGTGGAAGGTGCCCAGGGCGGCGTCCGGGCCGCAGACCAGCGCGAGGAAGGCCGCGGCCACGGTGAAGGCGAGCACCGGCCGTCGCGGCGCCCAGCGCTGCACCACCCGCCAGAGCGCCAGCACGGCCAGCACTGCCAGCACCGGCAGCAGCACGTACCAGGTCGCCGCGACGCCCGAGATGCCGAGGAAACGGCCGAGCGCACCGGCGAAGACCTCGATGCTGGCGATCGGGGGCTGCGAGGCCATCGCCGGGAGGACGTTCTCGCTGAACAGGAAGTCGTTGAGCGGAACGATGTCCCGGTCCGCCACCCACGTCGACCGGCCCACGTAGTAGATGTCGTCGGGGGTGCTGCGGGCCAGGTAGAGCGAGGCGACCGCGGCCACCCCCGCGATCAGCAGCGCGTACGCCGACTGCCAGGCGGTCGGTGCCGGCGCCGGCGGCCGGGTGGCCGGGGTGACCCGCCAGGTCCGCCAGGTCAGCAGCACCGCCCCGACGGCGGCCACGGCCCCGGCCGAGGCCGGCACCCACCAGGAAATGCCGGCCCCGGCCGGGGTGCCGGCCAGTCCGGCGGTGATCGCCGCGCCGGTGCCGACCAGCAGGACCAGCACCGTCCACCAGCGCTGGGCGACCGGCATCCGACCGGCGGCGTCGGTCGCCGGGCTGCCGGCCCCGTCCTCCGCCGGGCTGCCCGCCCCGCCCTCCGCCGGGGTGGCCTCCGGGTCCGCGTCGGTCGGGGGGTCCGTGGCCGGCACCGGGACCGCGCGACCGCGCCACCGCGGCAGGGCGAGCCGGATCAGCAGGGCGAGCAGGGCCAGTACCGCGCCGGACACCAGCCAGATCCGGAACGTCAGCGACGGCGCGAGGCCCAACGGCAGGGCGGCGTGGTACAGCAGCGTCCAGAGCGCGAATGCCAGTACGGCGCCGTCGGTGAGCACGGCGGGTATGGCGGCGAACCCCGCCCGGATGCGGCCCAGCACCGCCCGGACCCGGGCGGAACTGCTGGGGGTGGGACCGGTCGGCCCGTCGCCCACTGCCGGCGTGGGCGCGGCGGCGACGGTTTGGTCGGTCATCGACACGGAACGTCCTTGTCGTCGAACGGGCAGTGCGGCGCGCTCAGGCGGTTCCGAGCGCCGTGGCGGCCCCCCGTGCCGCACAAACCACACCCAGAGTAGTAGTCGTCCCCGGAGCCGAGTCGAGCGGACGCGCGGGACGACGGCAGCCGGTCCGGTGCCAGGGGGCAGGCCCTGCCAGCGGTACCCCGGCCAGGCCCTGCTCAACCAGTGACGGGCGCCTCGCGCTGCCGGGGCAGCGCGTCCTGCATGCCGAGCCCGAGCGCCACCGACTCGACCAGGGTCTCCAGGTAGCTGTCGGTGACCGGGGTGCGGGCGATGGCTAGCCGCCAGTACAGCGGCCCGACGATCAGGTCGACCGCCGCCTCCGGGTCGGTGGCGGCGGGCAGCTCGCCGCGCTGCACCGCACGGCTGATCAGCCGGCCGGCGACCTCCTGCTGCCGGGCCCGCAGCACGCGTTGCAGCGTCTCGGCGATGGTCGGGTTGCGAGCGGCCTCGGCCAGCAGGTCGGGAATGATCTGCGAGGCCAGCGGATGCCGCAGCGCGTGCGCGACCACCTGGAACAGCAGCGCGAGGTCGCCGCGCAGGCTGCCGGTGTCCAGCGCGGGCAGGCGGCCCCCGGCGGCGGTGGCGACCACCTCCAGGACGAGGTCGAGCTTCGAGCTCCACCTGCGGTAGATCGCGGTCTTGCTGACCCCGGCCCGCCGGGCCACCGCCTCGATGGAGAGCCGGCCGTAGCCGACTGCGGCGAGTTCCTGCATGAGGGCGCGGCGGATGGCCGTGGTGATCTCCCCACGGAGCACGGCCGCACCGGCGGGTGCGCGCTTCTTCTCGGTCGTCACCTCGGACTCTTCTCGGCTGTCACGCAGAACAATGTACCGCAACGACGCTACGGTTGCGTCCCGACGTGTTTCGGACTACTGTCCACCCAGCGGCGAGGCGGCGCTCCACGCACGGCCACGCTAGATTCCATCGTCGCGAGACAATCCGCCAGCACGACAGATCGGAGCGCCCATCCCCATGGCCAACACCGCGCTGGCCGACCCCGACGCCGGCCTCCCCCCGGCCCAGCTGGCCGCCCGGCACGGGCTGCGAGTGGCCGGCCAGCGGCCCTCGCTGCGCCGCTACAGCAGCCAACTATGGAAGTATCGGCACTTCATCGCCGCGTACGCCAACGCCAAGCTGACTGCCTCGTTCAGCAACGCCCGGCTCGGACAACTCTGGCAGGTGCTCACCCCGCTGACCAACGCGGCGGTCTACTACCTGATCTTCGGCCTGGTGCTGGAGCAGAGCCGGGGGATGGACAACTTCATCGCCTACCTCACCACCGGGCTGTTCATCTTCAACTTCACCCAGACCACGGTGCAGCAGGGCACCCAGGCGATCAGCGGCAACCTCGGGCTGATCCGGGCGCTGCACTTCCCCCGGGCCTGTCTGCCGCTGGCCATCACCGTCACCCAGTTCCAGCAGCTGCTCGGCTCGCTGGCGGTGCTGGTCGGCATCGTGCTGGCCACCGGGGAACCGATCACCCTGGCGTGGCTGATGCTGGTGCCGGCGGTGCTGCTCCAGTCGGTCTTCAACGCCGGGCTGACCATGGCGGTGGCCCGGCTGGGCGCCAAGGCCACCGACCTGAAGCAGGTCATGCCCTTCATCCTGCGGGCCTGGATGTACGGCTCCGGGGTGCTCTACAGCGTCAAACTGTTCTCCGAGAATCTGCCCGGCTGGGCCACCGCCCTGGTGCAGTTCAACCCCATGCTGGTCTACATCGAGCTGGCCCGGGTCGCCCTGCTCGAGAACGCGCCGCTGCTCAACGACTCCCTGTTCCTGACCTGGTTGGTCGCGGTGGGCTGGGCGATCGTGATGGGCCTCGGGGGCTACCTCTACTTCTGGCGCGGCGAACAGGAGTACGGCCGTGGTTGATCATCTGGCAATGTCCAACGACGTGACGGTGACCCTGCCCCGGGTCCAGGAGCGGATCCCGACCGTGGTGGTGGACGACGCGCACGTCGTCTACCGGGTGCACAAGGGTTCCGCCGGCAACACCAGCCCGGTGGCCGCGCTCAAACGGATGGTGACCCGCACCTCCGCGCCGAACGTCCGGGAGGTGCACGCGGTCCGCGGCGTCAGCTTCACCGCGTACCGCGGCGAGGCGATCGGGCTGATCGGCACCAACGGCTCCGGCAAGTCGACCCTGCTGCGGGCCATCGCCGGGCTGCTGCCGGTGGAGCGGGGCGCGGTCTACACCCAGGGCCAGCCGTCGCTGCTCGGGGTGAACGCCGCCCTGCTCAACGACCTGCCCGGTGAGCGCAACGTCACGCTCGGCTGCCTGGCCATGGGCATGTCCCCGGCCGAGGTGCAGCGGCAGCTACCGGAGATCATCGAATTCTCCGGGATCAACCAGCGCGGTGACTTCGCCTCGCTGCCGATGCGCACGTACTCCTCCGGCATGTCGGCCCGCCTGCGGTTCTCCATCGCGGCGGCGAAGAAGCACGATGTGCTGCTGATCGACGAAGCCCTCGCCACCGGCGACAAGGCGTTCCGTAAGCGCAGCGAGCAGCGGGTGCGGGAGCTGCGGGAGGACGCCGGCACGGTGTTCCTGGTGAGCCACCAACTCTCCTCGGTACGGGACACGTGCGAACGGACAATCTGGCTGGAATCGGGTGTTATCCGGATGGATGGGCCGACCGCGGAGGTACTACGGGCCTACGAGGCATTCACGAACGCCAAGTAGAATTCGGGTGAACGTACGGCGCCCTGCGGCGCCGCGCGGACCGCGTCGCCACGTTGGGGTGACGCGGTCCGCGCGTTAAGGTTCATCCCGCCGCCGTGTCGGCGGAACCTTCCGTTCACGTACCTCCGACGCATGCATCCCCGAGAGCGAGGACCGGCAATGACGCAGGACCAGACCACCGACCCGGGCACCACACCGGAACACCCGGCACCGTGGCGGCCCTCGCGGACGGTGGCCGTGGTGCTGGCCGGCGGCACCGGCACCCGGCTGGGCCTCGGCATTCCCAAGCAGCTGCTGAAGATCGCCGGCAAGCCGATCATCGAGCACACGCTGGCCGTCTTCGAGGGTGCGCCGGAGATCGACGAGATCATCGTGCTGATGGCCACCGGTCACCTCAACGAGGCGCAGCAGATCGTCAGCAAGGCCGGCTTCCGCAAGGTCACCAAGGTGATCGAGGGCGGTGACACCCGCAACGCCACCACCCGCGTCGCGCTGGACGCGGTGGGCGACGAGGACTGCAACATCCTCTTCCACGACGCGGTGCGGCCCCTGCTCAGCGGCCGGATCGTCCGGGAGTGCGTGAACGCCCTGTGGACGTACTCGGCGGTCGACGTGGCCATCGCCTCGGCGGACACGATCATCCAGGTCGACGAGAACGAGTGCATCACCGACATCCCGGTGCGCGCCACGCTGCGCCGCGGCCAGACCCCACAGGCCTTCCGCTCCGGCACCATCCGCGAGGCGTACCGGCGGGCCGAGGGCGACCCGAACTTCGCCGCCACCGACGACTGCGGCGTGGTGCTGCGCTACCTGCCCGGCACCCCGATCAAGGTGATCGACGGCTCGGACGAGAACATCAAGGTCACCCACCCGGTCGACGTGCACCTGGCGGACAAGCTGTTCCAGCTGGCCGCCGCCCAGGTGCCGCGGCTCACCGACCACCGCGCCTACAGCGAGGAGGTCACCGGCCGCACGATCGTCGTCTTCGGTGGCAGCTACGGAATCGGCCACGACCTGACGGAGCTGGCCCGCAGATACGGTGCCCAGGTCTTCCCGTTCAGCCGCTCCAGCACCGGCACCCACGTGGAGCGCCCCGAGGACGTCGAGGCCGCGCTGAAGACCGCCTTCGACGCCACCGGCCGGATCGACCACGTCGTGGTCACCGCCGGGATCCTGGAGAAGGGCGCGCTGACCGAGATGGACCAGGAGACCATCGACCGGGTGCTCCAGGTCAACTTCGTCGGCCCGGTGACCGTCGCCCGGCAGGCGCTGCCCTACCTCCAGCACACCAAGGGGCAGTTGCTGCTCTACACTTCCAGCTCGTACACCCGGGGCCGGGCGGACTACGCGCTCTACTCGGCTACCAAGGCCGCTCTGGTCAACCTCACTCAGGCGTTGTCGGACGAGTGGGCCGAGCTCGGCGTACGGGTGAACATCATCAACCCGGAACGGACGGCCACCCCCATGCGGACCAAGGCGTTCGGCGCGGAGCCCGAGCACACCCTGCTCGCCGCCGAGACCGTCGCCCAGGCATCACTGGATGTGCTGATCTCTGATCTCACCGGCCAGGTGATCGACGTACGCCGGCCCCCCGGCGAGACGCCGGCCGCCACGGTGCCCACCCAGACCGAGCGTTCGGCGAGCACCACCACCACCACCGTCGGCTGACCGGCCGGCGACAACCGCGAGTCAACCGCGAAGGCGACACCGAGATGCGTGGTGACCTGGTCAGGAAATTGGCCGCCCGGGGCCTGGCCACCGGTGGGGCGGTCCTGGCGTTCCTCGTGGTCGCGCTCACCGGCGCGACCACCTGGGGGCTCGGCCTGGCGGTGGCCGCGCTCGCCGCCACGGTCTGGGAGCGGCGGGTACGCCCGGGCGCCGACGGCGTCGCGGAGACCACACTGATCGCGGCCGGGGTCCTGGTCGGCTACGCCCGGCAGCTCGACGCCGGCTTCGACCCGGCCCTGGCCGCCACCGCCCTGGTGCTGCTGGGCATGGTGCTGCTCACCGGCCCGCTGCGGGAGGCCGGGAACCGGGAGATCCGCGCCGCGAACCTGCCGGTACGCACCTGGGTCCCGCAGGTCGCCGCCCGCCTCTCCGACGCCGTGGCGGGGCTGCTCGCCGGGCTGGCCCTGGCCGCCCTGGCGGGCCTGCCCGCCGCCGTCGCCCTGCTGGCGAGCCTGCTGGTGAGTGCCGCCGCCGGTGCGGTCGCCCTCGACCTGGCCCGGCGACGGTTCCGGCCGGCCCCCGGCGGGTCGGCGGTCACCCGGGCGCTGCGCCGGCACCAGCCCGAGTTCGTGCTGCACTTCTCCGCCCCGCCCGGATCGGAGTACCAGGTCACCATGTGGCTGCCGTACCTCGAACGGATCGGCCGGCCGTTCGTGGTGATGTTGCGGGAGCCGGAGTCCCTGCCCACCATCGCGGCGGCCACCACCGCCCCCGTGGTCTACTGCCCCACCCTGCGGAACATGGACGAGGTGCTGGTGCCGAGCCTGCGGGTGGCGTTCTACGTCAACCACGGCGCGAAGAACAGCCACTGCATCCGCTTCACCCAGCTCACCCATGTGCAGCTGCACCACGGCGACAGCGACAAGTCCCCCAGCGCCAACCCGGTCTCGGCGCTCTTCGACCGGATCTTCGTCGCCGGTGAGGCGGCCATCGACCGGTACGCCCGGGCCGGGGTGGAGATCCCGGCCGAGAAGTTCGTGGTGGTCGGCCGCCCGCAGGTCGAGGCGATCGAGGTACGCAGCCAGCCGGCGCGCGGGCTGGCGAACCCGACGGTGCTCTACACCCCCACCTGGACCGGGCACCACGCCGACACCGACTACTGCTCGCTGCCGGTGGCCGAGACGCTGCTGCGGCGGCTGCTCGACCGGGGCGCCACGGTGATCCTGCGGGCCCACCCCTACACCTCGCAGAACCCGGCCTCGGCCCGACAGCTGGGGCGGCTGCACGAGTTGCTCGCCGCCGACCGGACCCGCACCGGCCGACCGCACCTGTACGGCGCCGCAGCGAGCCGGCTGACCCTGGCCGAATCCGTGAACCGGGCGGACGCGCTGGTCTCCGACGTCTCCGGGGTGGTCTCCGACTGGCTGTACTCGGGCAAGCCGTACGTGGTGACCGACATGGGCGCCGACGGCGACCGGTTCACCGAACGGTTCCCCCTCGCCGCGTCCGGCTACGTGCTGCGCCACGACATGGCCGACGTGGACGACGTGCTGACCCAGTTGCTCGACACCGACCCGCTCGCCGAGGCCCGCTGGGCGACCCGGCGGCGCTACCTGGGCGGCTTCCCCGCCGAGTCGTACGCCGAGGCATTCCTGGCCGCCGCCCGTCGTGAGCTGGACCCGGCCTGGATCCCGCCGCCGCCCCGCGTCGCGACCGGTACGCCGCTCTCCTCCGCAACCTGAACGACGGCCCCGGACGGGCGCGCCGCCAGGACGCCCCGGCTACCCTGACAGCGTGAGCACCCACGACGCACCGGCGCCGATCAGTGACCTGCCACCGATCGGGCGACCGGCCACCAACGCCCTGATCGATGCCGGCGTCACGACGCTGGCCCAGGTGGCCACTCACCGCCGGCGCGACCTGTTGGCCATGCACGGGGTCGGGCCGAAGGCGGTCGACATCCTGGCCGCCGCGCTGGCCGAGCAAGGGTTGACCTTCGCCGACTGACGGACGCCGGCGCACCGCCGCAGCAGCACCAACCCCCGGGAGCCGGCGGGTCAGCGCCAGGGGTCGAGCAGGGCCAGCACGGCCGCCGGATCCTCCACGTGGGCGTTGTGACCGAGCCCGGGCAGCGTGGCCACGGGTACGCCGTACTCCTTGAGCTGGGCGTCGGAGACCATCGGGTCGTGCTCGCCGCGGGCCAGCACGACCGGCACGTCGATCGCGGCCAGCAGGGCGGTCAGGTCGGGCTCGCCGACGGCGAACGCGGCCGGATCCATCGCCAGCCGCCACCGGCCGTCGACCTGCCGCAGCCCGGCGTCCACCGCTGGTTGGTCCGGGGCGAGGAGCCCGGTCAGGCCGGCGACGCGCAGGTACCGTCGGGCCGCCTCGTCCCGGGTGACGAACCAGGTGACCGGGCGGGCCGCGAGGTCAGCGGCGCGGGCCAACTCCTCCGGGGACCACACCGCCTTGATGCCGAGCCCGACCACCGCGTCGACCACCACACCCCGGCTCGCGGCGGCCAGCGCCAGGCCGACCACCCCGCCGAGCGAGTGCCCCAGCACCACCACCCGGTCACCGGCGCCCAGACTCCCGGCGACCCGGTCGGCGAGACCGGTGAACGAGTACTCCGGCAGCGGGGGCGAAGCGCCGTGGCCCGCCAGATCCGGGGCCAGCCACCGCCCGGGCCACCGCTGTTCCAACAACGGCGCCCAGGGCAGCCACACGTCGCCGGTCGCGCCCATCCCGTGCAGAAGCAGCAGGACAGACCGACCGGCCCGGTCATCTGATTCGTCGGCCATCCGCGCAGTCTGCCAGTGCCCGGAGACGGCGGCGAGACCGGCGACCGGCACACGACACCCGGCGATGGTCGCTGCCCAGCCCGCCGCAGAACGCCACCCGGCCGCCCCGCGCGAACTGTCCTAATTGACCGGCCGGGCCACCCGAAGATCAAGATCAATATAGAGTACGCCCCGGCTGCCCGCGCGGAGGCGCCATCGCACCATCGACCCGACAGGAGTGTGCCTTGCCTCTGAAGAATCGGTCCGGCTGGCTGGCTGCCACCGTGGCCGTAACGCTGCTCGCCCTCCCATTGCCGGCCACTGCCGCCACGTCGACAACAGCCGATAACGCGGACACCGCAGCGGCTGCGGATCGGGTCCTTCGGGTCTACAACAACAACATCGAGAACCTCGTGGTGAACAACGCCGACGGGACCTGCACGCGGGTTTCCGGGCCGGACCAGTTGACCTCGATGCTGGTGGACGACAACGGGCAGAAGGGAACCTCCGGAGTGGCCGCGCCCGACCTGCTGATCGTGCAGCAGGTTCGCGGCACCGGGCAGGCCGAGGCGTACGCAAACCAACTCGGCACCAAGTTCGGCTACCCGGCCGGCACCTACCGGGCGATCGTGGCCTGGACCGACCCGGAGCCGTGGGGCAGCACCCACAAGTGCAGCGACCAGTCCCTCGGCGACCTGAAGAAGAAGCAGACCAACGCCATCATCTGGAACTCCCGGACGCTCAACCTCGCCTCCGACGACATCTCGAAGTACTGGAGCGCGGGCTGGCTGAAGCCGGGCACGGCCTACAACAACGGCGCCGGTTGCACGCTCTACAAGCCGCCGAACAACGACGACGGCACCACCAACGCCCACAAGTGGAAGCGCACCAGCGCCATCGCCGCACGGTTCACCATCAAGGCGACCGGGACCAGCGTGTTCGCCGCCACCATGCACCTGCCGGAGCAGAACCGGCAGAACGCCTGTGCCGGGGACGGCATCACGGGTATCAGCAACAGCGGCATCCACATCGGCACGGACGCGACCAGGCTGATGAACAACTCCACGATCCGGATCGTCGGCATCGATGCGAACCGGACGGGCCTCGCCGCGAGCACCTTGAGCAGCTTCGGCATGACCGGCTACGGATCGAAGGCGACCAGCGGCTCCAGCAAGATCGACTACATCTTCATCCAGGGCACCGTGCAGGCGTCGAGCATCGACTACACGGTGAGTGGCACCAAGTCGAACCACATGGCGCTCTACGGCTTCATCACCTACTGACGACACCGGTCTTCCGACCGACCACCGCCCATTGCTACGGCGAGGGCGCCCGGACCGTGCGGTCCGGGCGCCCTCGCCGTTCCGATCAGAAAGGAGCTACCGATCAGGAGGAGCTGCTGGTCAGGAGGAGTAGCCGCGGGTGGCGGCCCAGTTGGCCAGGTCGATGGTGCTCATCCAGTAGGAGTAGTACGACGGGTCGGCCGAGTCGGCGATCTTCACCTGCCGGCCCGCGTCGTCGTAGCCCACCACGGCGATGTAGTGACCGCCGGGGAAGGAGTGCCAGCCGCCGTCGGTGTCGGTGGCGCTGCCGGCGACGTTCACCACGACGGCCCGTCCGTCACTGACCGCCGCCACGACGTCGGCCTGGAGCTGGTCCATCTGGGTCGGGGTGGCCGAGCCGCCGCGGATCATGGTGGTCTCGTACGGGCTGCCCTTGACCGTGGCGTTGAGCACCCGGGTGGTGTCCTCGGCCGAGTTGGTGCCGGCGTAGGTGGTGCCGAGCTGGGTCGCCAGGGTGTCCTGGTCGCGGTCGATGCCGGCGGCGCTGAGCGCGTTCCGCACGGCGGCCGGGCCGCAGTAGTAGCCGGTCGTCTGGGCCTGGTAGTCGTAGTCGAGGACCTTCGACGCCGGCGGCTTCGGCGCCTCCGCCTTCTTGCTGGTCACGTCCGGGTCCGGCGTGGCCGAGCTGGCCTGCGGCGACGGCGACGCGGCGACGCTGGCCGGGGCCGCCTCGCTGGCCGGGGCGGCGCTGCTCGGCGCGGCGGTCGACGGGTCTGCCACGACCCGGGCGTCACCGCGGGACACGGCGGTGTCGCTTCGCAGCTCGGCGACGGCGGTCGTGGTTTGCGCGGTGGCCGGGCCGTCCTCGGCGCTGGCGAGCAGGGCACCGCCGCCGGTCGCGAGGACGAGCGCAGCCGCCGACGCGGCGACGACCTGGTACGGACGTTCGGTGGCCAGCCGGCGGAGCTGACGCTTGACGGTGTGCTTCACGGAATCCTCCACGGGGCTCAGGGGTGAGCGGCGCACCGGCTCCGGCGGTCAGGTCGGTACGGGTACCGATGACCACCCGAGTACGCGGATGGGCCGTTCAACGGGACGCGCCCGGGACACCGGGCGGCGGCGGTGGGCCGGATCAGCTCGCGGCCACCGGGCCGGCGAGCGCGGGCACCGCAGTGCCGTGGAGGCGGGGGAACAACGGGGGGATAGCGGAGTGCTGCACGAGGTTGGAACTCCTTCCGACACCGCCGACCGGGTTAGCTGACGGATTCGGGCGGGAAGATCGCCCTACCGCGGGCCAAGGCTCGCGGATTCACCCCAGTGGTGCAGTGGGTCCCCGGTTCGCGAAACTCGCGATTGAGCGGGTCGACGCGGCGTCGCCTTTTGCGATCGGTTACCGCATCGGACGGGCCGACACTACTGGCCGACCATTCCCGTGCCAACCCTTCCTGAGCTGCTTAAACATGATCAAGCTCGGTTATTTTCGGATATTCGTCAACTGTCGTCTCTCAATGGGATTACGGGTGAAAGAGGCGCCCTGGGGCAACAACCGGACCGCCCACCGACAATGCCGCAGACATTGCGGCAACGATCGACCCGACTGCGTCCGGTGACCGTTTCTCCACGGCACGTGACCGGGCTCACGGAATCATCGGCCCCGCGTCTCGGCCCGCGCCCCACGTCGGACCGACCGCCCGAGGCGGGGGTCAGCCGATCAGCCCACCCGCGCCGGCCGCCAGCGCAGGCTCACGGCCGGGCGTCCGACGCCGGCCCGGCGGGGCGCCGGCAGCCGGTTCGGCCGGAGCCGCTCGGCGGCGGCGTACGCCTCGGCGGAGAGGGCACGGGCCGCCTCGGCGGCCAGTTCGGCCGCTCGCCACGCGTCGCGCTCGCGCTCGGCAGCCGCCCGGTAGACGGCCAGGCGACCGTCGCGTACCACCCGGGCGAGGACGATCTCCTGCTCGGCCGGGTGCCGCCGAGGGTCCCAGCCCGCCCGGTGGGCGAGCACGTCGCTGAGCTGCCGGGCCGACAGGTCCCCGCGCCAGTGCGCGGCCATCGCGGCGTGGTGCAGCCAGCGCTCCCGGGCGGCGTACTCGGCGGGGGTGCGGGGCGTACGGG
>NZ_POTY01000099.1 GCF_003236315.1 Micromonospora craterilacus
CCCCAACTCAATGATCGGCGGGAGCGGAGGCAGGGGGCGGGAACCGGACTCCGAGCGATTGTCGGGAGATTGGTCTTGGTGCTGCCGCGAATCATCGGAAAGTGTCGGGCGGTGGCTCGGGAAATGGCGGCGGATCGTTAGGGAAACACCGTGAACTTCGGTGCCGGTTCGCTTGACGGCGGCACCTTGAAATGGCGGAGGGTGAAGGTCATCATCTCCCGGAACGCCGGTGCCGCGACCGTTCCTCCACCGCCACCGGGGCTGTGCACGAAGACCGCGATCACGTACCGCGGATTCTCCGCCGGCGCCATCCCGATGAACGAGCCGACATCCCCCGGCTGCTTCTTACCCTCGACCAGCCGATAGCCGGTGCCGGTCTTGCCGGCGACCCGGTAACCGGGGATCGCCGCGGCCACGCCGGTGGCGTTCTCCACGGTGGTGACCGCCTCCATCATCGTCCGCAGCGCGGCGGCGTTGGCCGGGCTGAGCACCTGCCGGGTCACCGGCTCCTCGGCCGGCGTCCGCTTGCCGTCCGGGCCGATCGTCTCCTTGACCAGGCGCGGCTGGACGTACGTGCCGTCGTTGGCGATGGCGGCGAAGGCGGCGGCCATCTGCAACGGGGTGGCGTCCACGCTGTGCCCGATCGGCACCGACCCGCGCGACGACTCGCTCCACTCCGGCAGCGGGAGCAACCGCCCGCTGGCCTCGCCGGGCATCCCGACCCCGGTCGCCTTGCCCAGCCCGAACCGCTGCTGGTAGTCGATCAGGCGCTCCGGCCCGAGGGCGTCGGCGATCTGGATGGTGCCGACGTTGGAGGAGTAGGCCATCATGCCGGCCACGCTCATCCGCCGCCCGTTCGCGAAGTGCGTGTCGGGGAACCAGGTGTCGCCCTTGCGGATTCCGTTGGCGACCGGGAACGAGGTGTCCGGGGTGATCACCCCCTCCTGCAGCGCGGCCCCGAACGTGATCGGCTTGTGCACCGAGCCCGGGTCGACCACGAAGCTGGTGGCCGCGTCCATCCGGTCGGTCGGATCGCTGGCTTGCGGCTTCGCCGCGTTGTAAGTGGGATGGCTGGCCTGGGCCAGCACCTCCCCGGTACGCGCGTCCAGCACCACCGCGGCGGCGGTGCTGGCCTGAACCGTCGCCGCCTGCCTGCTGAGGATCTGCTGCGTCCGGTACTGGAGGTCGCGGTCGAGAGTGAGCACCAGCGAGCTGCCCGGCTTGGCCGGGGTGGTCTGGCTGTGGCCGCCCGGGATCGGGGCGGCCAGCTTGCCCAGGCCGACCTCGAACTGCCGCTTGCCGTCCTCACCGTGCAGTAGGTCGTCGTAGCGCGCCTCCAGCCCCTCCAGCCCGACCATGTCCACGCTGGGGAAGCCGATCAGGTTGGCCGCCAGGTCACCGCCGGGCACCTCGCGCCGCTCGTCGCGGTCGGTGTAGATGCCGGGCAGTTCCAGCGCCATGATCTCGCGGGCACGGTCGACATCCACCCCCCGGGCCACGTACTCGAACTGGGAGTCGATGCCGTTGATCCGCTTGCGGGGCCGCAGCTTCTCGGCCAGTTCAGAGGCCGCGATGCCGAGCAGCGGGGAGAGGGCCCGCGCGGTGGCCGGGACGTCCTCGACCTTGGTCGGGTCGGCGTAGACGTACCGGGCCTCGACGCTCTGCGCCAGGGTGGCGCCGTCCCGGTCGTAGATCGCCCCGCGCGGCGCGGGCAACGGCACGGTCCGGAGGCGGTCGGCCAAGCCGCCGTCGGCGTACGCCGGGGTCTCCACGGCCTGGAGCGCGACGAGCCGGATGCCGATGGCGACGAACAGGGCCAGGACCAGCGCGGTGGCCAGCCGCAGCCGGCGGCCCGGGTCGGCGAGCCGGGGCGGGCGAGGTGGCTTGCGGGAGGGCCGACGCCCGGGTGGCCGTTCACCGCGACGCGGCTCGCGGCCGCCGGCCCGGCGTCGCGGCGTGCTGGCCGCCCGCTCGTCCCGCGGGGCCCGGTCGGTGACCGTACGGACCACCGTGGCGCGCCCGGCACCGCCGTCCCGGCGCGGCTGACCGCCCTGCCGGTTGCCGGTCCGGTTGCCGGCCGACCGACCACCGTCGAGCACCTGCAACGCCGGCCGGAACGGATCCTGCGACCGGCTGCTGCGCGGGGTGCGCCGCTGCTCGACCCGGCCGGCAGCGGCCGGGGCCGCGCCCTCCCGGATGGTGCGACCCCGTGGGGTGTACGCGCGGGCGTCGGAGATGCCGCCGATGCCCTCCCCGCCCCGCTCCCCCGCGGCGCGGGGCGGGACGTCCCGCTCTCCGGCACCACGGGACGAACCGCGCCGGGAGCCTGTGGCGTCCCGGCGCGGTTCCTCCGATCTCGATGGCACGGCCTACCCCTCCGTGCCCTGCTGGCTGGTGATGGACTGCTGCCCGGCGGCCGGCTGCGGCACGCGGATCAGCTTGCCGTCCGGCAGCCGGATCAGCCCCAGGTCACCCGACTCGACCAGCCCCAGCTTGCGGGCCTGGGCGGTCAGGTTGCCCGGCGCCTCGGCGTCGTCGATCTGCCGCTTCAGCTGCTGCTGCTGCAGGTCGAGGTCGGCCTGCTGCTTCTGCAGCTCGTTCAGCCGGAAGGCGTTCTCGTTGACCTTCGTGTTGACCGCCAGGATGCCCAGCACCCCGCCGACGACCAGCAGCACCACCAACGCCGCGAAGGGCGCCCGGGGCACCCGCACCGGCGGCGGCGGGGCGACCCGCAGCCGCGGCGACTCCGTCCGCTCGGTGGTGACGCCGGCCCGCTCGACCGGCTGCAGCGCGGCGCTGCCCTGGGTCGGGAACTCGCGCGCCCCCCGGGCGCGAGTCTCCTCCGGCCGGCGCACCCGGTCCGTCCGTCGCGTACCGTCTCCGGTCCCCCGAACCCGCTCCGCCGCGATCCGGCCCCCCGACCGCGGTGCGCGCTGTCCGACGCCGGCGACGTCCCGGCGCTTGCTCACGTTCATGTTCCCTCCCCCTCTTCATCCGTCGTGTCCCCCGGCATCCGCCGCGGATCCGTTCCGGATCCCGCGGCCGATCCCGTCCCCGGTTGGTGCATCGCCTTGACCCGCCGGCGGTACCGTTCGCGGTCGGTACGCCCCTGTTGCGCGGCCTGCGGGTCGATCCGTTCCGCGGCCCGCAGCCGCACCGAAGCGGCCCGCGGGTTCGCGGCGACCTCCGCCTCCCCGGGCAGCTCCGCGCCCCGGCTGAGCAGCCGGAACGTCGGTGCCGACCCGGGCAGTTCGACCGGGAGGTCGATCGGGCCCGTGCTGCGGACCCGGTCGGCGAGCGCCTGTTTGGTGAGCCGGTCCTCCAGCGAGTGGTAGGACAGGACCACCATGCGTCCGCCGACGGAAAGCCGTTCCAGCGCGGCTGGCAGCGCCGTTTCCAACGCCGCCAGTTCCCTGTTTACCTCGATCCGTAAAGCCTGAAACGTTCTCTTTGCCGGGTGTCCGCCCGTTCGTCGGGCTGGTGCCGGAATCGACTCCCGGACCAGCTCGGCCAGCCGCGCCGACGAGGTGATCCGGGCCCGTTCCCGCTCCCGGATGATCGCCGAGGCGATCCGCCCGGCGAACTTCTCCTCGCCGTACACCCGCAGCACCCGGGCCAGATCCGGGTGGGCGTACGTGTTGACCACCTCCTCGGCGGTCACCCCCCGGGTCTGGTCCATCCGCATGTCCAGCGGCGCGTCCTGCGCGTACGCGAACCCGCGGTCGGGCGCGTCGAGTTGCAGCGAGGAGACGCCGAGGTCGAACAGCACGCCGTCGACGGTCGGATAGCCCAGCCGGTCGAGCACGTCGGGCAGCTCGTCGTAGACGGCGTGCTCCAGATGGATGCGGTCGGCGAACCGGGCCAGCCGTACCCGCGCGTGGGCGAGCGCCTCGGTGTCCCGGTCCAGGCCCACCAGGATCGTCTCCGGGTGTGCCTGGAGCACCGCCTCGGCGTGGCCGGCCAGGCCCAGCGTCGCGTCGACGTGAACCGTACGGCCGCCCCGGCCCAGCGCGGGGGCCAGCAACTCGAGACACCGCTCGAGCAGTACCGGCACGTGCGTGCCGCGTAGCTCCCCCATGTCGACCCCCACTGGTTCGGACCGTTCCGTTATCGCGCCCTGCTCGTCGGACGACGCCGTACCGCCGTACCGCCAGATCCCCATCCGCTCCCCGCCCGCCCGTCAGGCCACGGCCCTCCGTGTCGGATCGTGCGCCTGGCATCGGGGAAGGGATGCCAGGAACTCGAAAGCGGCTGGAGATCTCGCAGTACGTCGGGCGTCGCCACGCCCTACAGACCGCCGGGCAGCACCCCTTCCTCGATGTCGGCGAAATCGTCTTCGCTCTCCGCGAGGTAGGTCTCCCAGGCGACCTTGTCCCAGATCTCCACCCGGCTGCTCGCGCCGATGACCACCAGGTCACGGTCGAGCCCCGCGTACGTACGCAGGTGCCCCGGGATGGTCACCCGGCCCTGCTTGTCCGGCACCTCGTCGTGCGCGCTGGCGAAGAAGACACGGCTGTAGGCCCGGGCCGCCTTGTGTGTCATCGGCTGCGCGCGCAACTGTTCCGCGATGTGCTGGAACTCGGGCGTCGGAAAGACGTAGAGGCAGCGCTCCTGCCCTTTGGTGATCACGACACCCCCCGCCAACTCATCCCGGAACTTTGCCGGCAGGATCAACCGGCCTTTGTCGTCCAGGCGCGGAGTGTGGGTGCCGAGAAACATCGGCCCAACCCCCTCGCCCTTTAGCGGCGTTCGCGCGCCGCTGACCCCCCGGGCCGGTGGGCCCTCCCGGCCTCACCAATGCGCCCCACTCTACTCCACTTCCCTCCACCCGCAACCAGAATCGCCCGCGTGGCGCGCCGTGTCGAACCACAAAACCGCACGTCAGTCGGGGTGGGGCGGAGTGGAGGGGCGGGCCGCCCGTCGGGCGGGGTCCGCTATCCGACATAGATCGACTCCATCCGGCCAAGCGCCCATCGGCCCGCCGGCTGAGCGTCGCCTGCCCGCCCGCCACCAAAGCCGGCCCGAACGGATCGTCGTCGGCGGCGATCTGCCGGGTCCCGGGGTCCGGTAACCTCGCTCGCGTGACGGACGCGAAGATGCCCCTGCGGGCGAAGGTGGCCAGCTCCGTGTCACGGACCGCTGCGGCGCTGTCGCGGGCTGCGGGCCGTGGCGACGGTTCGGTGATCGGTGGCTGGATCGGCCTGAAGATCGACCCGGATCTGCTCGCCCACCTGTCCGCCGGGCGGGCCATCGCCCTGATCTCGGGAACCAACGGCAAGACGACCACCACCCGGCTGGCCGCCGCGGCCGTCGGGGTCCTCGGCCGGGTCGCCACCAACTCGTTCGGCGCCAACATGCCCACCGGCCACACCTCAGCCCTGGCCAAGGCCGGCAGCACCCCGTACGCGGTGCTGGAGGTTGACGAGCACTACCTCGCGCAGGTGGTCGAGGCGACCGAGCCGCACGTGGTGGCGCTGCTCAACCTCTCCCGTGACCAGCTGGACCGGGCCAAGGAGGTCGCCATGATGGCGCAGCTCTGGCGCGCGGCGCTGGTCCGCCATCCGGACATCCGCATCGTTGCCAACGCCGACGACCCGATGGTGGTCTGGGCGGCCACCCCGCCGGCCACCCACGACCAGCGGATCACGCCGCCGCACGTCACCTGGTTCTCCGCCGGGCAGCGGTGGCACGACGACTCCTGGGTCTGCCCCGAGTGCGGCTCGACCATCCAGCGCTCCGGCGAGCAGTGGTGGTGCACCGGTTGCCCGCTGCGCCGGCCCGAGCCGCAGTGGACCGTGGACGACGAGGGCGTCCTCGACCCGACCGGCGCCTGGTACAAGGTCAAGCTCCAGCTTCCCGGCAAGGTCAACGTCGGCAACGCGGCCACCGCCCTCGCGGTCGCCGCCGAGTTCGGCGTACGCCCGTTCGACGCGGTCCCCCGGCTCGGCGACGTCACCTCGGTCGCCGGCCGGTACGCCCAGGTCGAGCGGGAGGGACGCCTGGTCCGGCTGCTGCTGGCGAAGAACCCGGCCAGTTGGCTGGAGGCGTTCGACATGGCCGAGCAGGCACCGACCCTGTTGTCCATCAACGCCCGCGACCCCGACGGGCTGGACACCTCCTGGCTCTTCGACGTCGACTTCGCCCCGCTGCGCGGACGCCAGGTGCTCATCACCGGCGACCGGGCGTACGACCTGGCCGTCCGGCTGGAAGTCAACGACGTGCCGTTCCAGCATGTGCGTACGTTCGACGACGCCGTCCGGGCGGTGCCGCCGGGGCGGTTGGAAGTCATCGCGAACTACACCGCGTTCCAGGACATCCGAGCGGAGTTGGACCGTGTCAACTGAGACCCTGCGCATCGTCTGGATCTACCCCGACCTGCTGTCCACCTACGGCGACCGGGGCAACGTGCTGATCCTTGCCCGGCGGGCGCAGCAGCGCGGGTTCCGGGTCGAGGTGCTGGAGGTCCGCTCCGACCAGCAGCTGCCCACCACCGCCGACATCTACCTGGTCGGTGGCGGCGAGGACGGTCCGCAGGCGCTCGGCGCGCAGCGGCTGCTCGCCGACGGCGGGCTGCACCGGGCCGTCGCCCAGGGTTCGGTGGTCTTCGGCGTCTGCGCCGGGTACCAACTGCTCGGCACCTCGTTCTTCGCCAAGGGCACTCAGTACCGCGGGCTGGAGCTGCTCGACCTCAGCTCGGACCGGGGCCCCACCCGGGCGGTCGGCGAGCTGGCCGGCGACATCGACGCCCGGCTGGGCCTGCCGCCGCTGACCGGCTTCGAGAACCACGGCGGCCGGACCCACCTCGGCCCCGGCGTCTCGCCGTTGGCCCGGGTCACCGCCGGGATCGGCAACGACGGCGCCTCCGAGGGGGCCTGGCGGGGCAAGCTGCTCGGCACGTACTCGCACGGGCCGGCGCTGGCCCGCAACCCGGCCCTGGCCGACCTGCTGCTGCGCTGGGCCACCGGCGCGCAACAGCTCCCGCCGCTCGACGACACCTGGTCCGACCGGCTGCGGGCCGAACGCCGGACCGCGGTGGCCGCCGCCCGGGCATGATCCCCGCCCTCCGGCGGCTGCTGCGGTACGGACGAACGGGCGACCCGGAGCCCGGGGTGACCCGGGCCGGGCGCTTCCGGTTCGCCGCGACACCGTCGGCCGTCCGCTTCGGCCTGCTGTTGCTCCTGCTCGCCGGTTTCGGGGTGACGCTGCTGTTCGCGCCGCTGCCCGACCCGGCGGCGCTGCCGCAGCTGGCCGACCGGCTGGGCCGGCTCGCCCCGGTCGCGGCCGTCCTCGGCGGGGCGCTGCTGCTGGTGGCGCTCGTTCCGCGTACCTTCATCACCCTCGCCGCCGGTGCGATCTTCGGCGCCCTCCAGGGCGCGGCGTACGCGCTGGGCGCGGCGTTGCTGGCAGCGGCGGTCGGCTTCGCGGTGGGCCGGCTGCTGGGGCGGGAGTTCGTCGCCGAACGGGTCCGGGGTCGGCTGGCCCGCCTGGACAGCTGGTTCACCCGGCAGAGCATGTTCGGGGTGATGACCGTACGGCTGCTGCCGATCTCCGGGTTCGGCCTGGTCAGTTACGGGTACGGCACCACCGGCGCGCGACTGCTGCCGTTCCTCGCCGGCAGCGTCATCGCGTCCGTGCCGACCGCGTTCGGCTACGCGGCCCTGGGGGCCGCCGTCACCTCCCCCGGCGGGATCAACTGGTTCGCCGCCACCCCGGCCGCGCTCGGCCTGATCGCCAGCGCGGTGCTGATCGCCCGCTGGTGGCGCGCCGAACGACGACGCCGCCGCCCCGAGGAAGCCGCTCGCCCCTGATCACGCTCGATCCGGGATCGGGTGGTCTCGGAGTGACGTTGAGGCCACTCGATCCCGGATCGAGCACGATCTTGCGGTGGGCATGGCGGCCACGGCCGTAACGAGAAGTCACCGCGCCCGATGATGGTCGGCGGCCGGATCCCGTGGCAGTGGTGATCGCCCTCCTTAGAGCACGACGGAGACCATTCGGCCGGGGATGACGATGACCTTGCGGGGTTCCTTGCCGGCCAGCGCGCCGGCCACCGCGGCCAGCGCCTGTGCCCGTACGTCGTCCTCGGCGGCATCGGCGGGCACCTCGACCCGGCCCCGGACCTTGCCGTTGACCTGCACCGGGTAGGTCACCGTCTCGGCGACCAGCAGGGCCGGGTCGGCGACCGGGAAGTCCGCGTAGGTCAGCGAGGTCTGGTGACCCAGCCGCCGCCACAGCTCCTCGGCGACGTGCGGGGCGAACGGGGCCAGCATCAGCACCAGCGGCTCGGCCACCTCGCGTGGGGTCTGCGCCAGCCGGGTCACCCCGTTGGTCAGCTCGATCAGCTTGGCGATCGCGGTGTTGAACCGGATCCCCTCCATGTCGCCCCGGACACCGTCGATCACCCGGTGCAGCAGCCGCCGGGTCGCCTCGTCGGCCGGGGCGTCGACCACCCGCGACTCGCCGGTCTGCTCGTCCACGATGGCCCGCCAGACCCGCTGCAGGAACCGGTACGAGCCGACCACCGCCCGGGTCTCCCACGGGCGGGACACCTCCAGCGGGCCCATCGACATCTCGTACACCCGGAAGGTGTCGGCACCGTAGGCGGCGCACATCTCGTCCGGGGTGACGACGTTCTTCAGGGACTTGCCCATCTTGCCGTACTCACGGTTGACCTGGACGTCACCCAGGAAGAAGCCGCCGTCACGCTCGGCGACCTCCTCGGCCGGGACGTACGCGCCCCGGGCATCGGTGTACGCGTACGCCTGGATGTAGCCCTGGTTGAACAGCTTGCGGAACGGCTCGTAGGACGACACGTGGCCCAGGTCGTACAGCACCTTGTGCCAGAACCGGGCGTACAGCAGGTGCAGCACGGCGTGCTCGGCCCCGCCGACGTACAGGTCCACGCCGCCGCAGTCGCCCTCGCCGCGCGGTCCCATCCAGTACCGCTCGTTGTCCTCGTCGACGAACCGCTCGCCGTTGGTCGGGTCCAGGTAGCGCAGCTCGTACCAGCAGGAGCCGGCCCACTGCGGCATCACGTTGGTTTCCCGGGTGTAGCGCTGGGGCCCGTCGCCCAGGTCCAGTTCCACCTCGACCCAGTCCCGGCGGCGCGACAGCGGCGTCTCCGGGTCGCTCTCCGCGTCCTGCGGGTCGAAGGTACGCGGGGAGAAGTCGTCCACCTCGGGCAGTTCGACCGGCAGCATCTCCTCCGGCAGCGCGATGGCGGCGCCTTCGGCGTCGTACACGATCGGGAACGGCTCGCCCCAGTAACGCTGCCGGCTGAACAGCCAGTCCCGCAGCCGGTAGGTCACCGCGCCCTGGCCGGCGTCGTGCCGCTCCAGCCACGCGATGATCCGCGCCTTGGCGTCGGCCACCCCCAGGCCGTCCAGGTCCAGGCCACGCTCGGGCGCGGCGCTGTTGATCGCCGGACCGTCCCCGGTGTACGCCTTGCCGTCGAAGCCCTCCGGCGGCTGCACGGTACGCACGATCGGCAGCTCGAAGACCTCGGCGAAGTCCCAGTCCCGCTCGTCCTGGGCGGGCACCGCCATGATCGCGCCGGTGCCGTAGCCGGCCAGCACGTAGTCGGCGATGAAGATCGGGATCTGTCCGCCGGTGACCGGGTTGGTGGCGTACGCGCCGGTGAAGACGCCGGTCTTCTCCTTGGTCTCCGCCTGCCGCTCCAGGTCCGTCTTGGTCGCCGCCGCCTTGCGGTACGCCTCGACGGCCGCCCGGGGGCTGGCGTGCCCGCCGGTCCACGCCTCCCGGGTGCCCTCCGGCCAGGCCGCCGGCACCAGCGCGTCCACCAGCTCGTGCTCCGGCGCCAGCACCATGTAGGTGGCGCCGAAGACGGTGTCCGGTCGGGTCGTGAACACCCGGATCGGCGCGACGGTAGTCGGGAAGTCGATGTGCGCGCCCTGGGACCGGCCGATCCAGTTGCGCTGCATCAGCTTGATCGGCTCCGGCCAGTCCAGCTTGTCCAGGTCGTCCAGCAGCCGGTCGCCGTACGCGGTGATCCGCATCATCCACTGCTTCAGGTTGCGCTTGAAGACCGGGAAGTTGCCCCGCTCCGAGCGGCCGTCGGCGGTGACCTCCTCGTTGGCCAGCACCGTGCCCAGCCCGGGGCACCAGTTGACCGGCGCCTGCGAGACGTACGCCAGGCGGTGGTCGTCGACGATCGCGCGCCGCTCGCCGGCGGTCAGCTCGGCCCATGGGCGGCCGTCCGGGGTGCGCCGGGTGCCGCCGGCGAACTCGGCGATCAGCTCGCTGATCGGGCGGGCCCGGCCGGCCTCGCGGTCGTACCAGGAGTTGAAGATCTGCAGGAAGATCCACTGGGTCCAGCGGTAGAAGTCGGTGTCGATGGTGGCCACCGAACGCCGCTGGTCGTGGGCCAGCCCCAGCCGGCGCAGCTGGGCCCGGTAGCGGCCGATGTTGGCCACGGTGGTGGTCCTCGGGTGGGTGCCGGTCTGCACCGCGTACTGCTCGGCGGGCAGGCCGAACGCGTCGAAGCCCATCGCGTGCAGCACGTTGCGCCCGGCCATCCGCTGGTAACGGGCGAAGCAGTCGGTGCCGATGTAGCCCAGCGGGTGGCCCACGTGCAGCCCGGCACCCGACGGGTACGGGAACATGTCCAGCACGTACAGCTTCTCCGCGCCCGAGCGCGGGTGGGCCGGATCGGCCAGCGGCCCGGCCGGGTTCGGCGCGTGGAAGCTTCCGTCCCGTTCCCAGCGGTCCTGCCAGCGGCGTTCGATCTCGTCGGCCATCACCGCGGTGTACCGGAACGGTGGGGTGTCTGCCTCAGTCATGGCCTCTCCTCGCGTCGCTCGGCGGAGTCTCTGCTGGCTGGTCTCGTGTCTTCGGCTCACGGCCCGCCCCGGGCCGGCGGCGGGCACGAAAAAGCCCCTCACGCAGGAGGGGCCGCCGTGCTGTCGCGCCTTCAGCGCATCAGCACGGCCCGGTAAGAAGCAGGAAGACTCCGGCCATGACCGGCAGTCTACCGCCATCGGCCCGGCCGCTGCCGCCCGCCACCCCCGGCGGGCCTGGCGGCGATCAACTCCCTTACCCCCCAGATACGGTGACACGCGCTCCGTAGCTGACAAATCAGTGCGTAAGCCCTCAAACACCTGCGGCGGTCGGCGTTGGCGACAAACATGGTTAGCCTGAGAGGCCAGTGAGATTGCTGCGGCAGACGAGGCTCGCACGTCGCGAACCCAACGGCGGGTCCAGGTGCTCTATACAGAGCTGCCGTGACGGCGACGAGGAGGAGGCCCGTGACACAACAGACCTGGGACGAAGTTGGCGGACTGCTGCCGCACGACGAGTTCCGCGCCGCGAGTGACGCCATCGTGGCCAACATCGAACAGGTCATCGAGGGCAAGACCGCGACCGTGCGGCTGGCCCTGGCCGTGCTGCTCGCCGAGGGGCACCTGCTCATCGAGGACGTGCCCGGTGTCGGCAAGACGAAGCTGGCCAAGGCCCTGGCCCGCTCGATCGACTGTTCGGTACGCCGCATCCAGTTCACCCCCGACCTGCTGCCCAGCGACGTCACCGGGGTCAGCGTCTACAACCAGGAGACGCACGACTTCGAGTTCCGTCCGGGCGCGGTCTTCGCCAACCTGGTGGTCGGCGACGAGATCAACCGGGCCTCCCCGAAGACCCAGTCCGCGCTGCTGGAGTGCATGGAGGAGCGGCAGGTCACGGTCGACGGGGTGACGTACCAGCTACAGACCCCGTTCATGGTGATCGCCACCCAGAACCCGATCGAGATGGAGGGGACGTACCCGCTGCCGGAGGCGCAGCGCGACCGGTTCACCGCCCGGATCGCGATGGGCTACCCGGACCCGAACGCCGAACTGGCCATGCTCGACGGCCACGGCGCGGTGGACCCGCTGTCGGCGTTGCGGCCGGTCTCCGACGCCGACACCGTGCGCCGGCTGATCGGCCACGTCCGCCAGGTGCACGTCGCCGACGCGGTGAAGCAGTACGCGGTCGACCTGGTCACCGCCACCCGTGAGGCGCCCGACCTGCGCCTCGGCGCGTCCCCCCGGTGCACCCTGCAGATGCTGCGCACCGCCCGCGCGGTGGCCGCCCTGGACGGGCGCGACTACGTGCTCCCCGACGACCTGCAGGCGCTCGCCGTGCCGGTGCTGGCGCACCGGCTCATCCCCACCGCCGACGCCCAGCTCGCCCGCCGCACCACCGACGCGATCGTCGCCGACCTGGTGCACCGGCTGCCGCTGCCGCACGAGCGCAAGCGCTCGCCGTACGACACCCGGCCCCCCACCGGCAACGGACAGGCCCCGTTCGAACCTCGGAGGCCGTGACGTGCGTGACGGGCTGCGAGGGCTGACCACCCGCGGCCGCTCGTTCCTGGCCGCCGCGGTGGCGGCGGCCGTCTCCGCCGGCCTCCTCGGCGAGAAGGACCTGCTGCGGGTGGCCGTGCTGCTGGCCGTCCTGCCGCTGCTCGCCGCGCTCTACGTCGGGCGCAGCCGGTACAAGCTGGCCTGCCACCGATCGCTGGATCCGCACCGGGTGCCGGTCGGGGCAAGCGCCCGGGTGGTGCTGCGGTTGCAGAACATGTCCCGGCTGCCCACCGGCACCCTGCTGCTGGAGGACCGGCTCCCGTACGCGCTGGGCAGCCGGCCCCGGGTGGTGCTGGAGCGGCTCGGCGCGCACCAGGCCAGTTCGGTGGCGTACACGGTGCGTGCCGACGTACGCGGCCGGTACGAGGTCGGTCCGCTGGTGGTCCGGATGACCGACCCGTTCGGCCTGTGCGAACTCACCCGCGCCTTCCCCGGCACCGACCGGCTCACGGTCGTCCCGCAGGTGGTTCCGCTGCCCTCGGTACGGCTGCCCGGCGAGTACGCCGGCAGCGGCGAGAGCCGGGCCCGCTCGGTGGCGGTGCACGGCGAGGACGACGCGGCGACCCGCGAGTACCGGCGCGGCGACGACCTGCGCCGGGTGCACTGGAAGTCGACCGCACGCACCGGGGAGCTGATGGTGCGGCGGGAGGAGCAGCCCTGGGAGAGCCGGGCGACGGTCCTGCTGGACACCCGCGCGTACGGCCACCGGGGCGACGGCCCGACGGCCAGCTTCGAGTGGGCGGTCTCGGCCGCCGCCAGCGTCGCCGTGCACCTGCGTCAGGCCGGTTACAAGCTGCGCCTGGTCACCGGCGCCGGCGCGGACGTCGACGCCACCGAGGGTGCCGGCGACGGGCTGCTGCTCGACCACCTCGCGGAGGTCCGGCTGGACAAGCGGGTCGAGATCACCACGCTGGTGCAGCACGTCCGGCAGCGGTCCGACGGCGGCCTGATCATCGGCCTGTTCGGGTCGTTGAGCACCGCCGAGGCGGAACTGCTGGCCGGGTTGCGGGCCAACGGCGCCACCTGCGTGTGCTTCCTGCTGGACAGCTCCGCCTGGCTCAACCTGCCGGCGCCCGCCCGGGCCGAGGCCGACCAGGCGCACGACACCGCCGCACTGGCCCTGTTGCAGTCCGGCTGGCGGGTGATCGGCGTCGACCACGGCGGCCGGCTGCCGGCGCTCTGGCCGCAGGCGGGTCGGGGCTCCCAGGGGTTCGCCCTCCGGGCGGCGATGGCCGAGACGGTGGCGGGCGGCGTGCGATGAACGGAAGGTCCCCCTCATGAGCGCCCATCGGAACCTGGGCCTGGTGGCCGCCGCGGCGACGCTGCTCGCCGCCGCGCCGCTGTCGGCCATCTTCGAACGCTGGACGTGGCTGGTCCAGGCCGTCATCGTGGTGGCCGCGGTGGCTGCGGCGGCGGCACTGGCCCGGCTCGGCCGGACCCCGCTGTGGGCCCAGATCCTGGCCATGGTCGGCGGGCTGACGCTCGCCCTGACCTGGTTGTTCCCCAGCGGTGGCGAACTGCTGGCCGTGCTGCCCAGCCCGGCCACCTTCGGCCACTTCGCCGAGCTGCTCAACGGCTCGGTCGAGGACATGCGCACGCACGGCGTGAAGGTCGACGACACCGACCCGCTGCTGTTCGTCACGGCGCTCGGCATCGGCGGGGTGGCGGTGCTGGTGGACGTGCTCTGTGTCGGGCTGCGCCGGCCCGCGCTGGCCGGTCTGCCGATGCTGGCCATCTACTCGGTGCCGGTGGCGGTCTATGTGGACAGCGTCCCGCCGGTGCCGTTCGCGATCGGCGCCGCCGGCTTCCTCTGGCTGCTGGTCACCGACAACGTGGACCGGGTCCGCCGGTTCGGCCGACGGTTCACCGGGGACGGCCGCGACGTCGACGTGTGGGAGGCGTCGCCGCTGGCCGCCGCCGGCCGGCGGCTGGCGGTGGTGGGCCTGGCCCTGGCCGTGCTGGTGCCGCTGGCCGTGCCAGGGATGACCGCCGGCCTGATGGGCAGCCTGAACTCCGGCCAGGGCAACGGCTTCGGCGGCTCGGGCCTGGGCGGCTCGCCCGGCCGGGTCGACCTGTTCGCCGCCCTCAGCGGGCAGCTCAACCAGTCCAAGGTGACCGACCTGGTGAAGGTGACCACCACCGAGGAGGAGCCGTTCTACCTGCGCTTCGGCGTCGCCGACGAGCTGCGCAACGACGGCTTCCGGGTACGCGGGCCCAACGGCCGGCAGGTCAACGGCGACCTGCCCGACCCGTCACAGCAGTCGCAGCCCGGCGTCGAGCGGACCCGGCACCGGGCCACCGTGGAGGTGACCCGCGACCTGAACATGCGACTGCTGCCGGTCTACGCCGAGCCGACCCGCTTCGCGGACCTGGGCAACAGCTGGTTCTACGACCCGAACATGCAGGTCGTCTTCTCGAACCGGGAGGACTCACGGGGCAAGCGGTACGAATTCGACTACGTACGCTCGAAGTACACGCCCGACCGGCTGCGTGCTGCGCAGCCGCTGCCGGCCGACCTGCCGCTGCGCAAGCAGCAGACCGTGACGCCCGACGTGCCCGAGGTGCGGGCCCTGGTGGCGGACCTGATCCGGGGCAAGCGCACCGAGTACGACAAGGTGCGCGCCATCTACGACTACTTCTCCGAGGACAACGGCTTCAGCTACCGGCTCAGCACCGAGCAGGGCACCAGCGGGCAGGAGATCCTCGACTTCCTGGAGAACAAGGTCGGCTACTGCCAGCAGTACGCCGCGGCGCTGGCGTGGATGGTGCGCGACGCCGGCATCCCGGCCCGGGTCGCGTTCGGGTTCAGCAACGGCAGCCGGCGCAGCGGTGACACCCTCACCCTGACCAACCGGAACCTGCACGCCTGGACGGAGGTCTACTTCGACCAGATCGGCTGGGTGCCGTTCGACGCCACCCCGACCTACGGTGTGCCCGGCTCGACCCGGTCGGCCTGGGCCCCGGACACCGACGCTCCCGAGGACAACACGCCGCAGGCCGGCACGCCGGGCGCGCCCGGCGACGCCGACCCGTCGGCCGGTCCGGACCGCGAGCCGAACCGGATCGAGGAGGAGCTCGACCCGGGCGTCGGCTCCGGCTCCGGCACGCCGGCCGGGCAGGCTCCGGTCTGGCCCTGGTGGGCCGCCGGCGCGCTGACACTGCTCTTCCTGCTCGCCGTGCCCGCGCTGCGCCGGCACGCCCTGCGCCGCCGTCGGGGCCGGCCGGCACCGACGGTCCGGACGGTCGACCCGCCGTCCGTCGATGCCTCGGTCAACGGTGCGCCGGTCGTGACGGTCGGCACCGATCCGGATCGGGCGCGGGCGGACGCGCACGCCGCCTGGGACGAGCTGATCGACACGCTGGTCGACTACCGGCTCCGGGTGGACCGGACGGAGACCCCGCGGGCGACCGCCGACCGGCTGGCCCGGGAGGCGCTGACCGCCGACACCGAGGCCGGCACGGCGGTACGTCTGCTCGGCCGGGCGGAGGAGCGGGCCCGTTACGCGCGGGATCCGTTGACCGGGGAACCCCTGCCCGCGGCCCTGCGTACGGTGCGCGGTGCGCTCGCCGAGCGCGCCGACCGGCGTACCCGGCTGGTGGCGACCGTGTTGCCGCCGTCGGTGCTGCAGCGGTGGCGGATCGCCGTCGCGGACACTTCCTCGCGGCTGGTCACCTCCGGCGGGCACCTCCGCTACCGGTTGCTGCGGTTCAGCCCACGCCGGATTATCGCCAGCCGCGCGGGGCGCTGAGCAGGCCGGCGGCGTAGACGACAACCGGGCCGGTGGTGGGGCAACCACCACCGGCCCGGTTCGTTCCGTCAGCGGACCGACCCGTCGCGGTCGGCCGGCAGCGACGCCGGTGCCCGTCAGGCGAGCGGCCGATCGAGCCACTCGAACGACGCCGGGTCGATCGAGCGCGGATCACCCCGCCCAGGTCAGGCGGGGTTACGCGCCCCGCCTCAACGACGGCGGGGCAGGTTCAGCGGTGCCCCTCCGGGCGCTGCCGCCAGCGGTCCTCCATCCGGTCGAGGAAGCCCGGCCGCCGGCCGGCACGACCGCGGGACCGGCGACGACTCGCCGTGCCCCCGACGACGTGCAGGTCGGGTGACTGCGCCCGACGGTGCGACTGCACCGCGAACGCGGCCGAGGCCAGCATGACAACGAAACCCGCCACCGCCAGTGGCGGAGTCTTGATCACCGCGCCATAGACCAACAACGCCAGGCCAGCGATGATCACGCCGGCAGCGACGAGCAGGCGACGCCGCGCGTGGAAGCGCGGATCGCTGGCGCGCACGGCCGAGGCGAACTTGGGGTCCTCGGCAAGCGACCGCTCGATCTGCTCGAACAGCCGCTGCTCGTGCTCCGAGAGCGGCACGGCACTCCTCCCCGGTCACGTTGGTCGGCCCGGTCGGACCGACAGACCGTGGCAGCCAACCGGCTGCTTACCCGCAAGTCTACGAGGGCCCTCGCGCGTCGGAAAGCGGGACGACCTATGGCCGGGTCGGATTTTCATTTCGTCGCGGATCGCGCCCGGTGAGAAGACTGGCCGGTCCTATGACGGACCGCCCGAAACGGGCAGCCGCGGCGTCCGCGGCGACCTCCGCCTCCCGCCAACCCCGCTCGGGCGCGCCGAGGGCGAGCTGCCGGGGTGTCTCGTCCGCCGCGCTGAGCCCCTCGGCCCGGACGCCGAGCAGGCGGATCCGCTCACCCGGTTGCAAAACGGTGTAGAGGGACCAGACCGTGTCGAACATCTCCCGGGCGACATCGGTGGGTACGTCGAGGGTGCGCGAGCGGGTGACGGTGCGGAAGTCGGCCATCCGCACCTTGACCGACACCGTCCGGCCCACCTGCCCGGCGCCGCGTAACCGGGCACCGACCTTCTCGGCCAGGGCGAGCAGCGTACGACGGATCTCGGTCGGATCGTCGACATCCACGTCGAAGGTGACCTCCGCGCCGATGGACTTCTCGGCCTGCTCCGGCCTGACCCGGCGCGGATCACGTCCCCAGGCCAACTCGTGCAGATGTGTGGCGGCCGCCGCGCCGAGCGCGGTACGCACCATGCCGACCGGCGCCTCCGCGAGATCACCGACGGTACGCAGGCCGAGCCGCAGCAGCGTCTCCGCGGAGCGCTCCCCCACCCCCCACAGCGCGGCGACCGGCAGTGGGTGGAGGAAGTCGAGCACCCGGGTGGCCGGGATGACGAGCAGCCCGTCGGGCTTGGCCCGGGTCGACCCGAGCTTGGCCACGAACTTGCTCGGCGCGACCCCCACCGAGCAGGTCAGCCCCTGCTCCTCGGCGACCCGGGCGCGGATCTGGCGGGCGATCGCCGCGGGTGGGCCGAACAGCCGCCGGGCACCGGCGACATCGAGGAACGCCTCGTCCAGGGAGAGCGGCTCGACCAGCGGTGTGACGTCGCGGAAGATCTGCATGACCGCCCGCGAGGCGGCCGTGTACCGGGTGAAGTCCGGTGGCAGGAAGACCGCGTGCGGGCAGAGGGCGCGGGCGCGCATCGTCGGCATCGCGCTGCGTACGCCGTATCGTCGGGCCTCGTAGCTGGCCGAACTGACCACGCCGCGCGGGCCGACCCCGCCGACCACGACGGCCCGGCCGCGCAACTCCGGCCGGTGGCGCACCTCCACCGAGGCGTAGAAGGCGTCCATGTCGACGTGCAGGATCGGGCAGCCGGTGTCGTCGGCGTCCGGCCCGAACCGGGGATCACCGCCCCGGGGCAATGACTGGCTGCGGCCCACCCGCGCAGGGTAACGCTCGCGCCCGACATTTCCGCCGGTCAGCCCCGCAGCACCAGCAGCGGGATGGTCATCTCGGCCGCCGTGTCCGCGCCATGGAAGGCCACCAACCGGGACAGCAGCGGGCTCTCCGACCGGCTGGCCATGACGGCGTACGTGTCGTTGCAGATCACCACGACGTCGCCGAGGCGGCCCAGGTGCTCCTCGGGCACCGGCCCGAACCAGCCGGTGGCCACCGCCTCGGCGCGGGTCAGCACCCGGGCGGCGGCACCCAGCACACCCGACCAGGCGGCCACCACGTCGGCGGTGGCACCGGGGGCGACGTGCAGGTAGCGCACCCGCGGCTCACCCGCGACGACCCGCACCCCGGCCCGCAGCCGGGGATCGGTGTCCAGGTCGAACCGGTGCCCGGCGGGCACATCGAGCTGCCCGTGGTCGGCGGTGACCAGCAGCGCCGCATCCGCCGGCAGCCCGTCCACCAGCCGGGCCAGCAGCGCGTCCACCTCGGCGACGGCCGCCCGCCAGGGCACCGAGTCGACGCCGCTGAGGTGACCGTTGCGGTCGACGTCCGGGTGGTAGCCGGAGACCAGGGTGGGGCCGGGCCCGGCGGCCAGCGCCGCCAGCATCGTGGCGGCCAGCGCGTCGACGCCGGCCGCGCCCCGGTAGTCGCCGCCCCGGTTCGCGGCCAGAGTCAGGCCGGTGCCACCGAACTCCGGACGGCTCACCACCGTCACCGCCACCCCCGCGGCACGGGCCCGCTCCAGCTGGGTGGGAACCGGCTGCCAACGCAACGGCTGCGGGTCGTCGGCCCAGTCGATGTGGTTGAGCACCCGGTCGGTGCCGGGGACGCGCAGGGTGAAGCCGAGCACCCCGTGCGCGCCGGGCGCCGCGCCGGTGCCCAGGGTGACCAGGCTGGTCGGGGTGGTAGAGGGGAAGCCACAGGTGAGCGGCCGACCCGCCGTGGCGACCAGCCCGGCCAGGGTCGGCGCGTACGGTGCGGCGGTCGGGATCTGGTGCCAACCGAGGCCGTCGACCAGCAGCACCGCGATCCGGCGTACTCCCGGCAGCGCGGCGGTGAGCCCGAGGGGATCGCCGGCACCGGGCACGCCGAGCACGGCGAGGGCGCTGGGCAGCACGTCGGCGAGGCTGCCGCCGCCGTAGCCCGGTGCGACGATCTCCAGCGGCGCGGCTCGGGCGAAGCCCGGAGTGGCCGCGGCGGCCGGGTCGGTCATGCCGGGCGGCGGGCGAACAGGTGCAGCTGGGCGGCGACGTCCCGCCAGGGTGGCCGGGCGGCGAGCGCCCGCTCCAGCTCGACCAGGGCCCCCGGCTGACCGTCCGCCACGGCCGCGGGGAGCAGGTCGGCGAGGACGCGTACGCCGTGGATCTCCTCGACCGTGAGCCCGGCGGCGGCCAGCAGCGCGGTGGCACCCTCGGCGTCGAAGCGCCGCCGCAGGGTGTCCCGGGGCCCGGCGGTGCCGTCGGGGTCGGCGGCCAGCGCCGCGGCCACGTCGAGGTGACCGTTCATCGCCCGGCCGAGCACCGCCGCGGCCCGACCGGCGACCAGCACGCTCGCCGCACCGCCCGGGCGCAGCGCGTCGACCAGCGCGGACACCACCGGCACCGGGTCGTCGACGACCTCCAGCACGGCGTGACAGAGCACCAGGTCGACACTGGCCGGCTCGACCAGCCCGGCGAGCGCGTCCCCGTCGCCCTGCACCGCGCGTACCCGCTCGGCCACCCCGGCCTCGGCGGCCCGGCGGCTGAGCGCGGCCAGCGCGTCGGGGCTGGCGTCGACCACGGTGACCCGGTGCCCGGCCCGGGCCAGCGGCACGGCGAAGCCGCCGGTGCCACCACCCACGTCCAGCACGGTCAGTTCGGCGGAGGGCCGGCGGTCCAGCTCCGCGCGGAGCACCGACCAGACCACAGCGGTACGGGGGGTGAGCGACGGCCCGGCCGGGTTCAGGGTCTGTTCCACCCGGTCGAGCCTAGGGCCTGTCGTGCCGATCACGTCAGGCGAGGCACGGCCCCGGCGGCGCGGCAACGCCGCCCGGTGGTCAGCGGAAGTCGCGGGAGGCGGGGCTGACCGGCGGTTCGATCGCGTCCAGCCGGTCGGCGACCAGGTTGACCACCCCCTCGTGCCGTTGCAGCCGCCCCCGCACGACCAGCGCCGCGCTGGTCCGGGCCACCCGGCGGTACCGCTGCCACAGCCCCGGCGAGCAGGTGACGTTGAGCATGCCGGTCTCGTCCTCCAGGTTGAGGAAGGTGACGCCACCCGCGGTCGCCGGGCGCTGCCGGTGGGTGACGATCCCGCCGACCCGGATCCGCCGACCCGGCTCCACCCGGCCCAACCGGTCGATCGGCACCGCGCCCATGCCGTCCAGCTGCGGGCGGACGAACCGGGCCGGGTGGTTCTCCGGGGACAGCCCGGTGGCCCACACGTCGGCGACCAACCGGTCCACCGCCTCCATGCCGGGCAGGGTGGGCGCCGCCGCGCCGGTCACCGTGCCGGGCAGCCGGCCCGGGCGGTCCTGGGCCGCCGCGCCGGCCGCCCAGAGCGCCTGCCGCCGGGTCAACCCGAAGCAGGCGAAGGCGTCCGCGGTGGCCAGCGCCTCCAGTTGAGCGGCGGTCAGACCCACCCGCCGGGCCAGATCCGGCATGTCGCGGTACGGCCCGTTCGCCGCCCGCTCGGCCTCGATCCGCTCGGCCACCTCGTCGCCGAGGGTACGCACACTGGACAGCCCGAGCCGGACGGCCGGCCCGCCCAGCCCCCAGGCGTGCGGCGGCTCGCCCGGCTGGCTGCCCCACCGGGTGTCCGGGGTGGACTCCAGCACCGGCTTCGCGCCGCTGGCGTTGACGTCCGGGCGGCGTACCTCCACGCCGTGCCGGCGGGCGTCGTCGACCAGGGTCTGCGGCGAGTAGAAGCCCATCGGCTGGGCACTCAGCAGCGCGGCCAGAAACGGGCCCGGGTGGTAGCGCTTGAGCCAGGAACTGGCGTAGACCAGGTAGGCGAAGCTCATCGCGTGGCTCTCCGGGAAGCCGTAGCTGGCGAACGCGGTGAGCTTGCGGTAGACGTCGTCGGCCAACTCGCCGGTGATGCCCCGCTCCGCCATGCCGCTGTACAGCCGGTCGGCGATCTTCGCCATCCGCTCCACCGACCGCTTGGCGCCCATCGCCCGGCGCAGCTGGTCGGCCTCGGCCGCGTCGAAGCCGGCCAGGTCGATGGCGAGCTGCATCAACTGCTCCTGGAACAGCGGCACGCCGAGGGTCTTCTCCAGCGCGTTGCGCATCAGCGGATGCGGGAAGGTCACCTCCTCCTGCTCGCTCTTGCGCCGGATGTACGGGTGCACCGAGCCGCCCTGGATCGGGCCGGGCCGGATCAGCGCCACCTCGACCACCAGGTCGTAGAACGTCCGGGGCTTGAGCCGGGGCAGGGTGGCCATCTGGGCCCGGCTCTCCACCTGGAACACCCCGACCGAGTCGGCCCGGCAGAGCATGTCGTACACCTCGGGGTCGTCCAGCGTCATGTCGCCGAGATCCAGGCTCATCCCGATCATGTCGTAGCCGTAGTGCAGCGCGGAGAGCATGCCGAGGCCGAGCAGGTCGAACTTGACCAGGCCGACGGCGGCGCAGTCGTCCTTGTCCCACTGGAGCACGCTGCGGCCGGGCATCCGGCCCCACTCCACCGGGCAGACCTCGATCACCGGCCGGTCGCAGATCACCATGCCGCCGGAGTGGATGCCCAGGTGCCGGGGGAACGTCTGGAGGTGGTTGGCGTACTCGATCACCTGCTCGGGAATCTCCGGCACGTCCACCGTGGCCACGTCGCCCCACCGGTCGATCTGCTTGCTCCAGGCGTCCTGCTGGCCGGGCGAGAAGCCGAACGCCTTGGCCACGTCCCGCACCGCCGAGCGGGGCCGGTAGGAGATCACGTTGGCCACCTGGGCGGTGTGCTCCCGGCCGTACCGGGTGTAGACGTGCTGGATGACCTCCTCCCGGCGGTCGGACTCGATGTCCACGTCGATGTCGGGCGGGCCGTCGCGCTCGGGGGCCAGGAACCGCTCGAACAGCAGCCGGTGCCGGACCGCGTCCACGTTGGTGATCCGCAGCGCGTAGCAGACCGCCGAGTTCGCCGCCGAGCCCCGGCCCTGGCAGTAGATGTCCTCCTGTCGGCAGAAGTCGACGATGTCGTAGACCACCAGGAAGTAGCCGGGGAAGCCCAGCTCCTCGATCATGTTCAGCTCGTGGTCGAGCTGCGCGTACGCCTGCGGGTGTGCCTCGCGTGGGCCGTAGCGGTCCCGGGCGCCCTGCTCGGTGAGGTGGCGCAGCCAGCTCATCTCGGAGTGCCCCGGCGGCACCGGGTACGCCGGCAGCTGTGGCGCGACGAGCTGGAGGTCGAAGGCGAGTTCCGCGCCGAACTCGGCGGCCCGGGCCACCGCACCCGGGTACCCGGCGAACCGGGCCGCCATCTCGGCGCCGCTGCGCAGGTGGGCGGTACCCGCGGCGGGCAGCCAGCCGTCGATCTCGTCCAGGCTGCGCCGGGCCCGCACCGCGGCCAGGGTGGTGGCCAGCCGGCGCCGCCCCGGGGTGGCGTAGTGCACGTTGTTCGTGGCCACCGTGGGCAGCCCGGCGGCGGCGGCCAACTCGGCCAGGGCGTCGTTGCGGTCGCCGTCGACCGGGTGCCCGTGGTCGGTCAGCTCCACCGCCACCGTCTCCGCGCCGAACAGCGCGGTGAGCCGGTCCAGCTCGCGGGCTGCCGCGTCGACCCCCTCGGTGAGCAGAGCGGCCGGCACGTGCCCCTTGCGGCAGCCGGTGAGCACCAGCACGTGGTCGCGCAGGGCGTCGGCGACCTCCTCCAGCTCGCCGTAGACCGGGCGGCCCTTCTCCCCGCCACGCAGCTGGGCGCGGGCGATGGTCGCGGCCAGCCGGGCGTACCCCTCGTGGCCGTGCGCCAGCACCAGCAGGTGGTTGCCGTGCGGGTCGGGTACGCCGTTCTGCGGGCCGGGCAGGCCGAGGGACAGCTCCGCACCGAAGATCGTCGGCAGGCCCAGCGTGCGGGCCGCCTCGGCGAACCGCACCACGCCGTAGAACCCGTCGTGGTCGGTGACGGCGAGCGCGGTGAGCCCCAACCGGACGGCCTCCTCGGCCAGTTCCTCGGGGTGGCTGGCACCGTCCAGGAAGCTGAAGTTGGTGTGCGCGTGCAGCTCGGCGTACGGCACCACGCCGTCGGGGCGGGTCAGCTCCGGCGGCTGGTAGTGCTCCCGTCGCCGGCTCCACGCCGGCGAGTCGCCCCCGTCGGCGTCGACCGCGAGCGGATCCACCACATGCAGATGCCGCCCGTCGCCCTCCCCCCATCCACCCC
>NZ_POTY01000009.1 GCF_003236315.1 Micromonospora craterilacus
CCAACTCGACGACACCGTCCCCCCACCAATCAACCGACACTGGCCCTACCACACCGACCCCACCTACGAAACCGCCGTCCGCGAACTCGCCGGCCGCCTCGACCCGAACGGGTTCCCCCCGAGCCGCGGCCGATAACCCGCCGCGGGTCCGGCCGCCGTCACCGGCACGCGCCGTGGACGGGTCGTCGCGCTACGCGGTCGCCGCGATGCCGCGGCGTGGTCTCCGCCGCGTCGCGTGGCGGCCTGTCGTACTCCTCCGGCAGGATGCAGGGCGTGTGTGCCGACCGCGACGACCAGCCGACCGGAGCTGCCCGATGACTGACGAGGGATTCGACCGCCCGGGCGAGGGGGTCGGTCGGGTGCTCGGCACCGCCGACGCCACCCCGCTGCAGTTCTGGACGGCGGTGTCCCCCGGCAGCTATCTGCAGCTCGACGACGTCGTGGTCACCCGACGCGAGCTGCCCGACCGGGAGCCGGTGACCATCGCCGGGGTGGTCACCCAGGTCCGGGCCCGGCACGAGGGCGCACAGTTCGACTCCGACGTGTTCGCCATCGCCGACGGCACGCTGCCGGCGCAGGTGCAGGAGGCCGCCGAGATCACCACCACCCGGGTCGACCCGGAGTTCTACGTGCCGCCGCAGCCCGGCGCGCTGGTGCACCGGGCCGAGGGCGACGCCCGCGCCCGGGCGCTGCACTTCGACCGGATGGAACGCCGCATCCCGATGGGCACCGGCCGCGACGGGGTGCCGGTCTACCTCAACGCCGACTTCCTCGACGGCACCCGGGGCGCGCACGTGTCGATCTCCGGCATCTCCGGGGTGGCCACCAAGACCAGCTTCGCCACCTTCCTGCTCTACTCGGTGTTCCGCTCCGGGCAGCTCGGCGGCGACGCGGTCAACGCCAAGGCGCTGATCTTCAACGTCAAGGGGGAGGATCTTCTCTTCCTCGACCACCCGAACGCCCGGCTGGACGACGCCACCCGGGCCGCGTACGCCCGGCTCGGCCTGGTCGCCGACGCCTTCCCCGACGTGCGGGTGTACGCCCCGCCGCGGGTCGGCGACTCGTCCGGCACGCCCGACGTGAGCAGCCGGCTCACCGGCGTGGACAGCTTCTACTGGACGCTCACCGAGTTCTGCGAGAAGCGACTCCTGCCGTACGTCTTCGCCGATGCGGACGACGAACGCCAGCAGTACACGATGGTGGTCCACTCGGTCGCCGCGCACCTGGCCCGGTACGCGCAGCCCGCCGACGGCGGGGTCAGCATCGACGGCACCCGCCTCGGCACCTACGCCGACCTGGTCGACCACATCGTCGAGCAGCTCAGCGACGACGAGACCCGCGGCGACTGGGCGGGCAGCGCGGTGGGCCTGGGCACGGTCAACGCCTTCGCCCGCCGGCTGATCGGCAGCAAGAAGGACCTGTCCCGGCTGATCCGCGGTGACCTGGCCACCCGCCGCCCGCACTCGATCAACACCGCGGAGTCCGCCCAGGTCACCGTCGTCGACCTGCACAACCTGCCGGATCGCGCGCAGCGCTTCGTGGTCGGCGTGACGCTCAAGAGCGAGTTCGAGCGCAAGGAGAAGGCCGGCACCGCCAAACCGCTGCTGTTCGTCGTGCTCGACGAGCTGAACAAGTACGCCCCCCGGGAGGGCTCGTCGCCGATCAAGGAGGTGCTGCTCGACATCGCCGAGCGGGGCCGCTCGCTCGGCGTGATCCTCATCGGCGCGCAGCAGACCGCCAGCGAGGTGGAACGGCGCATCGTCACCAACTCGGCGATCCGGGTGGTCGGCCGACTCGACCCGGCCGAGGCGTCCCGCCCCGAATACGGTTTCCTGCCGCCCGCGCAGCGGCAGCGGGCGCTGCTGGCCAAGCCCGGCACGATGTTCGTCAACCAGCCCGACATCCCCGTCCCGCTCTGCCTGGAGTTCCCGTTCCCGGCCTGGGCGACCCGGGTCTCCGAGGCCGGGGCCGCGCCGTCGCAGACCCTGCGCTCGATCACCCAGTCCGCCGACCCGTTCGCGGTGGTCGGCTCCGGCGGCGGCGGTGCCGACGACGACATCCCGTTCTGACAGGGGGCTTCTGCCTTGAAGATCCTGCACACCTCGGACTGGCACGTCGGCAAGGTCCTCAAGGGACAGTCCCGGGCCGAGGAGCACAAGCAGGTGCTGGCCGGCGTCATCGAGATCGCCCGGCAGGAACGGCCCGACCTGGTCGTCATCGCGGGGGATCTCTACGACACCGCCGCGCCGACCCCGGAGGCGACCCGACTGGTCACCCGGGCACTGACCGCGCTGCGGCGCACCGGCGCCGACGTGGTGGCCATCGGCGGCAACCACGACAACGGCCCGGCGCTGGACGCGCTACGGCCGTGGGCCGAGGCCGCCGGCATCACCCTGCGCGGCGGCGTACGCGAGGACCCGGCCGAGCACGTCATCGACGGCACCACCGCCGGCGGAGAACGCTGGCAGCTGGCCGCGCTGCCGTTCCTGTCCCAGCGGTACGCCGTCCGCGCGGTGGAGATGTACGAGCTGACCGCCGCCGAGACCACCCAGACGTACGCCGACCACCTGGGTCGCATCCTGGCCCGGCTGACCGACGGGTTCACCGAGCCCGACCGGGTGCACCTGGTCACCGCCCACCTCACCGTGGTCGGGGCGACCTCCGGCGGCGGCGAGCGGGACGCGCACACCGTGATGGGTTACGCGGTGCCCGCCACCGTGTTCCCCGGCACCGCGCACTACGTCGCGCTGGGGCACCTGCACCGCGCCCAACGGGTCCAGGGGCCATGCCCGATCCGCTACAGCGGCGCCCCGTTGGCGGTGGACTTCGGCGAACAGGAGAACGTCCCGTCGGTGACCCTGATCGAGGTCACCGCGACCACGGCGGCGCAGGTCCGGGAGGTGCCGGTCACCGCGGCGACCGCGCTGCACACGGTACGCGGCACCCTGGCCCAGCTCGCCGAGATCACCCCACCGGAGGGCTGGCTGCGGGTCTACGTACGCGAACAGCCCCGCGCGGGTCTGCGCGAGGAGGTGCAGGAGCTGCTCCCCCACGCGCTGGAGATCCGGATCGATCCGGAGCTGGTGCCGGCACCCGGCAGCGGCACCCGGGTCGCCCAACGCTCCGGCCGCTCGCCCCGCCAGCTGTTCGCCGACTACCTGGACAGCCGTGGCCACGCCGACGACGGCGTCCGGGAACTCTTCGACGAACTGCTCGAGGAGGTCGATCACTGATGAGACCGATTCGGCTGGACCTGGCCGGCTTCACCGTCTTCCGCGACGAGACCACCATCGACTTCACCGACGCGGATTTCTTCGCCCTGGTCGGGCCCACCGGCTCCGGCAAGTCGACGGTGCTCGACGCGATCTGCTTCGCGCTCTACGGCACGGTGCCCCGCTGGGGTGGCACGCGCGGGCTGGGCAACGCCCTCGCTCCGTCGGCGACCGAGGCGCGGGTCCGGTTGGTGTTCGAGTCCGGTGGCGCCCGCTACGTCGCCACCCGGGTGGTGCGCCGGGACAGCCGGGGCAACGCCAAGACCGCGAACGCCGGGTTGCAGCTGATGCCCGACGGTTTCGACGTCACCAAACTGGACACCGGGCTCAGCCCGGAGGACCTGGGCGAGGTGGTCGCCGGCACCCCGGCCGAGATGGACACCGCCGTGCTGGAGGCGGTCGGCCTGCCGTACGAGCAGTTCACCAGCTGCGTGGTGCTGCCACAGGGTCAGTTCGCCGACTTCCTGCACGCCCGGCCCGCCACCCGGCAGCAGATCCTGGTCAACCTGCTCGGCCTCGGCGTCTACGAGCAGGTGCAGCAGCGGGCCACCACCCGGGCCGGGCAGGCCGAGGCGAAGTTGGAGGCGGTCGACCAGTTGCTCGCCGGGCTCGCCGACGTCGACGACGCCACGCTGGAGCGGGTGGCCGGCCAGGTCGACCGGATGACGGAGCTGGCCGAGGCGGTGATCGCCGCCGTACCGGAGCTGGATGCGGCGCGGGCGACGGCGCGGGAGGCGAGCGCGGCGCTGGCCGCGCTGGACACCGAGTTGGCCGTGCTGGGCGCGGTCCGGGCGCCGGACGGGGTGGCCGAGGTGGCCCGGGCGGTGACCGCCGCGCGGGCCGAGGCCGACGCAGCGTCGAACGCGGTGTCCCTGGCCGAGGAGCGCGAGGAGAAGCTGCGCGGTGAGCTGGCCGCCGCCGGTGACGAGAGCACCCTGCGGCTGGCGCTGCGGGCGTACGCCGACCGGGAGCAGCTGACCGGCCGGGCGGAGCAGGTGCGGGCCGCGGTGGAGACCGCCGGTGCCGAGCACGACGTGGCCGTGCGGGCGCTGACCGAGGCGCGGGCGGCGGCCGAGCGGGCCGAGGAGGAACTGGCTGCGGCGTTCCACGCCCACGAGGAGGCGAAGGCCGCCGACCAGGCGACGGCGCTGCGGGCGCACCTGACCGACGGGGCTTCCTGCCCGGTCTGCGAGCAGACCGTCGCCCGGGTGCCGGCGATACCCGCCGGTTCGGCGGTGGCCCGTGCGGTCGCCGCCGGCAAGGCCGCCCGGGCGGCCAGCGAGGCGGCCAAGCGGGTGGTCGGCGAGCGGGACACGGCCGCCCGCGAGCGGGATCGGGTGCTGCTGCGCGCCCGCGCCGAACACGACGAGTTGGGGGCCCGACTGGCGGAGCTGGACGAGCGGCTCGCCGGCGCGGCCACCGCCGAGGCGCTGCGGGCCACCCTGGCCGAGCACTCCCGGCTGCGGCAGGGGCTGGACGAGGCGGCGGCGGCGGTCCGCGCCGGCCGGGACGCCGCGCGGCGGGCCCGGGGTGCGGTGGACGCGGCCGAGGAGCGGCTGCGGGCGGCGTGGCGACGCTTCGACGACACCCGGGACGGGTTGGCCCGGTTCGGGCCGCCGGCCGCCGACCGGGACGACGTGGCCGGCGCCTGGACCGTGCTGGCCGGCTGGGCCGGGGTCGAGGCGGGGCGCCGCCGGTCGGAGCGGGCCGGGTTGGCGGTGGCGGTCACCGAGGCCGAGACGGCGGCCGGCGCGGTGACGGCACGGATCGCCGGTATCTTCGCCGACGCCGGGCTGCCGGCCCCCGACGATCCGGTCCGCGCCGCCACGGTGGCCGTGGAGCGGGCCGAGGCCGAACGCCGCCGGCTGGTGGAGCGCCGCGAGCAGGCCGGGGAGCTGCGCACGCAGCGGACGGAGCACGAGCGCCAGGCGCAGGTGGCCCGGGCGCTGGCCGGGCACCTGCGCGCCAACAACTTCGAGCGGTGGCTGCTGGCCGAGGCGCTGGACCTGCTGGTCGACGGCGCGTCGGGGATCCTGCGGGAGCTGTCCGGCGGGCAGTACGACCTGGTCCACGACAAGGGTGAGTTCTTCGTCGTCGACCACCACGACGCCGGCCTGCGCCGGGGGGTGCGCACCCTGTCCGGCGGCGAGACGTTCCAGGCGTCGCTGGCCCTGGCGCTGGCGCTGTCCCAGCAGCTGGCCGGGATGTCCACCACCGCGGCCAGCCTGGAGTCGATCGTGCTGGACGAGGGCTTCGGCACCCTCGACGCGGCCACCCTGGACACGGTCGCCGCCACCCTGGAGAACCTGGCCGCCCGGGGTGACCGGATGGTCGGCGTGGTCACCCACGTGCCGGCCCTGGCCGAGCGCATCCCGGTCCGCTTCGAGGTACGCAAGGACGCCCGCTCGGCCCGGGTGGAACGGACCGGCCGATGAGCGTGCGCCCCGCGGTCGCGGACGAGAGGCCAGCCGCATGAGTCGGTTCTTCGTCGATGCCTGGGATCCGGCCTACGGGGCGTCGTTCGAGGCGTCGGCGGGCGGCCCGGCCGCGCCGAGCAGCGCTCAGGTCGAGGCGGAGCACGAGCTGCCCGTGGTGGACTGGCGGGCCATCGGCCCCCGCCCCGGCGTCCGGGCCCCCGACGTGGTGCTGCTGGTCGACGGGGTACGCCGGATCGACGCCAGCGTCTGGACGGCCGAGGAGGACGGCGGCTCGTACCCGGGCCTGGCCGCCTCGTACGCCGCCGGGGTGGTGCGCTGCGACCTGGAGCGCGGCGCGGCGCAGCTGGCCGGCGCCAAGGTGGGTCGGGGGCTGTTCACCGCCAGCCCGTCGGCGACCGACGTGGTGGCCGGCAATGTCCGCTATCCGGTGCACCGGGTGACCGGTTCCGGGGAGCTGGCCAAGCTGCCGGCCGCGGTGCAGGGGCCGTTGACCGCCCTGGAGGTGGAGGTCTCCGCCGCCGCCCGTACCGACAGCGACCTGCTGGTGGTGGACGGGCCGCTGCGCAACCGGCGGCAGTTGCCGCGCACCCTCGGCTACATCAAGACCCAGCACAGCCAGTACCTCGACGCTCGGCTCACCTCGGTGGTCACCGGGCTGACACCGGGGCACCGCTCGCCGGTGTTCCGCCTCGGCACCGCCTGGGGCGGCTGGTCGTGGTATCTGCGGCTGCCGGTGGCCCCCGGCGCACCATGGGCGGGGATCGTCCGGTTGGAGTGCTCGGCCGACCTGGAGATCGCCGACGCGGTGCGGCTGGCCGACCTGTCGCTGGTCACCCTGCCGCGGTTCGCCTCCACCCCGTACAAGGATCCCCGGGCCCCGCAGAACCTGGTCCCGATCGCCGGCCTGGAACGTCTGCTGCGCTCCCGGCTGGGCGACGCCCGGCTGCTGCACCGCGTGCTGACCGCCGCCGCCCGCGCCGCCGCCGGGACCGAGCGCTGATGGGTCGGCGGCGCGACACCGACCGGATCGCCGAGGAGGTCGACACCGGGCACGCCGAGCTGATGCCGGATCCGGACCGGTCCGGGTCGTGGACACTGCTGCTGGACGGCGCACCACAGTCGCATGTGGACCTGGCCGACCCGACCCACCTGGAATTCGAGTACGTCCGCCGGCTGGCCGCGGCGATCGACCTGATCGCGCCCGCCGGCGCCCCGCTGCGGGTGCTGCACCTCGGCGGCGGCGCGCTGACCCTGCCCCGGTACGTCGCCGCCACCCGGCCCGGCTCGACCCAGCGGGTGGTCGAGGTGGACGCCGCCCTGGTCGAGCTGGTCCGCCGGGCGCTGCCCTGGCGGGCCGACCCACGACTGAAGGTGCGGGTGGGCGACGCCCGGGCGGCACTGGCCGCCAGCCGGGACGACAGCTACGACGTGGTGGTCGCCGACGTGTTCGCCGGCGCCCGGACGCCGGCCCGGCTGACCTCGGTGGAGTACGCCACCGAGGCGGCCCGGGTGCTGCGCCCGGCGGGCTGGTATCTCGCCAACCTCGCCGACGGTCCCCCGCTGCGTTACGCGCGTGGGCAGGTCGCCACCGTGCGGGCGGTGCTGCCCCGGGCCTGCCTGGTCTCCGACGCCGCCGTGCTGCGCGGGCGCCGCTACGGCAACCTGGTGCTGGTCGCCGGCCGTCAGGAGCCACCGGTGGCGGCGCTGGCCCGCCGGGCCGCCGGTGACTGGTTCCCCGGCCGGGTGCTCGCCGACGCGGACCTCGACCGCTTCGTCGGCGGCGCCGCGGTGGTGCACGACAGCGACGCCACCGACTCCACTCCGCCACCGCCGGGAATTTTTTCCGTCCGACGTTGATCCGTTCAGTGCGGCCGTGCGTACCACTCGGCAGCCATGCCCGTGGGGGGACGGCTTCTGTCCATGGACATCTCGGAGGTCTGCATGCACGCACTGGCGGCCGGTTGGCACGGTGACCGGGTGCGGGTGGACTGGATGTCCGCCCGGCCCCAGTCGCGGCCGACCACGTCCACCCGTGGGGTCGACTCCCGCGCGGCGACTCGCCAGAATAGCCCGGTGACGCCGCGACCCGCCCCTGGCCGCCACCAGGCCGCGACCACCGAGGCCGCCCACTCCGACCAGCTGATCCGCACCCTCTACGCCGAGCACGCCGGCCCGCTGCTGATGTTCGTGATGCGGCTGACCGGCGGCGACCGGCAGCGGGCCGAGGACATCGTCCAGGAGACGCTGCTACGGGCCTGGCGCAACGCCCACCGGCTGGGCACGCAGGGGCAGGGGTCGCTGCGGCCCTGGCTGGTCACGGTGGCGCGCCGGATCGCCATCGACGAGCACCGCAGCGAACAGGCCCGCCCGGCCGAGACGTACGACCGGGACCTGACCGCGTTCGCCGAGTCGGACAGCACCGACCGGGTGCTCCGCACGATGACGGTCGCGGACGCACTGCGTACGTTGAGTCAGTCGCACCGGGAGATCCTGGTGGCGACGTACTTCCGGGGCCGTACGGTGCCGGAGGCGGCCGAGGAACTCGGCCTGCCACTGGGCACCGCGAAGTCGCGGGTCTACTACGCGCTGCGCGCGCTGCGCACAGCTCTGCAGGAGAGGGGGGTGACGGAATGAGCCGGGTAGACCACATGGACGTCGCCGCGTACGCGCTCGGCGTGCTGGACGAACAGGACATGGAGCGGTTCGAGGAACACCTCGCCACCTGCTGGGCCTGCGCCGCCGAGCTGGAGTCGATGGTGCCGGTGGTCGGGCTGCTCTCCGACATCGACGAAGAGTCGATCACCGCGATGGAGCAGACCCAGTCGAATCCGGTCCTGCTGGACCGCACGCTCGGGGCGCTGCGTACGCATCGCCGTCGGGCCCGGTTCCGGCAGGTGCTCGCGACCGCCGCGGCCGTGGTGGTCTTCGGCGGGCTGACCGGGGTCGGCTTCGCCAGCCTGACCGACGACAGCGCCCCGCCGAACCCATACGCCGGGCCGAGCACCGGTGTCCCGCTGGACCCGCCGACCAACCGCCCCGGCAACCCCGGCGACCCGGGATTCGGCGGCAACGCGCAGGAGGGCGACCAGCGCAACGTCACCGACCCGAGCACCGGGGTCGAGGCGACGTTCTTCCTCATCTCGAAGGACTTCGGCACCAAGGTCGACTTCACCCTGGGCAGGCTGCCGGGCCCGCGCACCTGCCGGCTGGTGGTGGTACGCGAGAACGCCAGCAGCGAGGTCATCTCCACCTGGACGGTGCCACCGGGCGGCTACGGCACCAACAGCAATCCGCAGCGGCTGGTCCTGTCCGCGACCACCTCGACCAAGCTGGACGACGTCAAGCACTTCGAGGTGCAGTCGGTCGACGACAAGGGAGTTGCCAGCCCGCTGGTGCGGGTGCCCGCCACCTGACCCCGTACGCCAGGTAAGGCCCGCCTCCGGGGGAGGCGGGCCTTCGCCGTTCCGGGGTACGGATACGCACTCACACGGACAGACTCGGCGTTCGGTTCAACGGCCCCCTTGTGAAATTAGCCACCGTTGCGGGTTCAACCTTGACAGCGCTCCCCCCGTACTTCCCGGTGACTGTCAAGCATGAGGAGGGCACGTGGCAAAGATGAAGCGGACCGTCGTCGTCGCGAGCGCCATGGTCGCACTGACGGCCTGCGCTCCCACCGGCTACGACGGATCGAACTCCGGCGCGGCCGAGCCGGTCGCCGTCGCCGCAGCCGAGCCCACCGTGACCGCCGATCCCGAAGCCAGCGCGGAGCCGGGTGCCTCGGCCTCACCGGGCACGGAGGCCGAGACCGACGCTCCTCTGCCCGACGGCGTCGAGCTGACCGCGAGCCTGACCGGCAAGAAGTTCCCCCGGATGGGCAGCGCGGTCGTCAACCAGGACGGCTTCATCCTGTACCGATTCGACCGCGACACCAACGACCCGCCGTCGTCGAACTGCGTGGACCAGTGCGCCGAGGTGTGGCCGCCGGCGCTGACCGACGGCAACCCGCGGCTGAAGGGCGTCTCCGACGACGCCGTGGGCACCATCACCCGCGAAGACGGCACCCGCCAGATCACCCTCGACGGCTGGCCGCTCTACACCTACATCGGTGACAAGAAGGCGGGCCAGTGGAAGGGCCAGGGCGTCGGCGGCACCTGGTTCGTGGTCAACCCGGACGGCAGCAAGAACCTGGAGTGCCTGCCCAAGGGCACCCCGAAGGCGGTCGCCCCGCCGTCGAAGACCAAGTCCGACAGCTCCGACTCGGACTACACGTACTGACCTGGGCAGCCGGTGCCGGCCGCGGGCCCGAACGGGCCCGGCCGGCACGGCCAGGATCCGGACGCCGGCGCGCACCGGCAACGCCGCCCGTCCCGACGATGGCATCGGTCCCGGAAACGGGCCGGTGCCATCGTCGTCCGTCAGGCCTGCTCCCACGGGCTGGGCACCGGGAAGTAGGTGTCCAGGAAGGGCGTGACGACCTTGAGCTGGGCGGCCAGGTCCTCCTCCGTGGAAAACGCGTCGTTCAGGCAGAAGACGTGCCGGTCCCGGCGGGCCAGCAGATGCGCGAGCCGAGCGGGCGTGTCGGGATGGGACAGCTCGGCGATGGTGTAATCCAGTTCCCCCGGTACGGCTCGTCCGGTGTGGAATCCGTAGTAGTGGTGGAGCGACGAGGCGATCGAGATGTCGGTCATGCTCCGGAAGCGGCTCCCGGCGGTCCGGCCATGCTGGACCGGGAACGTCTCCTCGATCTCGTACAGCACGCTGCGCCGCAACGCGTGGGGCATGTGCTTCATCTTCTGGGTGAGTACGGTGCCGAAACGCTCGGCGATCAACACACGGTTGTTCTTCCCGGCCGCCGAGGAGGGAATGTCCTCGGCGGTCGGGGCACCGGGCGGCACCAGGGCGGGCGACGGGAAGAACCGGGAAATGCCGTTGGCCAGGAAGAAGTCCCGGGGCAGGACCTCGGTGCCGAGGAAGACGTCGTCGTTGAAGTAGAGGAAATGCTCGGAAAGCCCGTCAATGTGATGCAGCTGGCTCTCGATGGCGTGCGAGTTGTAGGTGGGCAGCACCGACGGATCGGCGAAGATCTCCCGGTGGCTGACCACGCGGAGCCCCGGTGCCGACTGCTCCAGCCAGGGCGGCACCTGGTCGTCGGTCACCAGGTAGACGTGCCGCACCCACGGCGCGAACAGGTGCAGCGACCGGAGCGAGTAGCGGAGTTCGTCGCGGCTGAGGAACCGCGCGGCGCTCGCCGCCTCGCTGTGGTACGGAACGCCCGTCGCCGCGGCACGACGCCGTAGCCAGTCGGGGTCGGTGCCGTCGACCCACGTGTAGACCACGTCGATCGGGAACGTGACGTCGTCGGGGCGTGGCCCCGCGAACTCCGACCTGGTCCGGGCGGTCGCGGTGGCGGTCGCCGGCACCAGCCCGGTGAACAGCGACTCGGACGCGAGGACCGACGGTGCCGAGACCTGGACCTCCTCCGCCACCGGATTGCGACGGGGTGCGACCAGAGCGGTACCCTGCCGGGTCCAGAACTCCACCTCGCACCCGTACGCCTGCCCCAGCACCAGCCGGCGCCGGGGATCCGTCCAGTACCAGGTCAGCCGGAGCACGGGAGCATCAGCGAGGCGTTTCCAGGACTTCGGCTCGAACCCGGCCACCGGTGGCTGCTCATTGCTCTTCCGGGGCACCGTGACGTAGCCGGGGACCCGATCGCAGGCGGCCGCGAGAGCCGCGTACGCCCGGTCGCGATCCGCGATGTCCACCGCGACCACGGATGACCGGTGTGATCCGCCACGGACCCGGAAGTGTTCGACTCCGGCCTCGTCGAGCGCTGCCGTCACCGCCGCCAGGTTCTCGGTCCGAGCCCGCAGCGGCGTGACATCCGCGGCCACCCGGGCGACCCGGGGCGCCTGGTCGGCGACGACGACGGTCCGGTCGCCGCCGGCCAGCAACTCCGGCTGCCGGCGGGCCAGCCATTCGCCCCGGCGACCCGCCAGCTGGGTGTCCCGGGCCGCCCGGGCCACCCACTGCTTCAACTGGTGCCGGGTCCGCGGGCTCACCTTGCTCGCGATGGCCCGACGGGTCTGTGGGCTGAGTACCCGCCGATAGACGTCCACGATCCCCGACGGCTCGGCGACGGCCCGGGGGATCTCCGACGGGCCCAGCCCCGGCTCGCTCACGACTGTCCTCTTTCCTCTGCGCTCGGCCTACGGCCGGTCGACGACCACGAACGACAGCTCGCTGTCGATCGTGTAGTACGGCGACACCCGCAGCTTGGGATCCGGGTCCTCCTCGATCAGGTCCAGTCCGATCTCCTGGGTCAGGTGAATCTCCGGATATCGGTAGATGAGCTTCTTGTCGACCACGTCATCGACGATCCGGCCCAGCCGGACCTCATCCTGACCATGCCGAAGATAGACGTCCCAGTCCTCGTATCGGCCCAACCGAAGGTCGGCCAACGTCTCCAAGGGCACCACCATCGTCAGTGTCCCGTCGGTCGCCGGAACGGTCGGAACGCTGAGCGAGCCCGGCAAGTCGCCCCGCCGACGGAGCACCGCCCCGTCCGGGGCGCCCGGTCCGTGCCAGCTGAACACGATCGTGACCGCCTCACCATCGAGGGCGATTTGACGTACCTCGGCGTGGGCGGCCCGAACCCAGCTCCGCACCGCTAGGAAACCGTCGGTCGTGCGGTACGGCACGTGCGCCCGCAGTCCTGAGCGCTCCCCGGCAGTTCCGCCTATGGAAACATCGGTCAGGACCCGGCTGTCCAGCCGGTGCGGGCGCATCCGGCGTCGGCCCCTCTTCCCTTCGGCCAGAAAGACGTTCCACCTGCCTTCGGGGAGGGCGGCCGCGTCGAGCGTACCCACGGCCCGGAGACCGTCGGCCGAAGGGGCGAGAGCGACCTGGACAACCTCGCGGCTGTCGCGGTTACTGAGCACGACCGACGCGTCGCCGGAGGTCGCCGCATCGAGGGACCATTGCAGCCCGAGATCGGACAGCACGAGGCAGTCTGCGACCGGACCGTCGGCCGAAAGCGAGACCCGACGCCGGATCGCCGCCTGCAGCCGGGTGCTGGTGCCGCGGGCACGACGGATCCGGGTCAGCCGCACGAGAGCCCCCATGCTCGCCCGCCGAGCGAGGTCGTTCCCCGCGATCCCCCGCAGCACTGGGTCGGCTAGGGCCCGGCCCAGGTGCGGCTCCCGGAGCAGTTCGCCGCCTCGAGCGAGAACCGACCGGGCTAGTCCGGCTCTCGGCACCCGGCGTCCGGTCCGCCGAGGCGGGGCGGCTCCGCCGAGGCGGGCGGCCAACACCTCCGCGCAGTCGCGAGCGAACTCGGCGGCAAGGTGTGCGGGATCGAAGCGGGCAGAGTTGGCCACGGCCACCCTGCCCATTCGGACTCGAAGATCATCGTCGCGCATCAACCTCCGCAGCGCGACGGCGTACGCGTCGAAGTCATCGGTCGGGACCAGCAGGCCGTCCTCGCCGTCGTCGATGATTTCGCGCGGACCCACCGGGCAATCCGTGCTGACCACCGGGAGGCCGAGCCGCATGGCCTCGACGATCGTCATGCCGAACGACTCGCGCTCGGAGGAGACGGCGGCAATGCCGCCCTTGACCCATTCCGTCGACATTTCGTCCCGGCGGCCCATCAGCCGGACCTGGTCGTACACGCCCAGCTCACGAATCAACGCGGCGAGCGCATTCCGCTGCTCGCCGTCGCCGTAGATCCGCAGGGTCCAACCGGGGCAGTCCACCGCCGCCTTGGCGAACGCGGCGATCAGCCGGTCGTACCGCTTGATCGGGTCGAGCCGGCCGGCGGCCACCACGATCCTGCTCCGACCGTCGGCGGGCGGGAGACCGGATGGCGGAGTGCTGTTGGGCAGCGCCTTAATCTGCGTGTCCGGCACCGGGTTGCCGGAGCGGAAGGCAGCCGCGTCCGCGCTCGTCACCGTGTACGCCAGGTCGATCCGCGAGTAGCACCGGCTGATCTCGGCCTTCAGCGCCTCGTGGATCAGATCCTGTGTCATGTGCTCCTGCGCGACACGCACCGCGTGATCAGGCGCATGCCGAGCCACGGCAAGGTTGAGCCCCGGTCGGGTGCCCACGACGACATCGGCGTCGGTGGACTCGAGGTAGCTGACGATCCGCTCGTCCGTCAGCCTGCTGTAGTGCAGATGGAGTTCCTCGCTCTCCGGTACCACCGTCGACGGTTCCCGGTGCCGCGGGTCGGACCGATCCGGCTGCTGCGGCCTAGTGTCGACCAGTGGTACGACGGTGATCCGCTCGTCGACGTCGAACATGGTCCGGTCGAGCCGTCGGAGCACCGACGCGACTTCGACCTCGTGGCCGCCCTCGACCAGTGCGGTCGCCAGGTTCAGCACGGCGCGGTTGGTGCCACCCACGCCATAAAAGTTGTGGAGCAGGAACGAGAACTTCACCGCTGACCTGCCGACTCGTAGGGGCTGGGAACGGGGAAGTATGCCTCGAGGAACGGCTCTAGGACGGCCATCTGCTGCTGGAGTTGGGTGTACGTCGAGAATGCGTCGTTGATGCAGAAGGTGTCCCAGTCGCGCCGGGCCTCGGCCCGCTTCAGCCGGGCAACAAGATCCGGTACCGCGAGCTGCACGTAACCGTAGTTCACGTGACCGGGCAGTGCACGCCCGGTCAGGAAGGCGTAGTAGTGGTGCAGGGAGTAGGTGATGATGATGTCGGTGGCGCTGCGGAACTGGCTGCGCGCAGTCCGAGCGTGCTCCGCCGGAAACTCCCGCTCGATCTCAGCCAGAATGCTCCGCCGCAGCGGGTAGGGCACGTGCTGGCTGCCCTGGGTCAAGGTCCGGCCGAACCGTTCCTCAATGAGCCGCCGGTTGTTCTTGATCATGGCGTCGATCGGGGTATCGAGGCTGGTGATCGGACCGATCGGGACACGGTTCTGCGACAGGAAGAACTTGGTACTGCCGTTGGCCAGGAAGAAGGTCTGGGGCGCCAACGGCCGACCGAAGAACATGTCGTCGTTGAGGTAGAGGAAATGCTCGGCGAGGCCGTCGATGTTGTGCAGCTGGCTCTCGATGGCGACCGAGTTGAACGTCGGCAGGGCGCTCCGGTCGGTGAAGATCTCCTCATGGTCGACCACGAAGATGTTCCCCGCGCTCAGATCGAGCCAAGACGGGCGCTGCCGATCGGTCACGATGTAGATGTTGCGGACCCAGGGCGCGTTGAGATGCAGTGATCGAAGCGAGTACTTCAACTCGTCCCGATTGATGTACCGCGACTCGCTCGCGGCCTCGGCGTGGAACGCCTCGCCCTTGACCTCGGCCCGGCGGCGCTGCCATTCCGGATCCGCGCCGTCCACCCAGGTGTAGACCACGTCGATCGGAAAGTCGATGTCGTCCGGGAGCGCGTGGTCGAACTCCGGCCGGGTGCGGAAGCGCGGGCCCCGTTTTGTCGCAGCGGCGAGTCGGGTGAAGCGGTGCTCGCCGGCCTCCACCGGGACCCCAGCCATCGAGACCGCAGGCATCATCCGGTTGCGCCGCGGTGCACGCAACACGTCGGCGTTTCGATCCGGCTGCCAGAACTCGAGCTCGCACCCGTAGGCGGCGCCAAGTACCAGCTTCATCGTCGGGTCTACCCGAAACCAGGTCAGGCTGAGCGCCCGGGCCATGTAGAGGTCCGTCCAGGCGGCCGGGTCGGCGGCGTCGCGCAGCACGGTGGTGATGGGCGGCTTCGGCAGCACCTGGCTGACGTAGCAGGCTCCGGTCGCGCCAAGCTTCTCCAGGGCACCGAGGGCGGCGACGCGGTCTTCCTGGCTGACCCCGACCACCGGCGTCCGGTCGTCCATGCCCCGAACAAGAAAGTGGTCCACACCGTGCGCGTCGAGCGCCCCGGTCACCGCGGCGACGTTGAGCTGACGGGCGAGCAGGGGGGTGAGGTCGGCATGCACATGAGCACGCCGACGCCGCCCGTCCACCGACACCTCGCGGACATCGGCGCCGCCTGGCGGAACCGGAAGGGCCGCCGGCAGCGGCTGGGGAAGGGGGGACGTGAGTTTCACGGTACTTCCTTCATCAACGTGACCGATGACATCGAGCGGCCGGTCGACATCGTGAGCAAACCGCCACTGGCGGTGATCGCCAGCACGAGCGGCCGGCCCGTCGAGTCCACCGCGACCGTGTGGCTGCCGGCGATCGTGGTGGGTTCCCGGAACCACGGCCCGGCGACCCGACCATCGGGCCGTACCCAGGTCAGGCTGGTCGCCGAGGCGTCGTCACGGACGGCGACCAGCACCCCGCCCGCGTCGGGGACGTACCGGGCGGCGATCGGCCCAGGCCCACCGTGACCACCCAGATCGACCAGGCTGGACGGATCCCAGACCTGACCGTCGTCGGTGCGGAACGACACGCCCGACGCTGAGTCCCGGCACCGGCAGAAGAGCATCCGACTGCCGTCTGGGATTTGGACAACCGTGGGCGGGCCGGCGGGCGCCTCGGTGGGCAGCATCGAGAACTCGGCGGTGAGCCCCGCCGCGGATACCAGCCACCGGGCAACGCCCTGGCGTCCCGCGGCGAACACCTCGACGGACTCGTTGTCCAGTGCCACCGCAGTCAGACCGTCCTGGACGTCCTGGCCGCCAAGATCCTTCCAGGAGGTCCAGATCGAGCCGTCGTACAACCGCGCACTCAGGCCCTTGCCGGCGTTCCTCGCGAAAACCAGCAGCCGGCCATCGGAAACCGAGACGGCCTGCGGCATACCGATGTGGCGCCGCTGCGCCGGTGCGCTGTGCGCGTCAGGGTTGCCCAGCGACTCCCACCGCACCTTCCGGTAGTCACCGGAGGACGGCAGCAGGACAGTCCACAGGTCGCGGCCGTGCTCCTCAGGGTCGGCAGTCAGCCGCTGCCGGACGGCGAAGAGGCGCCAACCCCCGTCTGCCGTCGGCAGCACGTCCACGTGCGGCAGCAACTTACGCCCGGGCACCAGCCGGCCGCGAGTCAGCTCGCCGGGGCGCCCTTCCCCCCAGTGCACGACCTGTCCACCGCGTACCGCGAAGGCCGAGAGCCGACCGTCGGCGGCCAGGCCGGCCCAGGAGCGCGAGCCAGGATAGCGCAGCGTGGTGCCGGAGGCGTTGCCGGCGCCGATCAGATCCCCGCTCACCTTCCGGTCGCCCAGGCCGGCGGGATCGTCGCTGGGACGGCGGTCGGCCCAGCCGTACACATCCTTGTAACGCTGCTTGCCGGCGCGCGCCTCGGGGCTGAGGTTGGATGGCCACCGCCGCACGTAGTAGCCCCGGAACGCCTCCACCGACGTCCGGCAGCCGCGTTGCTCGACGAACCGCCGGGTCGCCGCCTCATGGGCGAACAGCCCGGTGACCGTGTGGAAGACGTGGTCGGAGTAGTCCCCGGAGTCCGCGTACCGCGGGTTGGCACGGTCGTGCACCTGCAGGTCGGGGTCCGGGTCCATCGTCCACAGCAGGGTGGGTTCGAACCGCCGCAGCAGCAGCACCAGCGACTCGATCAGATTCTCGCGTGAATAGCTGTGGGTGCTGGTCACCGGCGACCCGAGCGGGAGCATGGTCGGCGTGCACTCCGCCTGGCCCGTCCACAGCTCGGGCAGCATCCCGGCGCCCGGCGGCGCGTTCGGCGGGAGCGCACACCACAGGTTGAGTGAGACGAGCTGGATGTGCGGCGCGTCGACCATGATCGACAGATCCGCCTCGGCGCCACCGGCCAGCGTCGTCACCTCACGCCGCCACTTGGCCTCCCGATCGCCCAGCACCATGTCGGCGTACGCACGACGCAGCCCGTTGAACCGGGCCGCCGCGAACGCCTGGAAGCCCACCGGTGCGCTGGCGTGCTCCGGGGTACCGCCGGGCGCGTTGCGGCCGTCAGCCTCACCTACAGTCAGGCAGACCGTCAGATGCGCCTCGCTGCTATGCAGCTGGCTCACCAGCAGCGGGTTGAGGAAATAGAGATCGTCGTCCTGGTGCGCGATGATGGCCATCGAACGCGGGCGGCCGACAGACGTGGCGCGGCCCCCTGGACCGGTGGACGGACCGGCGATCCGCCGGCCGTGCGCGAACGGCGGCCGCGCCCGACCCGGCTGGTCACTCATCGGTGCTCTCCCCGAGAGGTGGTGGGGCCAGCCGCCGGCGTCGTGCCCAGCTGCTGGTCGTCGCGGAGGCCAGCACCCGAACGCATCGAGGGCAGGGTGGGCGCGTCCAATCGAGGACCGACCCGGAGCGCGGGAACCGTTGACGCGTCCACCTGTCTGCCGTGCCGGCCGACACCGTGGGACTGCCGCCACAGCGCGGTGGCCCCCAGCTTCCGGCGCTCCGCCACCTCGTCGTCGGGCAGCTCGAACGGCGCGGGGAAGGGCAGGTAGCGCGGCAGGAAGTCGGCCAGCATCCGCTCCTGCTCCTCGAGCGCGCGAGGGTCCGAGTCGGTGTCGTTGAGGCAGAACACGTCGCGGTGCCGGCGGGCCAGCAACTCGGCGAGGCGGGCGGGCGTCGAGGGGTGGCCGAGGTCGGCGTACTCGTACTCGATGTCGCCGGGGACGGCCTGAGCGGTCAGGTACGCCCAGTACTGGTGCAGCGACGACGGGATCGACAGGTCGGCGTGGCTGCGGAACCGGTGCCGCGCCGTCGCGGTCACGTCCGCCTGCAACACCGCCTCGATCTGGTGCATGATGCTGCGCCGCAGCGCGAAAGGGGTGTGCTTCATCTTCTGCGTGATGGTCACGCCGAACTGCCGCTGGATGTGCCGGCGGTTGTTCTTGCCGGCGGCGTTTACCGGCAGGTCGCTGGACTTCGCCTCGCCCAGCCCGAACTGTGCCGGCGAGAGGAAGAACTTCGCGATCCCGTTGGCGTGGAAGAAGTGGGTCGGCAGCAGTGGCCGGCCCAGGAACACGTCGTCGTTGAGGTAGAGGAAGTGCTCCGCCAGGCCCTCGATGCGGTGCAGCCGGGATTCGATGGCGTGCGAGTTGAACGACGAGAGCCCGCCGAGGTCGGCGAAGAGTTCGGCGTGCGAGACGACGGTGATCATCGGGTGGTTCGGGTCCAGCCAGCTGGGCAACTGGCTGTCGGTGACCAGGAAGATCTTCCGGAGCCAGGGCGCGAAGCTGTGCAGCGAGCGCATCGAGAACCGCAGCTCGTCCCGGTTGTGGTAGCGCGAGTTGTTTGCGGCCACGGCGTGCAGCGGCCCGCCCGGGCCGCCCAGCGCGGTCTTCTTCCGCTCCAGCCACTCCGGATCCGAGCCGTCCACCCAGGTGTAGACCGCGTCGATCGGAAAGCCCACCCGGTCCGGGGCGCGGACGGCGAGGTCGCGGCGGGTGCCGTAGGTGTGGTCGTCGGCCTCGGGGACGAAGTGGCTGAGCAGGGCCGCGGCGACCCGGACCGGTTCCGCCCGGGCCGGCGCCTCGTCGATCACCGCGTTGTGCCGGGGCGCGCGCACCACGTCGCCCACCCGGGTCCACAGCTCGATCTCGCAGGCGAACTGGGCACCCAGTACGACGTCCGTCCGGGCGTCGGTCACCGGGAACCACACCTGGATCACCTCGGCCGGCGTCAGGTCCGGCTGGTTCCGCCCGGGCTGCACCTCGACGGTGCGCACGTGCGCACCGGCCAGCGCCGGCGCGGAGCGGACCAGGCGACGCACCGAATCCCGCTGTTCCACCAGGACGGCCACGGAGCTACGCAGGTAGTCGTCGTTGCGCAGGCAGTGGTACTCGATGCCGGCGGACTCCAGGGCGGACGTGACGGCCGACAGGTTGCGGTGCCACATCTCCAGCGGCGTCGCCGCGGCGACCACCTCGGCTTCGGTGCGGACGCCGTCGTCGGTGACGGTCACCCGCGAGCCGAGCGGGTGTACGGTGTCGCCGCCGCGCGGCCGGGTGAAGGTCCGCACGAGGCCGAGCCGTCGGTGCTCGGGGAGCAGATGGAGCAGCCGACGCCGGAGGGCGGGCGGAAGCATGCGGTAGACGCGCAGAGCAATCATCTGGTACGCCGTTGCGATCGGAGGGTCACCTAGCTGCGACCCGCGTCACCGGCGGCGTTCGTCAGCCGCGACACCGGATGAGACGTGCCCCGACCGAACAACCGCTCCAGCAGTCATCGCCCACGTGCCTTTCTGAACAGCTCCCCGTTGCGCGCCGTGCGGCAAGCCGGACAAGGAACGTCCGCACGCCGGTCCCCGGCATGCATCCTGGCCCGCACCGATCTCGCACCGCGTCGCCGAGACGGTGACTGGGCCCGCGCAGGTGGGACCCTAGCAGCGAGTTCACCATCGACATACCAAAGGCTCGGCGGAGCCGTCCCGAACGAGCGCCGGCGACGCCTGACAGATCCGTCATAGAAATGAATTGCCCGTAAAATCCTGGCCGTTCAGCTGGTCCGAAACCTGAACGGATGGTGGCCAGGAAATGTCCGAGGAACGCCTACCGGACCGGCGCGCAGGCAGGGACCACCCGGGCGCTCGGCCGAGGTGGCAGAGTGGGGTGGTGACCGGGAGCGAACCCACCGCGAGCCGGGCGCTCCGGCCGCCGCCCGGCTACCGCCTGGCCGCGTCGGTCCGCCCGCTGACCTTCAGCTCGTACGACCCCTGCGCGCGGATCGTCGACGGCACCCTCTGGTGGGCGACCCGCACCCCCACCGGGTCGGCCACGCTCGCCCTGCGAGCGGTCGCTGGCGACCTGGTCGCCGAGGGATACGGGCCGGGTGCCGACTGGGTGGTAGAGCGAGCCGACGCGGTCGCCGGGCTACGCGACGACCTGACCGGATTCGCGGCGCTGGCCGCGACGCATCCCGTGGTGGCCCGGCTCGCCGCGCAGCACGCCGGGCTGCGGATGCCGGCCACCGGGCTGGTCTTCCCCCGGGTACTCCGGGCGGTCCTGGAGCAGAAGGTCACCGGCAAGGAGGCCTACCGGGCGTACGCGGCCACCGTCCGCCATTTCGCCGAGCCGGCACCCGGGCCGGCGCGACTGCTGCTGCCGCCCGAGCCGGCGACGGTGGCCGCCGCCCCGTACTGGGTCTACCACCCGTTCGGCGTGGAACAACGCCGCGCCGACACGCTGCGCCGGGCGGCGGCCGTCGCCGACCGGCTGGAACGCTGCGCGGACTCTGCGGAGGCCAGTCGCAGGCTGACCGCGATCGCCGGCGTCGGTCCGTGGACCGCCGCCGAGGTGGTCCGCGTCGCGTACGGCGACCCGGACGCGGTCAGCGTCGGCGACTACCACATACCGAACACGGTGGCCTGGGCCCTGGCCGGCGAGCCGCGCGGCGACGATGCCCGGCTGCTGGAGCTGCTGGAGCCGTTCCGTGGGCACCGGGGCCGGGTCTGCCGGCTGCTGGAGGCGGCCGGGGTCCAGGCCCCCCGCTACGGGCCGCGCGCCCCCATCCGCTCCTTCGCCCGCTACTGAACAACCGCCACGGGCCGCCGTGCCCGGACCACACCGAAGCGCCGCGGGCGGCCGGGCGCGGCTCAGGCGGCCTCGCGCAGGTCGGCAAGGCAAACCGGGGTACGCCGAAGCAGCAGCTCCGCCAACTCGGCCACCGAGCCCACCTCGCCGAGCACGTCCTTGCCGCCGCCGAAGCGGTGGGGATAGCGGTGCACCAGTCGATAGACGTAGCGGCCGCGAATCAACTCGACGCTGACCCGCCATCGACCGCAGCACCCGCAGACCAACTCCGACACCCCGCGAAAGTAGCTCTGACCTGCGGTTTTCCGATTCGCCCGGTGATGCTGGGACGGGCGCAGGACGGACACGCCGCCCAACGGCCGGCAGTGATCTGCCTCACCGCTGTCGGTGCCGTCTGGTTGACTGGTCGCCGTGGACCTGCCGATCAACCCGCCGGTGGAGCCGATGCTGGCCCGCAGCGTCGCGTCGATCCCCACCGGCCCGGGAATGACCTACGAGCCCAAGTGGGACGGCTTCCGCTGCATCGTCTTCCGCGACGGAGACGAGGTGGAGCTGGCCAGCCGGGGCGGCAAGATGATGACCCGATACTTCCCCGAGGTGGTGGAGCAGGCTCGCCGACAACTGCCGGCACGCTGCGCGGTGGACGGCGAGCTGATCGTGATCCGCCGCGACGGCCCGGACGGTCAGCCCCGGCTCGACTTCGAGCTGCTGGCCCAGCGCATCCACCCGGCGGCGTCCCGGGTGAAGCTGCTCGCCGAGACCACCCCGGCCGACTTCGTCGCCTTCGACCTGCTCGCCCTCGACGGCGAGAGCCTGATCGACCAGCCCTACCCGAGCCGCCGCGCCCGGTTGGAGCAGGCCCTCGCCGCGGTGCGGCCCCCGGTGCACGTCACCCAGATCACCACCGACGCCGACACCGCGCGCCGCTGGTTCGACGTGTTCGAGGGCGCCGGGCTGGACGGGCTCATCGCCAAACCCGCCGACCTGCCTTACGAGCCGGGCAAGCGGCTCATGTTCAAGGTCAAGCACGCCCGCACCGCCGACGCGGTGGTGGCCGGGTTCCGCTGGCACAAGTCCGGTCCGGTCGTCGGCTCGCTGCTGCTCGGGCTCTACGACGACGCCGGGGTGCTGCACCACGTCGGGGTGAGCGCCTCGTTCACCATGGCCCGGCGGGCCGAGCTGCTGGAGGAGCTGGCCGCCTACCGCGACGTCGGCTCGGAGCACCCGTGGGTGCACGGCGACCACGAACGGGGCCAGCGCATCCCGGGCGGGGTCAGCCGGTGGACCGGCACGAAGAACCTGGAGTGGGAGCCGCTTCGCCCGGAGCTGGTGGTCGAGGTGGCGTACGACGCGATGGAGGGCGACCGGTTCCGGCACACCGCGCGGTTCGTCCGCTGGCGGCCCGACCGCGACCCGCACTCGTGCCGATACGATCAGCTGGACCGGCCGGTCCGGTTCGACGTGGACCAGGTCCTGCGGGGCGACCCCGCGGTGCCGGTCGGGTCCCCACCCGACTCCGCCTAGCCTGGCCGCCGACCCGACCACGGAGGCTCGCTCGTGACCCGTACGCCCGACCGGATCCGCCGCTTCCGGCTCACCCTGGCCGGTCTGGCCGCCGCCGCGCTGGTCGCCGCCGGCTGCACGATGCCGGCCTTCGCGCCGCGCTCCGACACCGAGGGCGAGGCCGCGGCGCCGGGGGCGACGCCGACCTGGCGGGCCTGTCCCGAGGTACCCCGGGAGTTGGTCCGGCGAAGCGCGCCGGGGATGCGGTACGAGTGCGCCCGGATCAAGGTCCCGCGCGACTGGGCCGGCGGCAGCGGGGCCACGGCTGGCCCCGGTGCTGGTGAGACCTTCGAGATCGCCCTGCTGCGGGTCCGCTCCGACAAGCAGCGCAACCGGATCGGCTCGCTGCTGGTCAACCCGGGCGGACCGGGCGGTTCCGGCGTGGACACCGCCGTCTACCTCTCCTTCGGCGAGCAGTTCGGCGGCCTACCCGACACCATCCTGGACCGGTTCGACATCGTCGGCTTCGACCCACGCGGGGTGGCCCGGTCCAGCCCGGTGGAGTGCATTCCGGATGCCGACCTCGACGCCTCCTTCGGCTACGACCCCGATCCCCGCAGCCAGGAGTCGTTCGACGGTTTCGTGGCGCTCAGCAAGCGAATCGGGCAGGGCTGCGGCGACAAGTACGGCAACCAACTGCCGCTCTACTCCACCGAGCAGGCCGCCCGGGACATGGACGCGATCCGCGCCGCAGTCGGCGACGACAAGTTGACGTACCTCGGCTACTCCTACGGCACCTTGCTCGGCGCCACGTACGCCCAGCTGTTCCCGCAGCGGGTGCGGGCGCTGGTGCTCGACGGCGCGGTCGACCCCCGGCAGGGCCTGATCGCCGGGTCGGAGAGCCAGGCCAAGGGCTTCGAGCGGGCCTTCGGCAACCTCCACCGGTGGTGCGCGGCCAACGCCGCCCGCTGCCCGCTCGCGCCGGACGCCCGGGCGGCGGTCACCTCGGCCATCGACAAGGCCCGGGTCTCCCCGGTCCGCGCGGCCGACGGCCGCGAAGCCACCGCCGGCTGGGTCTTCTACGCGGTCATCTCGTCGCTGTACACCGAATCCGGCTGGCAGGAACTCGCCCGGGCCATCAACCGCCTGGAGGAGGGCAACCCCGACGACGTGTTCCGGCTCGCCGACGCGTACGCCGACCGCGACGACAACGGCCACTACACCAACCTGTTCGACGCCAACATGGCCGTCAACTGCGCAGACGAGGAGGAGCGGCCAAGCCTGGACCGGATCCGTCAGTTGCAGTCGCAGTGGCGCCAGCAGTACCCGCTGTTCGGCCCGGCGCTCGCGGTCGGCCTGGTCTCCTGCACCGAGTGGCCCGGCGGGAGCGACCCCTTCCCCACCGGCCGAGCCGACGGTGCCCCGCCGATCCTGGTCGTCGGCACCACCGGCGACCCGGCCACACCCTACGAACAGACCCCGGCCCTGGCCGAGATGCTCGGCGTCGGCCGGGTGCTCACCTGGGAAGGTGAGGGGCACACCGCCTACCCGCAGACCGCCTGCATCACCCAGGCCGTCGACGCGTACCTGATCGACCTGACCGTACCGGTCGAGGGAAAACGCTGCCCGGCCCGCTAGCCTCGGGCTTGGACAAACCGTTGATCAAGCTCGTCGGAACAGGTCCTGGTTTGTGGCCGATTGCCGCACTGATGGCCCCGACCCCGTGGCCCGGCATTCATCTCAGCGCTCCGCCGATCGCGGTGGTCGGCCAAGGGCTGGCCAAGGCCGGGCCGCGCAGATGCTATGGCCTACGGCCCGCGCGCAGCATGCATTGCCTGCCCCAACCCCGCCGTGCACAGGCCGACCATCGAAGTCAGGGCCGTGACGATCCCCCTTAGCCTGAATCCGTGGAGCGGGTCACTGTGTGGCTGTGTCCGGATCGGCGTGTAGATGGCGAAAGTGCCCTTCTGGGCTGGGATGATCGGGTTTCTCGTCGACCGGATCAGGCCAGCTCGGAGGTCCCGCCGCCCGCCAAGCGCCCTCGCAGCAGCCGCAATCGCGCACCAAGGCAGTGAGCCAGCCGGACCAAGGTCCTCGACCAAGATCCGACTGGCTCAAAACTGCTCTACAGGATCAAGTGGGCCCGGCTACGCCGGACGCACGCGCACGCGCTACAGCCGTTCCGGCCCCGCGCGCACGCCCACCAACACCGAGCCAACCACGAGCCCGACCATCGACCAGCCGGGGCCGTGGCGATCCCTTCACCAGCCACTCTCAACGAGTGCTTCCGGGGATCGACGCCGCACCGCTACGCGGCACGCCACCGATCCTACGACCCGCATTGATCGATTGATCGAGATTCATGTCAGGTTGCTGACGGCAACCGTGACGGCAACGCAGGCAACGACTACCAACTTGCACGCCCTCGCGCTACTCACCGTCACCTCGCCTCATCGTTCGCATGCCTCACATCAGAGCCCACCATCTGGCAATTCCGGAGAGGTTAGGTACTCCGTTGGCCCCTTTCCATCTTCCCAGAAAACCCAAAGGCGCATACATGTTGGGCAATGCAGAACAATTCTCGCCAACCCGAATAGGTGGGAGCTATCGAGATCCACATCGAATTCACGACGAGACAGCAAGAGCAGGCTGTCGTCGGGATCGTCATCCCTTAGGATCGTCCCGCACACACAAATCATCTTGGCCACCACTACCCGCCCATAAATTCCAAGCCACCGATCGGCTGCTTACCCCAGCTTCCGATCATCCCATTGACTCTTCCCAGCGCATTGCCGAACTGGCCTGCCGACAGGCCCGTGCCACTAAGGTCAACGACCACGCCACCCCCATTCACCTGAGAATGTTTCTTGGCGACATTGGTCAGGATGTTGTTGATGGATCGGCTTGTTGGCGAATAGACATCCCAGGCAACACCATCCACCAGCAGATCGCTAGTCATTCCTCCTGATCTTGTGCCAACCGGATCACGAAGAACAACGTTACCTCCACGAGCCGCCATGTGCTGCGCAGCCGCAACCTCAGATGCGGACGGATTCGCTGCCGACACTCGGAGAGATCCCAAATTTGGGCCAGCGATTATCTCTTCCCCGCAGTTGTGTACGAGGACCGGCGTGTTGCCGGCGATCACATAGTACGTGTGGATGTTGGCGACGGTCAGGTCCCGCATGGTCTCGTTGCCAACATAGTTGTGGACCTTGACGACCGTGGCACGACCGCCTCGGGTGCCAAGTTGCTCGCCAGGCCGCAGGTACGCCGCGTCGATCCAGTCCTGTCCGGTTTCGCTCCAGAAGGGATGGTTCTGGGTCGTCTCGAGGACGACGAGCCGGCCATCGAGGGTCCGGACAGTGAGATCGGTCAGATCGCTGTCCTGGTTGACGTGTACCGCCTCAACAGACTCGGCTGCGGTAACGCCCGATTCAGGGTCGTGCGCGATGACCTCATCACCCTCGCCAATATCACCGATCGGCTTCTTGGTCCCGTCAGCCATGAGCACGGGGGTATTGGGGTCGAAGCTATGCAGGCAACTCTTCTTCGGAAGACGCCTAAGGTGCTTCGCAAAGCCCATCGAGGCAAGGTCCATGGCATACCCGCCGCACTCGGCACTGGCGCCAGCAGTGCACGCCTTGAAAGCCTGAACAGCGGTATAGGTGGTGTCGACAATTCGGCACAGGAGGATGGCGCCGCAAAGGAGGGCTCCCACTAGTTGCTGGCGAGCAGTGGGGCCGGGACCTTTAGCGACACGTGATTTTGCGTAGGTGTAGTTCTTTTTGTAACTCTCGGAACACGCCCATGCGCTTCCGTTAAGACAGAGCCCGCGCTGGTTCGCCTTACCGTTCCCCTGCGCTGCGTCCTGATTGACGGCATCGATGAAGTCCGAATAGATCAGACCTGATGGGTCTGACCAGGTGACTGGATTGTTGTTCGAGTAGGCGTACCCGTTCCACTGCTGGGGGTCGGCGAGATCCTGGAGAGGATCAACGGAGATGAACGCGCCTATGCTGGAGTCGTAGAATCGGGCACCCAGCAGCGTCAGGCCGGTCGGGTCCTCCGTGCCGCCGACAAACCCGCGCTGGCCGGACGGCCAAGCCACACCATTCGAACCTCTCAGGTTGCCGTAGGGGTCGGCGTATTTGATGGTGTCGACGCGGGTGACCGAGTTGACCGCCCATCGCGGTGAGCCCTGATGGTCGGAGCCTAGCCAGATGACGTCACCCGCCCCGGTGGCCGACGCGGTGCGAGAGGCGATCACACCTCCCGCATGTCCGTAGTAGCGGGTCGCCGTCTTGTTCTGCCCGGAGACGGTCAGTTCGTGCCCGGCGACGAAGACCGTGGCATCGCCGTTCGGGTCGATCCGCGCGATCCGGTTGCCGTCGACGTCGTAGTGCATCCGGGTGGCGCCGTCAGGCCCGCTGATCTCGGTGAGCTTGCCCTGGGCGTTCCAGTCCAGGGTCTCGGTGACGCCGCCGACTTGACGGTAGGTGAGGTTGCCGTTGGCATCCCAGTCGTAGTGGTCGACCCGCTCGCCGGTGGTCACCGTCCGCACCGCGTGCGGCTGCCCGCCCGTTGAGGCGTACCGGTAGTCGGAGGTCAGGCCGGTGCGCCGGTCGGTCACCGACTCCCGGGAGCCGGCCTTGTCGAAGACGTACGACTTCCAGTACGGCGACACACCACCCACGTCGCCCGCCTGCGGGTTGGTGGCGCAGACATTGTTGCTCTGCGTCCACGCCTGGGTCAGCCGGCGCAGCTGATCGTACTGGAAACACTGCACGTCGCTGTCGGCCGAACGCTGGTTGCCGTCGTTGTCCTGCGGCCGGTTGGCCATGGACAGCACGTTGCCCGCCGGGTCGTACCAGTAGGCCAGGGCGGCGACGTTGGTGACGCTGGCGTCGCGGTCGAAGTAGAAGTCGCTGAGCCGCCGGGTCACGTCGTCGTAGACGTACGTCTGGTACGCCTGCGGCTTGTTGTCGACGCCGAGCGTGCGCTTGAGCAGTTCGCCGTAGGGCGAGTAGGTGGCGGCGTCGACGTAGACGTTGACGGTGCCGGATGGGTAGGACGTGCCCACCAGTCGGGTCACGTTGCCCAGGTCGTCGTAGGTGTAGCCGAGCGTTTCCCGTTCCAGACCGCCGACCCTCGGCAGGCCAACCCGATCCGGCGAACCGTCGACCTTGAAGGTGGCGGTGGAGACGTACGTCCCGGCGGCGCCCGCCAGGCCGGGCATGGCCGGGACCACCGACTCCTCGTCGCGGATCTGGTAGGCGTCGTTGTAGTCGAAGATCTCGCGGGTGAAGTGGTAGCCGTTGACGATCGAAAGCTGCTTGGTCAGGTGACCCTTGGCCCGAGTGTCGTAGGTCCACTCGGCGACGAGTTGCCCGCTGGCGTGACGCCGCTTCTGTCGTCCCAGGACGTCGTACTCGGTGGTGACGACCTCGTGCTTGGCGTTCGTCGAGGAGGTCACGGTATCTGCGTTGTCGTAGGTCAGCGTCGTTGTGCCCGTATCCGGGTCGGTGGTGCTCACCCTCCGGCCACGCAGGTCGTACTCGTACCGCCAGATCTTTCCGGTCGGGCCAGTCACGCTCGCCAGGTCACCGCGCGGGGCGTACGTGTACCTGGTGGTGTCGTATCCGCCGGTGGGGGTGGGACCGTGGAACTGCCGCAGCTCCGTCGTCCGGTCGTGGACATCGCTGATAACGACCGTGGCGGTCGCCCCCTGGGGCGGTGTCGTGGCGACCTGCCAGCCGACCGGGTTGCCGCCGTAGCTGGTGACCGTGGCCCACAGCTGGCTGCCGCCCGACCAGAGTCCCTCGCTAGTCACCCGGCCGACAGCGTCGTGGCTGAACACCGTCCGCACCCGATCCGCGCCGGGGTTCAGCTGCAACAGTGCGTTGGCGGGCGCCCCGGTGAGGTACGCCGGACCCGCCTTGTACGACTCGAGGCCGCGGTCGTTGTAGCCGGTCGACGACACCAACCGCTGCCCGCCGAGGGCGTCCTGCTGGGTCTGCACTGGGCGGTAGAGGGAGTCGAAGAGCCCGACCTCCGTGATGTAGTTGCCGTTGGGACCGATCCGCTTGCTCGTGACGGCCAGCGGTCCGTCGGCGCGCACCAGGTAGCTGAACTCCATGTTCGGCGTCTGGGTCGCCTGGGCCCGGCCCGGAAGCCACACCTTGGTGAGCCGCCCCAGCGGGTCGTGCGCCAGGTCGGTGCGCTTGTTGTTGGCGTCCACCACCGAGGTCGGCTCGGCCCAGGCTGGCTGCTGGGTGGTGGTCACCTTGTGCTCTAGAGGGTTCGTGGTGACGGTCTGGGTGACCGGGCCCGGCCCCTCGGGGGTGTAGTCGGTCCTGGTCACCCCGCCGCGGGCGTCCGTGGCGGTCCTGATCCGCCCGAGGGCGTCGTAGGTGCTACGGCTGGTGGTGGCGTAGACCGGCCCACCGTTCCAGGTGTCGACGGTTTCCTCGCGGGTGACCAGGCCCTTCGTCGGCGTGGATCCGTGGGTGTTGGAGCCGTCGTGGTAGGTCCTGACGTCGGAGACGACATCAGCCGGACGGGACACCGTGTCAGTGCAAGCCTTGGCGACGGTCTCCACCCGGGACACCGCCGCCCGGATCCACGCGGTTTCGTTCTTGACATACGTGGTGCGGGTGCAGGTCTCGTCACCCGCACGGCTCGTGTCGCCGAGGTCGGAGACGGTCTCCGGCTGGCCCTCGGTGTCGTAGGTGGTACGGGTCTCCGTCCGCGCCCAGGCGTTCGTCGCGAGAAGCTTGCGGCTCTTCTCCACCGACGGGCCGGAGAGGTACGCCCGATCGGTGCCGCCGGCGTGGCTACGCGCGGCGGTCTCGCGGGTCCAGTACTGCGTGGTCGACGCCTCGACCACGGCCGAGCCGTCGAGAGTCGCCTCCTCCAACGGGAACCCGGCCAACGCCGGATGATCCGAGAAGGTGTTGTTCTCCGAGTCGGACACCTGCACCGTGCGCCGGCCACCACCCGGCAACGGCTGGTCGTGCAGGCCGCGGTAGAACCGCTTGCGGGTGGTCAGCGGCACCCCCCGCCCCGGCTCACCGACCTTGGTCACCACCTGTGAGTAGCCGCGCCACTGCCCGTACGTGCGGTGCTTCTTCTTGGTGAACTCGGTGTCGTCGTAACCCCACAGCGTCGACGTGCCGCCGTTGGTGGTGGAGTACTCGTAGCGGGTGGTGATGGCCGGTTGGTCGGCGGTGCGGTCGATCTCGGAGATCTCGGTGACCACATACTTGCGGAACCAGTCCAGCTTCGGCTCGGTGTAACCGTCCGGCGTCCAGTACACGGGGTAACACAGCCGCGAGTTGTTCTCCACGGCACCCGGCAGGTCGTTGAGGTCGCAGTCGGCTTCGGAGTACGTGACGTGCAGGTCCGCGCCCGACTCGGTGCGGATCGTCTGGAGGCGCCACCGGGAGAACAGCGGTGCTCCCGCCAGCACGTTGGCCCGGTTCGACAGCTCGACACCGGTGAACCGCACCGGCGGGTCGGTGACGGTGCCACCGACGTGCCCGGCGTGCACGATCTCCTTCAACCACAGCGACGCCGACCCGGCCACCTTCGGCGCCTTGAACTCGTGGCTCAGGCTCCACGACTCCACGTCGGAGAAGGTGCTGCCGCTGCGAACCTGCGTGGTGATCTTCGTCAGCCGCTTCGTGTTGAAGAAGACCGGCGCCAGCTTGTCGGTGCAGGGTGCGGCGTCGCACTGCTTGTCCCACGGGACGTCCGGCCAGTTCGCCTTGACCGGCTTGCCGTCCTTGTGGCACTCGGTCGCCAGGCAGCGGTCGGCGACGGTGAACATCACCCGGCCGGTTGCGGCGACCGTTGGGTGGCTGGTGTGCAGCCCGTACTCGATCCGCGTCAGGTAACCGCCTCGGTGGAACGACTGCCGGTTGTCCTTGTCGTCGGCCGCGCCGTAGTGGCCGGTCTCGCTCTCGTAGTAGTAGCGGACCGTGTTGCCGTGCACGTCCACGGTCTTGTCCAGCAGCCACCGCCAGGCCTGCTTGCAGGACGAGTCCTTGAAAGCGGTGGCATGGCACTTCTCGCTCGGGTGGTTGCCGAAGACCGGGATCGTCCAGCGGGAGTTGGCCGACGCGGCCTCGCCGGCGAAGAAGTAGCGGGTGCCGTCCGGCGTGGTGATCGTCCAGCGCTCGGTGGTGGCGTTGCCCGCCGTTGCCGCGCTGCCTTCCAGCTGGATCCGCCAGTTGCTGTCGTGCTGAGCCCGCCAGACGCCAGTGTTGTCGTCCTTGATCAGGGACGCGTTGGTGCCGTTGAGCGAAATGGTGACGTTCGGCGAGTCACCCTTCCAGCACTGGTCGTAGGTCTTCTTGTCCTTGTTGTTCGGATCCGTGCCGCCGACCGCATCACGGTCGTCGGTGCAGGTCACGTAGGAACGTTCGATGAAGCCCGGCGCGTACTCCCACCCGTCGCCGACCCACGACGCCTGGTTGTTGGCGCCGGCCATCCGCCCGTCGACCATCTGCGACGAGTAGTCCAGCGACACCTCGGGCAGCGGCCCCTCCGCCGGGGGCAGGCGCAGCGGGTTCGAGTACGAAAACCCACCGGAGCTGTCCCCCGCCGTCCACGAACCCGACGCCTTCAGGTCGGTGGCCTTGTAGTCCCCGTCCTCTGAGGACTCATCGGCCGTGATGGCGAACACCATCTGCGCCGCGCCGGAGAGGCTCACCTTGGTCGACACCGTGCTGGTGACCGGATTGTTGGTCGTCTCGACCGGGTCGACCTCCTGGCATTCCGACCGCTGCGGGGTCGTCGCTGCACAGGCCGGCAGTCGCTTGAGCGTCAGCCGCTCGCCCCAGCCCGCGCCGTAGAGCTGCCGGATCCCGGCGTAGTCGAAGGTTGCCTCGACCGACCCGGCGTCTCCGTCGACGACGACCACCGGGCCGCTGACGCCGAGCTGCCTGGAATGCTGCTCGTTCAGGAGCCGCACCCGGGCCTGATCGGGGGCGCGCTTGTCGGCGACGGCCGAGGCCGTCACGGGCAGACCTCCGGCCAGCGCGCGTACGCTTCGTCCCGACTGCCGGTCGCCGTCCAACCGTCGATCCGGCTGCGCGCCAGCGACCGCCAGGTTGGCCTGTCCCGCCGCCGGCCACGTCGCCTGCTTCGGCCCGGTCCACCTGCCGCCGTCGTCCGGTAGCGGGGTCCGGTCGACCGGCGCGCGGCGGGCCGGCTCCGCCTTGGTCGCCTCGACCGCGCGGTCACCGGACGGCACCTCGGCCGCCTGAGCCGGCTGGGCCACGGCAAGGGTCGACGCCACCAGCACCGCGACGGTGCCCAGAGTGATCAATCGACGTGATCGAGAGGGGACGGTGCGTAACTGCGACATGGCACCTTCCTGACGCTGAGGAGGGGAGTGAGGGGAAGCCAAAAGGGCTGGCGAGGGGGCGGCGCTTCACCGCCCCCTCGTGCGATCAGCCAGCGGCGAGGCCGGCAATCCGATCGGGATCGACGGTCGAGGTCCAGATCCGGACATCGTCGACGACGCCGCCAAGCGGCGACCATCGGCGACCGTCGGCGGCACCGTTGCATCCGATCAACGTCGGCCCTGCCGCCATCCAGGGCGAGGCTGGCCCGTTGGCCTCACCCTGCACCTCGCCGTCGACATACAGCCGCACCTTGCCGGCCGCCACGTCGTAAACGCCTGCCAGGTGTGTCCACTTGCCCAGTTCCGGTGGCCCCTGCGACTCCGCCGTGTGCCAGGTCGCTGAGGTGCTGTCCCCGGTCGACGGGATCCCGAAGTGCCACCGGTCCTGAGTCGGGTTGTACTTCAGGTAGAAGCCGCCATGCACATTGCCGACCTGCGAGACCACCGTGTGGTGATCGGTCGTCTGTTCGAGCAGCACCCAGGCGGTCACGGTGAACGAAGCGTCGGTGCGAACCACCGGGCCGGCGCTCTCAGCGCAGGAATTCGCGGCCAGCTCCAGACCCAGAGCGCCGTCACGGCCGTAGCCGCGGTCCCGAGCCCAGCTGTACGGGCCAGTAATGGTCAGGTCACGGCCATTGCCCGAGTAATCGGCCAGGTACGTCGGCGTGTCGCTGGCCGGACCGTCCAGCGGCCACATCCCCTCCAGCTTCACCGCCGGGTTGCCGCCGTGCACCGCGGCCATCTCCGCGTCGGTCAGCGCGCCCCGCCAGACCCGGACCCCGGAGATCGCCCCGTCGACGTGATCGCCGTAGACACCGGCGTACAACGCACAGCCGATTGTCATCGATCCACCAGCCCGCCACGGCCCTCCGGTCCGAGCGACCCAGGCCGCCGGACGACCATTGATATAGAGGCTCATCCGCTGGGCGGTGGCGTCGTAAACGCCTGCCAGGTGGGTCCATTTGCCCACATCAGCAGTGATCGCCAAAGGAGAGCGGGTGAACTGGGATGGCGAGTTCTCGTCGTCCGCCGGCTTCATCATCAGTGACCAGTACGGGACGCCGCCGGAGTATCGAGTGCCGAGATACCAACCACTGACCCGGTTACCGTCCTGCCCGATGACTGTCTGGTTGCCAGCGCCGACGGCGGCCAGCTTGACCCACGCTGCGACGGTGAACGACTCGTCTGTGCGCAGCACCGTGCCCTCCGTCAGTGCGCACCGAGTGCCGTCGAGCACCATCGCCGACTCGGCCCGGCCATACTGGTCGTCGGCCCAGTCGACCTCCTCGGGCAGTATCGCGTCAGAGGAACGATCGGTGGTCTCGGAGCCGTTAGCGTGCAACGGCCAGTCACCAACGGGGCCGGCGGGCAGCTCCGTTGCGGTACGCGCGATCTGCGCGTCCGAGAGCAGGCCCTGCCAGATTCCGAGGTGATCGATGGAGCCACTCATCTGGTTCCAGGCGGAACTCCCGGTCCCAACACATCCCACGAGGAGTCGTTCCTGAGCATTCCACGGCGCGAAGGGAAGGCTCCCCTCGGCTGCAAGCCGCCCGTCGAGGTACAGCCGCGCCACCTTGGCGACTGGGTCCACCGTTACCGCCACGTGCTGCCACGCATTCAGTGGTGTCGCCGCTGGCGCCGAGATCGTGGTGAACGTCGCGTCGGCGATGTCGGCGTTGCTCAGCGTTAGCTGCCACCGGTCACTCGGCCCGTTGTACTGCAGGTAAAACGATGAGCGGGACGTACCGCCCTGGGCCACCAGGGCACGGACACTGAGCTTGTCGGCGATTTTCGCCCAGCCCGCGACGGTGTACTCGGCGTCGGTGCGAACCGCTGGCGACGTCGCCGCACAGCCCGTTCCGTTGAAGGTCAACGCGGCGTTGGCATTGCCCTTACGGTCGGGGCCGTAGCCAACGCCGGTGCCAAGCGTGAAGTTCCGGCCTTGGCCGGAGTCGTCGAGTGCGTCGCCGTCGAAGCGCCAGGCGCCCTGTGCTTGGGCTTCGGTAATACGGCCGGTGAAGAAGTTATACGCGGTACGTGCCGAGTAGTTCCCGGCGTTGTCCTGCGCCCACACGTAGACGACGGTGCGGCCGGTTTCCGGAGTGAACGTGATCGTCGTCGTACCGGTGGATGCCTTGAACTGCTGCTGGGCGTCGACGCCGATGCCGTAGGCGAACTGCTTCATTCCGGAGCGGGCATCCGACGAGGTGAAGGAGAGCGTCACCGGTTGACCGGCGATCGGGGTGCCCGAGGTGCGGGTGACCACCGGGGCAGTGGGTGGGGTGTGGTCAAGCCGGAAGTAGCACCAGCCCGTCCAGGAGGTCATGTCTACATCTACTCCGTCGGTGCCGCGGACCCGCCAGTTGTAGTTGCCCTCGGCCAGGGTGGGGGTCATCCAGCCGCGCTCCTTGCCGGAGGGGGTCCAGTCGGACGTGTGATCGGCGGGGCTGGTCGGGCCGTTGAGGTCGAACTGGATCTTGACGGTGCCGTCGCCGTCGTTAGCCTTGCCGAACAACGTCGGCGTGCGGTTGGTGATCCACGGACCCGGCGACGACGTGGCGCAATTGCCGCCGGGCGTAGTTCGGATCGCCACTGGCGAGGTCGGCTTGTGTTGGTAGTCGGTCTTCAGTTTGACGTTGGCCGGGTCGAACTTCGCCCACCGGCCACCACTCTCAGTCCCCATCCGCAACCCGAAGGTGATCGAGGTGTGGCCGGCGTCCGCGTGCCGCTGGACGTGATGCTTGACCTGTGAGCCGTTGAATGCCAGCCAGTCGGCCTTCTGACCGCACCCCGCGTTCGCCTTGCCGAGCTTGGTCTGCAAGGCCCCGTCGTGCAGCCACTTGTCCTTCATGCCGTTCCACGTCGGAGTGTTGGCGGCCAGAGAGTTCGTCTGCCAGATGGCGATCGACTCGCCCGCGCAATCGCCGGTGTGCACCAGCCATGCATCCAGGCTGGCCGCTCCGGTCAGCCGCTTTCCGACCAGCGCCGAGGTATCGAAGTAGAAGTGTGAACGCCAAATGTCCCCGTGGCTCTCATAGTTCGACCCCACACGCGCCACCTCACGCGGCCAATCCGTGCCCGAAGTCCACTGAGTGGTCGGCCGGGAATCGTTAACCGGAGCCCAACTGGCCCACTTCCTGTCGTACGTCGGATCGATGAAGACCGGGAAATGCCCGGCGTCCAACACTTCAGGGGCGGCGGCGACAGTCAGGGAGCCGTCTTCGACCTTGACGTCGACCGGGGCGACCGTTGCAGAGTCCGCCGGACCCCGTGTGGTCGACCGGTCCGAGTCGAAAGCGGAGGGCTCGTCGGCCGCGAGGAACGCAGAGCGCGCGCCGCTGGCCACGGTCCTCGTCGGAGGTGCAGAGTCCCACGCCACAGCCGGCGGAGCCGCAGCCAGTAGACCGTCGGGGCCGGAGATGGTGACGGCGCCGTCCACCACGGACACCTCGGCCGAGCCGCCCACGACGTAGCGCGTCTCGCGGACCAGAGGATTGTCCGCCGCTGCGGCGCTCTTCACCACGAGCAGGTGGGAGAAGCCACCGCGCTCGGCACGGACCACCAGGTCGACGTCCGGGTACACGCTCGGGTAGGTGATGGTGTCATCAGCGATCACGCCCTGCGGGAGTGTGCTCGGCCAGCCCAACGAGAAGCTCGCGCCGGCGCCGGTCATCGAGGCGAACGCGCCCGTCCCGCCTCGCGAGAAGACCACGTCGGCCGCCGACGCGACCGGACGCACAAAGCCGTCGGTCCCCACCACCAACGTCGTGTCGATCTCCCGCCAGGAACCGTCCCGCTTGGCCCACTGCGGCTCGGCCCACGACTCGAGGGTGAAGTCACCGGACGGCTGGGCGAATACCTTCGTCGTCTCCGACGCCGCCGCCAGCACTTCGACGGCCGTGTCACAGGACTCCGCCAACGCCTGCGCCGCGAACTCCGACTCCGCCGTCGGCGCCGCCCCGACAGGGCAGGGATCCGCAGGCTCGGCGGCGGCGCGATCAGGCGGCCACACCACCTGAAGCGAGGCCGCCAGCAACACACTGGCCACAGTGGACGAAAGCCAGGCAGAACGGACCGACGGCACAGCCGCACCCCCGTAGAGCAGCGTGATCAACAGTTGCGGCACAACGTACAGAAAGATCAGCCCCAACGCCATAGCGGAGGCCAACGACTACCCTCCGTGGCCCTACTCTGGGTGGACGATTGGAGCCTGCCTCCTCGGCAGATCGAAAGTCCATCGCTCGGCGGAAGGAAGGTGAGCTGATCGGCAGATTGAAGGTAGGGCCTTCGGCAGAAGGAAGGTCGAGAGTACGATCAGGCCATGCGCAGAGCTGGTGACTACCTGCCCCGACGAGCGGCCGACCTGGTCCTGGAGGCCCTGACCGACACCAGGGTGGTGGTCGTCAACGGCGCCCGGCAGGTTGGCAAGAGCACGCTCGCCGAGGTGGTGTTGCGACACCACTCCGACGGCGTCGCGCGCTTCCTCGACGATCCGGGCACCCGCGCCGCCGCAGCGGCGGATCCGGTCGGCTTCGTACGTCACGACGGCCTCATGCTGATCGACGAGGTGCAGCGGGTCCCGGACCTCTGGCTCGCGATCAAGAACCTGGTCGACCGTGACCCTCGGCCGGGCCGTTTCCTGCTCACCGGCTCGGCCCGTTTGCTGGGCCTGCGGAGCGTGCCGGACTCCCTTCCCGGGCGTTCCGAGACCGTCGAGTTGTGGCCGCTGTCGCAGGGCGAGATCGATGGCACCACGGACAACTTCGTGGATGCCGCCTTCGCGCACGGCGCCGACCTACGCGCGCCGGTGACCGACCTCCGGCGCCGGGATTATCTGGCCCGAGCCGCCCGGGGCGGCTATCCCGAGGCGATCCGGCGGGAGGCGCCCCGACGCCGCGAACGCTTCTTCGAGGGCTACCTGGCCGACCTGATCGCACGCGATGTGAAGCAGGTGGCGGAGATCGAACGCGTCGGCGACATGCGCCGCCTGCTTTCCCTGCTGGCCGCCCAGACGGCCGGTCTGCTCAACGTCAACCGGCTCGCCAGCGAACTGAGCATCACCGCGCCGACAGTTCGCAGCTACCTGCACATCCTGGAGACCATCTACCTCATCCGGATCGTCCCCGCGTGGTCCGCGAACTCGACGACCCGAGCCACGGCCACCCCCAAAGTCATCTTCGTCGACTCCGGGGTGGCCGGCTACCTCACCGCCGGGGCGGTCTCGGACGCGCCGCTCGGCGGCCTCCTGGAGAACTTCGTCCTCGGCGAGTTGGGCCGCCAACTGACTTGGGCACGGCACTCCCTCCGGCTCTACCACTACCGGGACCGCGACCAGTACGAGGTCGACGCGATCCTGGAGGACAACGCGGGCAATGTGGTCGGGATCGAGGTGAAGGCATCGGAGACCGTCCGGGGTGAAGACTTCCGTGGCATCCGGCTACTCCAACGCCGCCTCGGCGACCGGTTCCGGGCCGGCTTCGTCCTCCACTGCGGCACGGACTCGCTCAGCTTCGGCGAAGGCCTGACCGCTCTGCCCATCTCGGCCCTCTGGACAACGGCCTGACCCCTGCCTCGCCAGTTCGTCGGCGTCCAAGCGAAGGGCCGACCCGCTCAACCACCGGAAACGCGGTCAGCCCTCGCCGAGTCGGGTTCCGACGCCTCGGCGTATAGCCGTACGACACGTTCGATCGCGTCCCGGTCGCCCTCGACGCGTACGGCCCCGTCGCGCTCGGCGTCGGCGAGCGACAGGCCGCCGAAGAGCACCTCGCTCCAGACCGTCGACTCGGTGGTCACGGTCGCCACCGGGTTGACCGCGACACCGGGCTGGATGTCCAGGACACGGCCGACGGCGGCCAGGTGGTAGTCGCGCATCGGCGGGTCGGGCCGGCGGGCGTCGTACAGGCGAAGGGCAATGGGCGGGAGGTCGACGGGCGCGGGCGGTGCCATGGCGCGCATGGCGAGGATCATGGCGTCCGGGGTCATGCCACCGTGGGTGCTCGGGTCCGGACCGGCGGAATACCACCGCCCCAGCGACCCCAGGACGGACTCCAGCCCACGACCCCACTCGGTCGCGGCGTACGCACGGGTGCGCGCCAGATCGGTGAGGGTCACCTGCTCGACGATGCCGGCCTGCTGCAGTGACCTGAGCCGGTCGGCGAGGACGGCCGGGGTGATGCCACGGACCGCCTCCTGCAGGTCGGCGAAGCGTCTGGGTCCGAGGATCAGTTCGCGTACGACGATGAGCGCCCATCGGTCGCCCACCAGGTCGAGGGCGTTCGCCGCCCGGCAGGCGTCGCCGAGGTGGGCATAGGTCCGCTTGACAGGCAACCGACTAGTCACTCTCTTCACACGAGCAAGAACTATGTTTAAAGTACCACCATGGAGAGCATCGACACGAGCGCCGCCCCTCCCGTCGTCGACCGCGAAACCTGGCTTCGCGAGCGGGACGTTCTCCTCGTCCGGGAGAAGGCCCACACCCGGGAGGGTGACGCACTCGCCGCCGCGCGCCGCCGCCTCCCGATGACCGAGATCGCGCCCGTCAAGCTCGTCGGCGAGCGGGGCCCGACCTCGATGCTCGACATCTTCGAAGGGCGCGACCAGCTCGTCGTCTACAAGCACATGTGGCACCTCGGCAAGCCGTTCGAGGGGCAGTGCGAGGGCTGCACCATCAGCATCTGGAACTTCCAGAACTCGGTCTACCTCGAGGCACGCGGCATCACGTTCGCGGTCTTCGGCGAGGGGCCGTACGAGGAGATGGCGCCGTTCCGGGAGTTCATGGGCTACACCCACCCGTGGTATTCGACGTACGGCGTCGACGAGCCCGCCTTCGCCGACAGCGGCGCCATCGCCTGCTACCTCCGCCAGGGCGACCGGGTCTACCTCACCTACGAGACGACCGGCCGCGGCGTCGAGGCGATCATGGGCTCGCTCAAGCTGCTCGACATGACCGTCTACGGCCGGCAGGAGGCCTGGGAGGACTCCCCCGAGGGCTGGCCGCAGGACCCGACGTACAGCTTCTGGCGCAAGGACGGCCGCCCAACGGCGCAATGGACCCGCCCGCAGGTCACGCCGGTCCGGGCAGCGGACGAGCACCACTGCCACTGAGTGCGACGACGCGGGCATCAACGACCCCGCCGCGCCATTGGACGGGCCTGTGCGGTCGCATCAGGTGCGCCCCGATGGCGGTACGGTGCGCCTGATGTCCGCTTTGGGGCTGGGGTCCGGCGCGGAGCTACCCACCTAGGAGCGCGCCGATCCGTGGTGCGTCCGGTGTCGGGTTTGGGGTTTGGTGTCCGGTGGTCGGGGCTGGCCGGCGGGGAATGATGCCGGGCCGCGGGTCGTTGTACATGGCACACCGCCGGCGCCCTCCGCGCCGTGAGCCGGTAGCCCCCGGAACCCTGGCCCGCGGGAATGCGGGACCGGCCGGGATCGTTACACCCCCCGGACGCCCGAGCAGCCCCCCGCCGGGCGTACCCCTAAACCCCCGCAGCACCGCGATCCCCTTCACGGGTTGATCCGTGCCGCACACCCCCGAACGGAAGGCGTGACTCATCATGCGTACCGACATCCTGCGTAAGACCGCCCTGACCATCGCCGCCACCGCCGCCACCGCCGGCGGCATCGCCGGCCCCGCCATCGCCGCCCAGGCCACCCCGGGCGCGCAGGCCGCCACCGCCACCGTGCAGGCCGGCCGTAAGAGCAGCGAGCGTGAGCTGAACGTCCGCTACGAGGCCCAGCCGAACTTCTACTACTGCGGTCCGGCCGCGACCCGTAACGCCCTGTCGGTGCAGGGCAAGGACATCAACGTCGACGCCATGGCCAAGGAAATGGGCACCACCGAGGACGGCACCAACTCCATCAACGACATCACCCCCGTCCTGAACAAGGAAACCGGTAAGAACGTCTACAAGTCGGTGGAGATCTCCGGCGCGAAGGCCGACAGCAAGCAGGCCGACAAGCTGCGAGACGACGTCGTCCGTACCGTCGACGACGGCCGCGCCGTAGTCGCCAACATCGCCGGCACCGCCACCGACACCGACGGCACCACCCACTCCTTCGAAGGCGGCCACTACATCAGCGTCGTCGGCTACCGCGACAACGGCAAGACCGTGACGATCGCCGACTCCGCCAACCCGAACACCGCGTCGTACCGGATCAGCATCGACAACCTGGCCAACTGGATCGCCACCCGCGGCTACACCGCCAGCTGACAACCCAACAAGTGTTAGGAAGGGACCCCTCCTCCACACCAGGCGTCAACAAGGACCCCTTCCTTTCAGCCAGCAGCCGAAGGGCCGACCCCACACGGGGTCGGCCCTTCGGCGTGTCCACGGCCGGACGCAAGGTTCCTCGCCGTCCCCACGGCCGGCCCGACGCGGGCTCCGGCCAGGCCGGACGTTCGAGGTCAGCGGTCGCTGCTGACGGGTACCGGCTCGGCGTCGTCGGGGGACTCGGCCGGTGCCAGCCGCCGGGCACGGCGGCGCAGCCACCAGGTGCTGGTGAGGCCGGCGAGCACCGCGACCACCAGCCCGGCCCAGGAGAGGTCCTTGAGCCAGTGTTCGGCGGCCCGGCCCACGGTGAAGAGCAGGTACGTGGTGCCGAACGCCCAGACCAGGCCGCCGGCCACATTCGCCAGCAGGAACCGGCGGTACGGCACGTGCAGCGCGCCCGCCAGGGGCCCGGCGAGGATCCGCAGCAGGGCCACGAACCGGCCGAAGAAGACTGCCCAGACCCCGTGCCGGGCGAAGCTCTGTTCCGCGCGGGCAAGGTGTGCCGGTCCGAGGTGTCGGGGGAACCGCCGGCCCAGCCGTTCCAGCAACGGTCGGCCCCCGCGTCGGCCGACCGCGTACCCGATGGAGTCGCCGACGATGGCGCCGGCCGCGGCGGCGGTGGCCACCCACTCGGGCTGGATCACCCCGGTGGCGGCGAGGAGGGCGGAGCTGACCAGCACGATCTCGCCGGGCAGCGGAACGCCCATGCTCTCCACGCCGATCACCCCGGCGACGATCAGGTAGACCACGCCGGGGGGAAACGCGGCGAGCCAGTGCTGTACGTCTACCACCGCCACCCCTTCCGATCCGACGTCGAACCCTACCCGGGTCCGACGGGTCGGACGGCCCGCAGACCGGGCGGCCACCCGGCCGGGCCACCGGCACCCGTGGCGGGGCGGCGAAGGGGGTCAGGCCGGGGTGACGAACTCCAGCCGGTTGCCGTGCGCGTCCTCGGTGTGGAAGCGGCGCATCCCCGGCAGTTCGTTCCCGCCCCAGGTCACCGGGTATCCGGCGGCGGCCAGTCGGGCGGCGAGGGCGTCCAGGTCGGGCCGGAGCAGGGCGGGATGCGCCTTGCGGGCCGGGCGGAAGTCGTCCTCGACGCCCAGGTGCAGTTCGGCGCCGTACCCGCTGAACCAGCAACCGCCGCGGGCCGCGAGGGCCGGTGGTTTGGCCTGCTCGGTCAGGCCGAGCAGGCCGACGTAGTAGGCCCGCGAGCGGTCCTCGGAGCCCCGCGGGCAGGCCAGTTGAACGTGGTGGATCATGGTTGCACCTCCCGTCCACACGATGGCATCGGGTTGCACTTATAGCAAGACGGACGTACGGTTTTGTTGACAGCGAGAATCGGCGGTAAGTGTTGCCTAACCACGGCGGCGCTCCGGCCGGTGCGACAGACTGCTCAGGACTACTCACGGTCGCTGGTGTGAAGGAGTACGACGTGGCGAGCCTCGACACCTTCGGTGCGAAGACCCAGCTACGCGTCGGAGACGCGAGCTACGAGATTTTCAAGATCAGCCAGGTGGAGGGCCACGAGCGGCTCCCCTACAGCCTGAAGATCCTGCTGGAAAACCTGCTGCGGACCGAGGACGGCGCGAACATCACCGCCGAGCACATCCGCCAGCTCGGCGCCTGGGACCCGACCGCGGACCCGAGCGTCGAGATCCAGTTCACCCCGGCCCGGGTGCTGATGCAGGACTTCACCGGCGTACCGTGCGTGGTCGACCTGGCCACCATGCGTGAGGCCGTCCGCGAACTCGGCGGCGACCCCACCAAGGTGAACCCGCTCGCCCCCGCGGAGCTGGTCATCGACCACTCCGTGATCGCCGACCTGTTCGGCCGGGAAGACGCCTTCGAGCGCAACGTCGAGCTGGAGTACACCCGTAACAAGGAGCGCTACCAGTTCCTGCGCTGGGGGCAGACCGCCTTCAACGAGTTCAAGGTGGTCCCGCCGGGCACCGGCATCGTGCACCAGGTCAACATCGAGTACCTGGCCCGCACCGTGATGGAGCGCGGCGGCCAGGCGTACCCGGACACCGTCGTCGGCACCGACTCGCACACCACGATGGTCAACGGCCTGGGCGTGCTGGGCTGGGGCGTCGGCGGCATCGAGGCCGAGGCCGCCATGCTGGGCCAGCCGGTCAGCATGCTGATCCCGCGGGTCGTCGGCTTCAAGCTCTCCGGCGAGATGCCGGCCGGCACCACCGCCACCGACCTGGTGCTCACCATCACCGAGATGCTGCGCAAGCACGGCGTGGTCGGCAAGTTCGTCGAGTTCTACGGCCCGGGCGTGAGCGCGGTGCCGCTGGCCAACCGGGCCACCATCGGCAACATGTCGCCGGAGTACGGCTCCACCGTGGCGATCTTCCCGATCGACACCGAGACCGTCCGCTACCTGGAGCTGACCGGCCGCGACCCGCAGCAGGTCGCGCTGGTCGAGGCGTACGCCAAGGAGCAGGGGCTCTGGCACGACCCGGCCGCCGAGCCGGAGTACTCCGAGCACCTGGAGCTCGACCTGGGCACCATCGAGCCGTCCCTCGCCGGCCCGAAGCGTCCGCAGGACCGGGTGCCGCTGGGCAGCGCCAAGACCCTGTTCCGCTCCGCGCTGACCGACTACGTCGCGGCCGACCAGACCGGCAGCGACGCCGACGCCCGCGGCGGTGTGCGCACCAACCCGCCGTACGGCACCGCCGGCCCGGCCGACGAGGCCAGCGCCGAATCCTTCCCGGCCAGCGACTCCCCGGCCAACGAGGTCAACGACCCGGCCGACGCCCCGCGTGACCTGGTGACCGCCGCCGTCGGCTCCGGCGGACGGGCCAGCAACCCGATCCGGGTCACCGGCGACGACGGCGTCGAGTACGAGCTGGACCACGGCGCGGTGGTGATCGCCGCCATCACCTCCTGCACCAACACGTCCAACCCGCAGGTCATGATCGGCGCGGCGCTGCTCGCCCGCAACGCGGTGGACAAGGGCCTGAACCGCAAGCCGTGGGTGAAGACCACCCTCGCGCCCGGCTCCAAGGTCGTCATGGACTACTACGAGCGGGCCGGCCTCACGCCGTACCTGGAGAAGCTCGGCTTCCACCTGGTCGGCTACGGCTGCACCACCTGCATCGGCAACTCCGGCCCGCTGCCGGAGGAGATCTCCGCCGCAGTGAACGAGGCCGACCTCGCCGTCGTGTCGGTGCTCTCTGGCAACCGCAACTTCGAGGGCCGGATCAACCCGGACGTGAAGATGAACTACCTGGCGTCCCCGCCGCTGGTGGTCGCGTACGCCCTCGCCGGCACGATGGACATCGACCTGGCCAACGAGCCGATCGGCGAGGACAGCGAGGGCCAGCCGGTCTTCCTGCGCGACATCTGGCCGAGCACCGCCGAGATCCAGGAGGTCATCGCCTCGGCGATCGGTGCCACCGGCTTCAGCGCCGCGTACGCCGACGTCTTCGCCGGTGACGAGCGCTGGCAGTCGCTGCCGACGCCGACCGGGGACACCTTCGCCTGGGACGGCGAATCCACCTACGTCCGCAAGCCCCCGTACTTCGAGGGGATGGCGCACCAGCCACAGCCGGTGGCCGACATCGCCGGTGCCCGCGTGCTGGCCAAGCTGGGTGACTCGGTGACCACCGACCACATCTCCCCGGCCGGCTCCATCAAGGCCGACTCCCCCGCCGGTGAGTACCTCGCCGGGCACGGCGTGCCGCGGCACGAGTTCAACTCGTACGGCTCCCGCCGGGGCAACCACGAGGTGATGATCCGGGGCACCTTCGCCAACATCCGGCTGCGCAACCAGCTGGTCCCGGGGGTGGAGGGCGGCTTCACGGTCAACCACCTGACCGGCGAGACGACCTCGATCTACGACGCCTCGATGACCTACCAGCAGGCCGGCGTCCCGCTGGTCATCCTGGCCGGCAAGGAGTACGGCTCCGGCTCGTCGCGGGACTGGGCGGCCAAGGGCACCATGCTGCTGGGGGTCAAGGCGGTCATCGCCGAGTCGTACGAGCGGATCCACCGCTCCAACCTCATCGGCATGGGCGTGCTGCCGCTGCAGTACCCGGTCGGGGAGAACGCCGACTCGCTGGGGCTGACCGGCACCGAGACGTTCACCATCACCGGGGTGACCGCGCTCAACGACGGCTCGACCCCGCGTACGGTGCGGGTCACCACCGACGGCGGCCTGGAGTTCGACGCGGTCGTCCGGATCGACACCCCCGGTGAGGCGGACTACTACCGGCACGGCGGCATCCTGCAGTACGTGCTGCGCCGCATGATCGCCAACTGACGTACCACAAGGCCGAAGGGCTCCTTTCCGTGCGGGAAGGAGCCCTTCGTGATCTGGAGGTACCCGGTGTCGGGTTGGCGGGCCCGGGGTTGCCGTCCCCCGGGGTCACCCGACGCGGCGACGGGCCTCCCGGAGCTTCAGGGCGTGCTCGACCAGGCTGATGAGCACCTCCTTGGCCGACTCCCGACGCCGGGCGTCGCAGAGCAGCACCGGCACCTCGGGGTCAAGGTTCAGCGCCGCCTGCACCTCGTCGAGCCGGTACTGCCGCGCCCCCTCGAAGCAGTTGACCGCGACCAGGAACGGTGTGTCCCGTTCCTCGAAGTAGTCGATGGAGGGGAAGCAGTCGGCCAGCCGGCGGGTGTCGGCCAGCACCACCGCGCCGATCGCGCCGAGCGCCAGCTCGTCCCAGACGAACCAGAACCGGTCCTGGCCCGGGGTGCCGAACAGGTACAGCACCAGGTCGTCGCTGATGGTGATCCGGCCGAAGTCCATCGCGACGGTCGTGGTCCGTTTGGCCTCGACGCCGGAGATGTCGTCGATGCCGACTCCTGATTCGGTCAGCACCTCCTCGGTCCGCAACGGACGCGTCTCGCTGACCGCGCCGACCAGCGTCGTCTTGCCGGCTCCGAAGCCGCCCGCGACCAGGATCTTGATCGCTGTGGGCAGGATGGCTGCCTCCGACGGCCGCTCAGAGTGCCCGTAGTCCATGGATAACCGCCTCGAAGATGCTGTGGTCGGAAACGCCGACGGCGCGGTGCGGCTCCCGGATCTGTACCAGGTTGCGCGCCACCAGGTCGCCGAGCAGGACGCGCACGGTGCCCACCGGCAGGTCCAGATGTGCCGCGATCTCGGCGACGGACTGCATCCGCTGGCACAGGCCGACGATCGCCAGATGCTCCGGGCCGAGCCCGGGCTCCGGCGAGACGTCCCGACGGGTCGCCGTCACCAGGGAGATCAGGTCGAACGTGCCGGTGACCGGTCGGGCCCGGCCGCCGGTCACCGCGTACGGACGAACCACCGGACCGGCATGGTCGTCCACCCACTGATGGTCGGCGGACTTCCCCTTCACCGCCATCCGGGCTACTGCTCCCAGTTGGGCTGCTCGGCCGATCGTGACGGCGACGCGACGTACTTGCCGACCCGGGTGACCAGCATGGCCATCTCGTACGCGATCAGTCCCACGTCCGCGTCCTCACTGGCCAGCACCGCGAGGCAGGCGTTGCGGCCGGCGGCTGTGACGAACATGAACGACGACTGCATCTCGATGATCGTCTGCTGCACCTGCCCGCCACCGAACCGCTTGCCGGCACCCCGGGCCAGGCTCTGGATGCCGGCCGCCATCGCCGCCAGGTGCTCGCCGTCGTCGCGGCTGAGCCCCTTCGAGGAGGCCATCAGCAGACCGTCACCGGACAGTGCGACCGCGTGTTCGGCCTGCTTGACCCGACCGACCAGGTCGTCCAGCAACCACGTCAGGTCGGCACTCGAAGCCGTCTTCTGCGCCACTTCGTCGTCCTCTTCTCCCCGGCTCTACGCCATTGCTCATCTGGGACTGACCGGCGGTCGCCCGCTATCGCCGGGCTCCCGATCTCAGTCAGGTCGCCTGTTGGTCAGCGTCGCCGGACTCGTCCGCGTCACGCCGACCGCCTCCATCGAGCAGACGGGCGGCGTCGGAGCGTCCACGCTGGGTGCCCGTCTGGTACGAACTCATCATCCGTCGAACCTGTTCGGGTTCGCGGAGGACGTCGTCGCCCTCCGCCACGCCCTCGCGCTCGGCCCGCAGCGCCGGCGCGAGACTGGCCTGCCGGACCCGGACCGGCAGGCCCGACTCGGTACGGGTCGGCTCGGCCTCGGCCGCCGCGGCACCGCCCGACTCGGTCCAGGCCGCCGCGGTGCTCGACAGCGGGGATCCGGCCGTGGTCGCGGCGTCGGTCGGCTGGCCGCCGCCAGCGGTCACGTCGGCGGGTCGCCGCGCCAGCCGGATCGCCCCGTCACCAGTCGGCGCCGAGGTGATCGGCAGCGCGATCGGAATGGTCGGGCCGTCGAGTGCTGTATGTCCCGGACGGCGCCGCGACCGGGTCGGCAGCCCGGCACCGTCGGTGCCATCGGTGGGCCCGAGGTGAACCTCCACTGGTGCGTCCCCGCCGTGTTCGACGGTGCCGTCCGGCTTGCCGACTGCGGTGTCGGCTTCGGCCGGGGCCCGGGGTGCCGGAAGGGCGACCGGCGCGGCGGGGGCCACCGGCGCGGCCGACCACGCATCCGGGTCGGCGGGAGCCGACCCGGCGGCCGGGGCCGGAGTTTCGGCCCGGTTTTCGCCCAGGGCACCCGGCTCGGCACCGTCGGCGATGATCAAAATACTCGGAATCAGCACCACGGCGGTCGTCCCACCGTACGCGGACTCCTTCAGCTGCACCCGCACCTCGTGCCGGTCGATCAGCCGGCTCACCACGTAGAGCCCCAGCCGGGACGCGTCGGCGAGGTTCAGCTCGGAACGGTCCACGATCCGGTGGTTGGCCGCGGCGAGGTCCCCCTCGGTCATGCCCAGACCGCGGTCCTCGATCTCGATGGCGTACCCGTTGGCGACCAGTTGGCCGCGCACTTCCACGCTGGTGTGCGGCGGGGAGAAGGACAGCCCGTTCTCGATCAGCTCGGCGAGCAGGTGGATCACGTCGCCGACGGCCCGCCCGGCCAGCGACACCCCGCCGATCGGGAGCACGGTGACCCGGCTGTAGTCCTCGATCTCGCCGACCGCGCTACGGATCACGTCCACCATGGGCACACTGCGCTGCCAGGCACGGTCGGGCGTGGAGCCGCAGAGCACGATCAAGTTCTCCGCGTTGCGCCGCATCCGGGTGGCCAGGTGGTCGACGCGGAACAGGTCCTCCAGTTCCTCCGCGTCGCGCTCCCGCCGCTCCATCGAGTCCAGCAGGGTGAGCTGGCGATGCACCAGTGACTGGTTGCTCCGGGCCAGGCTGAGGAACACCTCGCTGACGGCGCGACGCAGCTCGGCCTGCTCCACCGTGGTGCGGATGGCAGTCTCCTGCACGGCGTTGAAGGCCCGACCCACCTGGCCGATCTCGTCGGCACCGAGCTGCAACGGCGACGCCTCCTTGCCGACGTCGACCTGCTCGCCGCGGCCGAGCCGCTCCACCACGCTCGGCAGCCGCTCGTGGGCGAGTTGGAAACCGGCGTCACGTAGCCGTTGCAGCTGCTGCACCAGGGCCCGCGCGGTGGTGACCGAGACGACCACCAAGGCGATGACCGCCAGCAGGCCGAGACCACCGGCGAGCACCAGCCGGACGACGACGCCGGCCGCGACGGGGGTGGCCCGCTTGACGAGGTCGTCTCCACCGGCCAGCACGGCGTCGCCGATCTCGATCAGCGAGGGGCTGGTGGTGTCGGCCCACTCCTTGGCGGTGAACGGCAGCCGGGAGTTGCCGGAGCCGAGCATGACCTGTTTCTCCAACTCGGCCAGCCGCCGGAAGTTCGGGCCGGCGATCAGTTGCGCGTAGCGACGCTGATCGGCGTCCGGCAGGCTGATGACCGCCTGCTCGGCGAGGAACTGCCGGGCACCCACCACGCGGGCGAACTCCGCCCGCTCGGCCGGGGTGATTCGGCCGGCGGCCAGCACACCGGCGAGCAGGGCGTCCTCCTGGGACAGCAGCTCCCGGGCCCGGTTGAGCCGGATCAGTTGGGCGGTGTCGTCGGCGACCTCGTCGTCGTCGAGATTGCCGAGCTCGTGGTAGATCTGGTAGATCGACTCGATCAGCTCGGTGAACGCCTTCCCGACCTCGCTGCGGCCGATGTTGCGCCCGTCGACGGCGGTGCGGGTGTCCCGCAGCGTGTCCAGTCCCCGATTCAGCTCTGTGACGCGTTCGCGCAGGTCCTCGCTGCCGAGCAGGCTGACCTGCCAGTTGTCGGCCGACTGGGCGAACTCGGCGGCCAGCTCGTCGGTACGCTGCCGCAACTGCTCCAGCTCACCCCGCTGCGCCTCGGCCGGCCGCCCCAGGTACGCCAGCGAGGTACGCCGTTCCAGCTGCAGTTGCAGCAGCAGCGGCTCGCTGGGGTCGAACACCCGGGCGTCGAGCGCCCGCACGCCGACCAGGTTTACTCCCTCTCGGACGGTCACCCAGGCGGCGAAGGCCCAGAGTGCCACCAGCACGGCCAGCAGGGCCACGACCTTGGTACGCAGATTTGAACTGCGGGAGTTCATCACACCGTCCCTGGCCGTTAACTAGCTGATCGGTCGGTCAGGAAGGCGTCACATGCACCGACCCCGGCGCACGCTAACAGCGTCGCTGCATCAACTCAAGCGCTCGTGATCATGCCCTGGTCGCCCCGGGGCGACACTGCGCCGGCCCGCCGTGCGGGCCCGGCGCGGTCGGCGAGAACGCCAGCTGCCGCGCCGCGAGCAGCGCCGCCCGTACGTTCGACACCGGCGCGCCGAGGCCCTTGTCGTGCCACAGTGGCGGGTGCTCGATCAGGTCGGCGCGGGTGGTGCCGCGCCCGAGGTTGTCGACCAGCCGCAGGATCCGCTGCGCCGCGGAGTGCGGCGTCGCGTTGCTCCCATGGTCGTCGCCGGGGATCCCGCGCACGACGTGGACGCTCCCATGATCTACGCCGTGCGCCGTCGGGCCGTCCCCCGCCGCGTCGCCGGGTTCACCGGGGGGAATGCGGGCGCGACCCGTCTCGCTGTGCCAGGCTCAGGGGCATGGACGACGAGACCATCCTGAGCCGGATCTCCGATCTGGTCGACGAGGAGCACCGGCTGCGCGCAGCGGCGCAGGCCAACGAGGCGGGCACCGACGACGAGGCCCGCACCCGGCTGCGTGAGCTGGAGGAATCTCTCGACCAGTGCTGGGACCTGCTGCGCCGGCGGCGCGCCGCCCGGCAGGCCCACGGCGACCCCGACGCCCAGGGGGCCCGCCCGGTACCCGAGGTCGAGCGCTACCTGCAATGAACGAGCGCACCGGTCGACGCCACACGGACGACGCCGAGCGCGGCGAGGTGACGGCCTCAGCGAGCGCGGCCGGGTGACGGCGTGAACCCGGCGGGCTCCGGGCGGCGGTCCACCCGCCACCCGGAGCCCACTGGTCAGCGCAGGCCCGCCTCGCGCGACAGCGCCTCGGTCAGCGCGGCCGGGTCCACCACGTTCGGCGGCAGACCGCGGGCCGCGAACCAGGTGGCGACGACCTGGACGTCCCGGGCCAGGAAGTCCCGCCCCTGCGGGTTCGCCACCACGTCGACCACCTGCGGCAGGTCGATCAACACCAGTCGCCCCGCGTGCACAAGCAGGTTGTACGGCGACAGGTCGCCGTGCGCGTACCCTGCCCGAGCCAGCACCACCAGGGCCTCGACCAGTTGCCCCCACAGCTCACGTAGCTCGGCCGGGGCCGGGCGCAGTTCGGCCAACCGGGGTGCGGCCCGCCCCTCGTCGTGATCGCCGAGGAACTCCAGCATCAGCTCGGTGCCCCGCAGCTGCACCGGGTACGGCACGGCGACGGTGCCGTACCGCTCGCCGATCTCCCAGAGCTGGGCCAACGCGGCGAACTCGGCCGCCGCCCACTGCCCGGCGATCATCTGTCGGCCGAACGCCGTCCGGCCGGCCATCGCGCGCATCTCCCGGGACCGGCGCACCCGACGCCCTTCCAGGTACCCGGCGTCGCGGTGGAAGAGCCGGTGCCGGGGGTCGCGGTAGCGCTTCGCCGCGAGCAGGCAGGACCGGTCGGTGCCGGGGACGGCCCGGCGGACCAGGTGGACGTCCGCCTCCTTGCCGGTCTTGAGCACCCCCAGTTCGGTGTCCTTCGCGGCCAGCTCGGTGACCAGCCAGTCCGGGTGGGGTTGCGGACCCTGCACGGCATCGTCCCAGGACGACCAGACCGCACCGGTGTCCGGTTCGGGTTCGTCGTCGGGGTCGGCCGGGGCGGGTCCGGAGGCCCGGCCGTGCTTCAGGAAGTGTGGTTCGTCGTCGTCGAAGCGGCGCCTGCCGCGGGCCCGGCGCTCTGGCGCCGAGAAGTCGTGATCGCGCACTGCGCTGGTCGTCCCTTGTTCGAGGTGGTTGGAGGCCGGAATTGACCTGCGAAGACGGCCATGACCGACCCCCTCTCCTCGACCGGGCGCGCGCCCGGGATGCACGATGCGACGACCATGCTCGCGGCGACCACGCGCCGGGTCAACCGGTTTACGGTTCAGCCACCCATAGCCGCGGCGACTGCGGCGATCACCGTGTCGACGGTCGCGGTCGGCGCGAACCGGGTGTCCGTCCAGGGCCGGCCCCGGTGCAGCCAGATGCTGGGCAGCCCGACCGCGGTGGCACCACCGATGTCCGCCTCCGGGCCGTCGCCGATCACCCAGGCACCGCGCAGCGGCATCCGGACCCGCTGGGCGGCCAGCGCGAAGATCCTGGGGTTGGGTTTGCTGACCCCGGCCTCCTCGGAGATCACCCAGTCGGCGACGTACCGGTCCAGCCCGGTGCGCCGGATCTTGGCGTCCTGCAGGCGTACCGCGCCGTTGGTTACCACCACCGGCATCCAGCCGGCGTCGTCGGCGATCCGCAGCGCACAGGCGACCAGCGGGTCGAGCCGGGTGAACTCGACGACCCCGTCGTGCAGTTCCTCGACCAGGTCGATGGAGGGAATGCGCAGCCGGTAGCGGTCCCGGATGGCGTCGGCGACGTCCCAGCGGTCGGTGAGCCCGTCGGCGTCGATGGACAGCAGCCATTCGAGGTCGCCCGGCGGGGCGCCGATACTGTCGAGGAAGCGCTCTGCCCAGGTGCGGAACGGCCCGGCCCGGTCCAGCAGGGTGTTGTCCAGATCCAGCAGGAGCAACGGCACTTGGGAACCTTACGGGAATTTGGTGCCCCGCCGACAGGGCCGCGGGTTACCTGCTCGCGTCAGGCTGACACCGACGCTCGGGGCGCACCCTGGTGCGCTGGTCGGTCGCGCAGCATCGAGTGCGCCGTCCGGGTAGCCGCCAGGGCGGCCGGGTCGAGTACGGCGACCAGCACCTCCTCCCCGCCGTCGGCACCCCGGGCCAACGGTCGGCCCTGCGGGTCGTAGATCGCCGCCCCGCCGTTGAACCGCCACGGGTCCGCGCCACCGACCGAATTGGCGAAGGCCACGTACATCGTGTTGTCCAGCGCCCGCGCGGCGTAGTAGAGGTCGCGCCGGTGTTCGGAGCCGACGAGGTAGCCGCTGGGGCAGAGGTAGCCGTGCGCCCCGTCGTCGGCGGCGGCGCGGCCGTGCTCGGGAAAGCAGCCGTCGTAGCAGATGCCCAGACCGAGCCGCCAGTCGTCGACCAGCAGGGTGGCTCCGCGCCGGCCGGGCTGGAACAGTTCCCGCTCCCCGCCCCAAAGC